>DATJJI010000130.1:0-27736 GCA_035492275.1 Mucilaginibacter sp.
TATCCTGCCGAAGGGAGTGTAGAAAAATTGGAGTGCGTTTTTCCGCCTGCGGTGGTATCGCCTTTGTGCGTTTTGCTAAAAAAATTTGCGATAACGTCCTTTGCATCCGTTTGCCGCCGCAGCACTTCGGGCGAATCCTCCTTATCCTGGGCAAATAGCGCCCCACTGCAAAATAAAATCATATATGCCGCAAAGGCATATCTCCACCCTGGTTTAATCAATTTGTTACTTAGAGTTAATCAGTTGCAATATAATTTTTAACTACATACAAGCAAAGCGTATGTAACAAAAAAGTTACAACAGACAGGTTTATAATTTCATCATCAAAACACCTCGCCAAAAACCGTGGTATTTCTTTAGGTAAGATTTGCAAATAGCAAGCCAATGATGAAATATAATTAACTGCAACCCATAGAATTGCCGCAATTTAAACACTTGTAACAGGTACCTGAACGTAAAGTAGTATGCCCGCAAACATTGCAGGCCGGCGCATCACTTTGCACCCCCATGCTTAAATCAACACTGAATTGTTTTTGAGCCCCCCCCTTTTCAACCATTACAGGCTCGTAAATATTAGTTTCGTCGGGATTGATATCTGTGTCTTCCATTTGCGGGTTACCGGTAATACCTTTTTGCTCGGTAATTACGTGCACCAGGTCGGTACGGTCAAGGTATTCATAACCCAGCATCCTGAAAATATAATCGATAATGGAGGTGGAGCTTTTTATATTGGCGTGGCCAACCACCATCCCGGCAGGCTCAAAACGGGTAAAAGTGAATTTCTCTACGTACTCTTCAAGCGGCACACCATACTGTAGGCCTACCGATACCGCTATAGCAAAACAATTCATCAGCGAACGGAAGGTAGCTCCCTCTTTATGCATATCCACAAATATTTCACCTAAGGTGCCATCTTCATACTCGCCGGTGCGCACAAACACGGTTTGCCCGTCAATACTGGCTTTTTGGGTATAGCCGCGACGCTTAAACGGCAGGCTCTTTTTTTGCACCACCCGCGAAAGCTGGCGCATAAAGTTGGTATCTTTTGATTTATCCATGATGGCGATGGCCGCCTCGATCACCTGCTCAGAGGTCAGGTCGCTTAATTTGGCGTTTGCCGCCTCACCTAACACTTCTTCAACAGTTTCTATTTTATCGTCAGCTTCTTCTACAATATCAGATTTTGTTGATAAGGGCTGTGACAATTTACAGCCATCGCGATACAAAGCATTTGCCTTTAAGCCCAGCTGCCATGACAGTTCGTAGCAATCTTTTATCTCATCCACCTCGGCCTCGTTAGGCAGGTTAATGGTTTTTGATATAGCACCCGACAGGAACGGCTGCGCCGAAGCCATCATTTTAATATGTCCATGCGCGTGAATATAGCGCTGCCCGGTGGCGCCGCATTTGTTGGCGCAATCAAATATGGGGTAATGTTCTGGTTTCAGGTAAGGAGCGCCCTCAATGGTCATGGTGCCGCATATGTATTCATTCGCTTCGGCAATTTGCTGGCGGTTAAAGCCTAAAGTGCGTAATACATTAAAATCAGGCGCGTTATATTGATCGGCACTGATGCCTAAACGTTGCAAACACTCTTCGCCCAGGCTCCATATATTAAATGCAAAGCCTATCTCGAAAGCCGAAGCCAGCCCTTTGTCCAGTTTTTCCAGCTCATCAGGGGTAAAGCCTTTGGCTTTTAATGTATCTGTATTAATATGCGGCGCGCCTTTTAAAGTCGCTGCACCTTTGGCGTAGTTTACGATAGCGGTAACTTCCTGTACTGTGTAACCCAAATTGCTCAATGCCTCTGGCACAGCCTGGTTAATGATCTTAAAATAACCACCGCCCGATAGTTTTTTGAATTTTACCAGCGCGAAATCAGGTTCAATACCGGTAGTATCGCAATCCATCACCAAACCTATGGTTCCGGTTGGTGCAATAACAGTAACCTGCGCATTGCGATAGCCATGCTGCTCGCCCATATCAACGGCTTTATCCCAGGCATTGCAGGCGGCGCTTAATAAATAATCAGGGCAATATTTAGGGTTAATTCCCGGAGGCAATATTTCCAGTCCCTCATAATTTTCTATAGAGTTATATGCCGCATAGCGATGATTGCGCATAACACGCATCATATGCTGTTTATTGTCTTCATATTTACTAAAGGTGCCCAGCTCACGGGCCATTTCGGCCGAAGTTGCATAAGCCGTGCCCGTCATAATAGCGGTAATAGCGCCGCCTATGGCACGTGCCTTATCACTATCATACGGAATACCGTTCACCATGAGGGCCGAGCCCAGGTTAGCGTAGCCTAATCCCAGCGTACGGTAATCATACGATAATTGGGCAACCTCTTTTGATGGAAATTGAGCCATCAGTACGGATATCTCCAGTACGATGGTCCATATGCGGCAGGCATGTTCAAAGCCCTGCACATCAAACGCGCGGGTTTTAGCGTCAAAAAAATGAGCCAGGTTAATTGATGCCAGGTTACAGGCCGTATTATCCAGGAACATATATTCTGAGCAAGGGTTCGACGCGTTGATGCGCCCGCCTTCAGGACAGGTGTGCCATTCGTTAATCGTACTGTCAAACTGTACGCCCGGGTCGGCACAGGCCCATGCGGCAAAAGCAATATCGTCCCAAAGTTTTTGTGATGATATAGAGCGGATGGCCTTACCGGTCATACGGCTAGTCAGGTCCCAATTAGCACCGGTTTTCAGGGCGTTGAAAAAACTGTTGGGTATACGTACCGAGTTGTTCGAGTTTTGGCCCGAAACAGTACGGTAAGCTTCGCCCTCATAATCGGATGAGTACCCGGCGGCTATTAATGCTGCAACTTTTTTCTCTTCCTCTACTTTCCAGTTCACAAAGCCTTCAATTTCGGGGTGATCCAGGTCCAGGCAAACCATTTTGGCCGCGCGGCGGGTAGTGCCGCCCGATTTGATGGCCCCGGCTGCCCGGTCGCCTATTTTCAGGAACGACATCAGGCCAGACGAATAGCCCCCGCCCGAAAGCTTTTCATTATCGCCACGAATTTTTGAATAGTTAGTTCCTACGCCCGAACCGTATTTAAATATGCGCGCCTCACGTACCCAAAGGTCCATAATACCCCCCTCGTTCACCAGGTCGTCATCAACTGATAAAATGAAGCAGGCATGTGGCTGCGGGCGCTCATAAGCCGAGGTTGACTTACTGAGCTCCTTTGTAACAGCATCAACATAATAATGCCCCTGCGGCTTCCCGGTGATGCCGTACGAGGCATGCAAGCCGGTGTTGAACCATTGCGGTGAGTTGGGCGCCGCCAATTGCCCGGTCAGCGTGTAAACTATTTCGTCATAAAATATATCAGCATCTTTAGGCGATGCGAAATAACCGTAGCGCATGCCCCAGTCTTTCCAGCAGTTGGCCATACGGTGGGCAACCTGTTTAATGCTTTTTTCTGAGCCTGTGGTGCCGTCAGGCTGTGGTACGCCTGCTTTGCGAAAATATTTTTGGGCAAGGATATCAGTAGCTACCTGCGACCAACTTGACGGTACCTCTACATCATTCATCTCGAACACGGCATCGCCCGCCGGGTTACGAATGACAGATGAGCGCATTTCATACTTAAACAGATCAAATACGTTAGTGCCTTCTTTGGTAAAATACCGGTTAATTTTTAGCCCTTTACCTTGTTTTGGTGCCGGTGTGTTCTTGGTAAGTTTCTCGCCCATATCAGTTTAATTAATAAGTAATCAAGATCAGTTTAAAAAACCTTTCGGGGGTTTTATATCAAAGCTAATTTTCTATGGGGCCAATGCCTATCCGGAGTTTTCCACACCCTGTGGAGAGGCTGCGTGTGTATACTGCTCTCTTGTTTAAGTTATTAATTTACAATAATTAACCTTGTGGAAAAACAGGAGTGGGTTAAGAAAAGTTGGCAATTTAAATTACCCCCCATTCGTAGCAATTTGAGTATTATACAATATAACATGCTAAAAAATATGAGACATCTGCTTTGTACATTACTATTACTTGCTGGTTTTTGCGCTAAAGCTCAAAATACTTTCTTTGTAGGCGGTACCGTAACCGACAAAAAGGGAGAAATTATTGCAGGAGCAACGGTTTTTATAACCAACTCCAGGTATATCACTTCAACTGATAGTAAAGGTCAATTTTTTCTTAATGCTATCTCATCAGGAAGTTATGAGATAGTTATTAAGATGTTAGGGTTTGACACTTTTATTCAAAGCATTAGCGTAAATAATAAACCTGTTAATATTTCTGCTGTATTAACAGAAAGTAATACCATGCTTAATACGGTTAATGTAACTGCGTTTTACACGCCCGACAAATATATGAGGCCCATGTACCTGGATTTATTCATCAGAAATTTTATCGGGCGGACAGATAATGCGCAACAATGTAAACTATTAAACTCTGACATAATAAAATTCAGGTATAATAAAGAAACCCATAATATGGTAGCAAGTGCCAATGATTTTCTGATCATAGAAAACGCAGCGTTAGGTTACAGGATCAAATACCTTTTAACCAGGTATGAGTACAATGGGCAAACCAAAATTTGTACAATAGGAGGTGCTCCGTACTTTGAAGAATTAAAAGGTACCACTAAGCAGCAAAAAGAATGGGAGAAGAACCGGCGAATTGCCTATTTGGGCTCCGACAGGCATTTTTTTAGGATGGTGATGAATAATAGCACAGTTCAGGAAGCAGCAAAAGAAGGGTTCATTATTTTTAAAGTTCCCGACACAACCGGTAATAGCAAAATAAAAGAACAGAAAGTTAAGAAAGATAAAATTGATGTTTATCGTATTTCTATTGATACAACATTTATTAAAAATGCTGGTGGCTTTAAAACATTGTTATCAAAGCCTAAAATACCAGGTAACGATAGTACCCGCACCGGATATCTAATCATATATACTAAGGAAAAAGAATCGCCGTTGTTTTATAAAACAGGGGTGCCGCTTGAATATGAAGAAACAGGATTAGTACTTGAACATAAGAGTACGGATTCTCCCAAACGACAGATCTCGCGCATTTATCCGCTTGCTGATACCATAAAGATCGATAAAAATGGCAGTTTAACACCTGTATTAGGTTTCAGATACGACGG
This sequence comes from Mucilaginibacter sp., assembly GCA_035492275.1. Lineage (GTDB taxonomy): Bacteria > Bacteroidota > Bacteroidia > Sphingobacteriales > Sphingobacteriaceae > Mucilaginibacter. The sequence continues at coordinate 5,123 of DATJJI010000130.1, forward strand.
TTATTGGGCATGGAAAAGGATAGCAGACCTTACACCATTAGATTATTTTGTTGAACCGGAGAAATAAATTAATATCCGCATCTTTTTAAATTTGTTTAAACCTTATTAAATACTAAGTGTCAAAAAAAGTATATTTGTTTAATTAGTGTTATGGGAATATTAAGAATTTATTGGGATTATTACTTTGGCAACCGTGATATAGTTTTCATAAAGGTTTGCCTTGCAGAAATATACTAACGCGCTTAAAGTGCATAAAAAAAAGCATTCCCGTCAATTGACGGGAATGCTTTTGTACGAGATTAGCAAATAAGTTTATAATTAAACTACTTTTACATTTACCGCGTTAAGGCCTTTTTTGCCATTTTCAACTTCGTATTCAACCGTATCGTTTTCACGAATCTGATCGATAAGACCTGTTGAATGAACAAATACCTCGGCATCGCCATTACTTGGTACGATAAAGCCGAAACCTTTTGTTACATTAAAAAATTTTACTGTTCCTTGCATTATAATTGATTTAAATTGGGTGTAAAGCTAACTTTTATTTTTTATAAAACCTTAAGTGATAAAATAACTTAAATTATTCGATAACCGATACCTTAAGCATATTGGTTTTGCCATGATTAACAATTGGCACCGCGGCAGTGTTAATTACCACATCACCTTCCTGTATCAGGTTTTCGGCTTTAAGCATATTGTTCACATCGCTTATGGTTTGATCGGTACTTTCAACCTTATCATAATAAAAGGTACGTACGCCCCAAAGCAGGCTTAATGCATTTAACAGGTGTTTGTTAGCTGTAAATATAAATGTGCGGGCTTTTGGCCTGTAGCTTGATATTTGAAAAGCGGTATAGCCCGAAGTGGTCATGGATACGATGCCTACGGCACTGGTATGATCGGCCAGGTAGACTGCCGATTCGCACACGGCATCGCTTAAATAGCCCGGCGAGTTAATGTCGCCATCCGATTCTTTAGTGGTATGGTAAGGATAACCTAATTCTTCAACGTTACGCACAATTTTAGCCATGGTCTCGATAACAATCAGCGGAAACTCACCAACTGATGTTTCGCCGCTTAACATCACCGCGTCGGCACCATCAAGTACCGAGTTGGCTACGTCATTCACCTCGGCCCGGGTTGGGCGCGGGGTAGTGATCATTGATTCCAGCATCTGGGTAGCCACAATTACCGGTTTTGAAGCCGCGCGACATTTGCGGGCAATCATTTTTTGTAACAGAGGCACTTCTTCTAAAGGCATTTCAACACCCAGGTCGCCACGGGCCACCATCACACCATCGGTAGCTGCTATAATAGCATCAATATTATCAATGGCTTCAGGTTTTTCTATCTTGGCTATTACTTTAGCAGCTTTGCCGCTGCGTGCTATTACTTGTTTAAGCTCGGTAATATCATCAGCATTACGCACAAACGAAAGGCCTACCCAATCAACATCCCACTCCAGGGCATATTGCAGATTTTCCAGGTCCTCTTCGGTTAAGCTGGGGATAGATACTTTGGTATTTGGCAGGTTAACGCCTTTGCGCGAAGTTAAAATACCACCGTGCATTACCTCGCAAACTACTTTATCAACCTTATTGGTTTCAATAACGCGCATTTGTATCTTTCCGTCATCCAGTAAAATAATTTCATTGGCCTGTACATCCTGAGGGAAAGTATCGTAAGTAATATAGATCTGGTTATCATCGCCAATACACTCATGCGTAGTTATATTAATATGTGTACCGTTTACTAAGTGTATACCGCCATCCTTTACCAGGCCAATACGGATCTTAGGTCCCTGCAGATCGGCAAGTATGGCTACGTTGGTTTTATGCTGTTCGTTGATCTCCCTGATGGTATCAACCACTTTTTTGTGATCCTGTGGTTTTCCGTGCGAGAAATTAAGACGGCATACATTTACGCCCGCCTTTATCATAGCTAACAATGTTTCTTTCGGAGCTGAAGCGGGCCCCATTGTAGCAACAATTTTGGTTCGGTTATATGGTATATTCATAGTTATCAGTTTCATATGGGTCATTATTCACAATAGTGTGATGATAACACCTTTTAAATTTTGCGCTAAAATAGCAGATTTTCGCGTGATTTTATTTTTTTTGGGTCAATCTTTACCGCCGCTACAATTTCAGGTATACGGTTAAGTGCCGATACCAGCTTGTCGAGGTCGGTGTCATCAATATAATTTTTGATCATTAAAAAATAATCTGCCTTTTTCATCTCGGGTATCAGGTAACCATCTGATCCTTTATTGCCTATAAAGTAGAAATCTGTCTCGCTGGCCTCCCAGTTATACAGGAATAAAGAGAAAAGCACAGGCGCCGCACCCGGGTAAATATCAATAGCTAAATCATCGGTACGGGTAAAGTTAAAGTTTAAATGCTTGTTAATAAGGTAACAAACACGATAGTCTTTTAGCGAAGTTGTGACCGCTATCAGCACAAAATCAAGATCTATCTCAAACTTTAAATATTTCCTATTCAATTATCATTACATTTGCGCTTGTAAAAATACAAATTGAAACCTTTTGAACTAAAATTTTGTTACCCTCTAAACTAAAAAGTTTTAGATTTGATATTTGATAGATTTTATTTTTCTTTGCACTGAATTATTAATCATTAAAACATAATACTATGTCTGATATCGCTTCAAGAGTAAAAGCTATAATCGTAGAAAAACTGGGTGTTGACGAAAGTGAAGTTACACCAGAGGCTAGCTTCACCAATGATCTTGGTGCTGACTCTTTAGACACCGTGGAACTTATCATGGAGTTTGAAAAAGAATTTAATGTGGCTATTCCTGACGATCAGGCTGAAACAATTGGCACTGTGGGCCAAGCCGTTGCTTACCTTGAAAAAAACGTTAAATAAGGCTCTCTAATTCATACTAAATGTTTAGAAGAGTTGTAGTAACCGGGCTTGGGGCACTTACTCCAATTGGCAACAGCGTTCCTGAATATTGGAACGCCCTTATCAATGGAGTAAGTGGCGCAGCTTTAATTAAAAGTTTTGATACCACACTGTTCAAAACAAAATTTGCATGCGAAGTAAAAAACTTTGATGCAGATGCTTTCTTAGGTAAAAAGGATGCGCGCAAGCTCGATCCATTTGTGCAATACGCCCTGTATGCAACCGATGAAGCAGTAAAAGATGCCGGCTTAGATTTCTCAAAACTGGATACCAGCCGTATAGGCGTTATTTGGGGGTCGGGCATTGGCGGTTTAAAAACCTTTTTAGATGAGGTGATAGCTTTTGCCAAAGGCGATGGCACACCACGTTTTAACCCTTTCTTTATTCCAAAAATGATAGCGGATATTGCCCCCGGGCACATCTCTATTAAATATGGATTACGCGGGCCAAATTTCACAACCGTTTCTGCCTGTGCTTCATCAAACAACTCGCTTATAGATTCATTTAACTATATCCGCCTGGGTAAAGCTAATATGTTTATTACCGGTGGTTCTGAAGCTATTATCAATGAGGCAGGCATAGGTGGTTTTAACTCAATGCACGCGTTATCGGTACGTAATGATGACCCGGCAACGGCCTCACGCCCGTTTGATCTTGACCGCGACGGTTTTGTTGCAGGCGAAGGCGCTGGTACCATCATTTTAGAAGAACTGGAACACGCCAAAGCACGCGGAGCTAAAATTTATGCTGAAATGCTGGGCGGAGGCATGAGTGCCGATGCTTACCACATGACAGCGCCGCATCCTGAAGGGCTTGGTGCCGCATTGGTTATGAAAGCCGCCTTAGAGGATGCCGGCTTAAAACCATCAGATATTGACTACGTAAATGTTCACGGAACATCAACCCCAATTGGTGATCCGCAGGAAATTAAAGCGATAATGGATGTTTTTGGCGAAGATATTTACAAGATAAATATCAGCTCAACAAAATCAATGACGGGCCACTTGTTGGGCGCCGCCGGTGCTGTTGAAGCTATTGCATCAATATTGGCTTTAAATAATGGCATGATACCGCCAACCATTAACCACTTTACCGACGATCCTGCTTTTGATCCGAAAATAAACTTTACGTTTAACAAGGCGCAAAAAAGGGAAGTTAACATAGTGCAAAGCAATGGCTTTGGTTTTGGTGGCCATAATGCTTCCGTGATATTTAAAAAATACGAAGATCAATAGTGGATGCCTGTTAGCCGGTTATATAAATTATACCTATCTCCACACAGAAAATACGTTAAAGTTTTAAAAAATTTATTGGGTTTTGTGCCTGGTAATTTATCGCTGTACCGTTTGGCGTTCAGGCACAAATCTGTTGCGCAAAATGTAAAAAAAGGCGTAAAAAACAGTAACGAGCGCCTTGAGTTTTTGGGCGATGCCGTATTAGGAAGTGTGGTAGCCGAGGTTCTTTTTAAGCTTTATCCGTATGAGGATGAGGGCTTTTTAACCGAGCTGCGTTCAAAAATTGTAAGCCGTGTAAACTTAAATCAACTTGCACGCAAGCTTGGCTTTGAGCAATTGATAGAGTATGATAACCGTGCCTTAGGCCCAACCCGCCAGGGCTCTTTACTGGGCGATGCCTTTGAAGCGCTGGTAGGTGCTGTTTACCTGGATAAAGGTTATGATTTTACCCGCCATTTTTTGGTGAACCACATCATCAAATCGCACATAGACATCCATACACTCGAACAAACCGAAACCAATTTTAAAAGTAAGCTGATAGAATGGTGCCAGCGCCATGGCAAGGATATATCGTTCGACCTGATTGAGAACAGTGATGGCGAAAACACCAAGCTCTTTACCGTACAGGCCAGCGTTGACGGGCAAATGATGGGTACCGGCAAAGAGTTCAGCAAAAAAAACGCCGAAAAACTGGCTGCCGAGCGCGCCTGCGAAGCATTGGGCATATAAACCCCTCTTCTCCTTTTTATTCAGATTTCTCCCTTATAATTTTAATATATTTCATTAAATTAGCTAAGCTAATACACAGACATTTAATGATTTACTATTAATCCTGACCCATCATGATGACAGCAAACGAAGTTATGGCCGAGCTTAAAACCGCAGGCAGCGACAAGATAAAAAGCATACTGCTTAAGCATGGTGTAAAAGAACCCTTTTTTGGTGTAAAGGTTGAGGACCTGAAGATCATCCAAAAAAAGACCGGGAAAAGTTATGAGCTGGCTAAAGAGCTATATGCTACCGGGAACGCCGATGCCATGTATTTAGCCGGATTAATTACCGATGATACGAAAATGAGCAAAGCCGACCTGCAGGATTGGGTTAAGCGTGCCGTATCAAACAACATCAATGAATATACCGTGCCCTGGGTAACCGCCGGCAACCCATATGGTTATGAGCTGGCTTTGCAGTGGATAGATGACGAGGATGAATATATAGCAACAGCGGGCTGGGCCACTTTAAGCAACCTTGTCGCTCTGAAACCCGATAGTGAATTAGCTATAGATCAGTTTAAAGCTTTGCTTGACCGGGTAGAAAAAACCATCCATTCGTCGCAAAACCGTGTGCGGTCGGTTATGAATAATTTTATTATTTCGTTAGGGTCGTACGTTACCCCTTTAACTGATGCCGCCATTGCCGCGGCCGAAAGAATTGGCCCTGTAATGGTTGATAAGGGCGATACGGCCTGTAAAGTTCCGTCGGCAATTACATATATTCAAAAAGTTAAAGACAGAGGTTCGCTGGGCAAGAAGAAAAAGACAGTGAAATGTTAATATAACTTCTGGATCTTCAACGCATCCTTATGATGTATAAAATACTGGTATGATTTTTTGATATAGCTGATGATATCATAATCGCTCCATATTTTTATATCCTCGTATGATGGGGTAAAGGCCAGCATAAAATCGGTAACCTCTGTATCAGGCATTTTAGTGATCTGCTGCACTATCTGGCGGTTATATCGTTTAGCTATTGCCGATCGTTCCTGATCTTCTTTAGTAAACTGCCTGAAACGCCTGGCCTGCGCGGGTGCTTTGCCAAACAACTCATACAAACCTGTTAACGGCGAATTAAGTACCGACATTACACTGGGATCGAGCGTGTAATACTGGCCTTTCTTTTTATAATCGCTCATTACATCATTCAACTCCTGCTGGCGGCTTTTATCCTTAATAACCACCTCATTCAGGCGAATAACCGGCTGCATATAAATAGATTGCATACTGCGGGATAAAACCACCATATATTCATTAGTGTAATCGGCTTTTTTAAAAAGCAGGGAATCGCCGATGGCTGCCTCTATCGAAAAACTCCCCAGGTCATCGCTCAATGCCGTTGTTTTTCTGTTAAGATTGGTGATAACTGCCTGCTCTATAGTTACAGGGGTGTTCTTTTTAAAGATAATACCTTTTACCGTAAATAACTGCTGTGCCGATGCGCTTAACGACAGGCAGGCACCTAAAATAAATAGTAAAGTAAAACGCATTAATGGCTTTTTCAATTTACAAAAATAGGCATTTGGCTTTGGCCGTAATGTAAAAAAGTGTTAAAAATTAATACTGAAGATTGGTTATTGAAGATTAAAGATTGGTGAATCGTGGAAGATCAGGCATCATTAATCCTCAAAAAAACTATCTTTGCACATGATAAAATCCATGACAGGATATGGAATTGCCAGTTTCGACTCGGGTAGCACAAAATACACGGTCGAGGTAAAATCCCTGAACAGTAAGTTCCTTGAGCTTTCGCTGCGCCTTCCCAAAATATTTTCCGAAAAAGAGTTTCAGTTGCGTAACGAATGCAGCAAGCAAATTGAGCGCGGAAAGGTAAATTTATCCATCAACGTTGAGCAGGCAAACTCATCGGTTAAAGCGGCAGGTATTGATACCGAACTGTTAAAGAACTACTACAACCAGCTAAAAGCGGTTAGCGATGAGTTAAATGAGCCGGCCGGCAACTTGCTGCAATTAGCACTTGGCTTGCCCGAGGTGGTGAAGTATGACGAAGAAACCGCATCAGAAGATGAATGGAAAATCGTTGAAAACACATTTAACCAGGCTATGGCCGCGTTTCAGCAATTCAGGAGCGATGAAGGCAATACGCTTGAACAGGATATAAAAATGCGCATTGGCACCATTCTGCAAAACCTGAAATTGGTTGAAGTGGAAGAGCCTAAACGTGTACCTGTTATACGCGAGCGTTTGAATTCATTTTTGAGCGAAGCTGCCGGCCGTGAGGCTGTTGATCAGAATCGCCTGGAACAGGAGCTGATCTATTATATCGACAAGCTGGATATCACCGAAGAAAAGCTGCGCCTTAAAACCCATTGCGACTATTTTATTGAAACCTTGAAAAACGCGGATGCCAACGGTAAAAAGCTGGGCTTCATATCGCAGGAGATAGGCCGCGAAATAAACACCCTCGGCTCAAAAGCAAACGATGCCGGCATACAAAAGCTGGTAGTGGGCATGAAAGAAGAGCTTGAAAAAATTAAAGAACAATTATTAAATGTATTATAGTTAGTTATTGGGTTATTAAGTTATTGGATAATTGTCCCGCAACTTGATAACTCAATAACCAGTAACTCAATAACTAAATGGCCAAAGAAGGAAAACTCGTTATATTTTCTGCACCATCAGGAGCCGGTAAAACTACTATAGTAAAGCACCTGCTTACTAAATTTCCTGAACTGGAGTTTTCTATTTCGGCCACTACCCGCGAGCCGCGCGGCGATGAGCAGCAGGATAAGGCCTATCACTTTATCAGCAAAGAAGAGTTTTTGCACCGCATAGCCAAAAAACAGTTTGTTGAATTTGAAGAGGTGTACTCGGGCACTTTTTACGGCACCCTGCGCACCGAAATTGAGCGGATATGGAAAAAGGGCAAAACCGTAATTTTTGATATTGATGTAGAAGGCGGTTTACACCTTAAGCGTAAGTACGACGGGCAGGCACTGGCTATATTTGTTCAGCCGCCATCATTGGCGGTTTTAAAAGAACGTTTAACCTCGCGAGGGACAGATAGCGGAGATAAATTAAAAGAACGTTTTATCAAAGCTGAAAAAGAATTGAATTACGCTCCCAAATTTGATATTATACTAAAAAATCACGATCTTCAAACGGCATGCGCAGAGGCGGAGGAATTAGTGCGGGGGTTCCTGAATAAATAGTTGGCAGTTATTAGTTTCCAGTTGGCAGATGGGTAGTTATAAAGACTTAGTTTTATATAAAAAGAGTTTTATCCTTGCCATGGAAATATTCAGTATCACCAAAAAGTTTCCTAAAGAAGAAACCTATTCATTAACAGATCAGATAAGAAGATCATCCCGTTCTACAAACATCTGCACAATAGAAGCCTACAGAAAACGTAGATATCCAAATCATTTTATCAGTAAACTTACTGATGCCGATATGGAAAACAGTGAAACACAAGGTTGGTTAGAGTTTTCTAAAGAATGTGGTTACATTTCAATAGAAATTTACCAATTACTACATGGTCTATCTGATGAAATAGGCCGACTTATTCAATATATGATAGATAACCCCGGAAAATTTGGATCCGGAGAATAATTAATGCTGCTACAGTAATAGTTGCCAACTGCAGACTGAACACTGCCAACTGAATACTGCTTACTGCCAACTGAAAACTGAAATGAAAATAGGTCTACTATTTGGTTCGTTTAACCCTATACATATTGGTCACCTGATCATTGCCAACTACCTGGCTAATCATACCACGCTGGATAAAGTTTGGCTGGTAGTATCGCCGCAAAATCCGCTTAAAAAATATGGCGACCTGATCAATACTTATGATCGCCTGGAGATGGCCAAACTGGCCACCGACAACTCAAACAATATCAAGGTTAGCGACGTGGAACTAAAATTACCACAGCCATCCTATACGATTGATACGCTTACCCATTTAAAAGAGAAATACCCTGAACATGAGTTCGCGCTTATCATGGGGTCAGACAATTTGGTAACGCTGCCTAAATGGAAAAACTACAAGCTGATATTACGCGACTACCAGATATTTGTATACCCCCGCCCCGGCTATGAAAATGCCGAACTGGCCTCGCATCCCTCAGTAACTATTACCATGACACCGCAGATGGAGCTTTCGGCAACGTTTATCCGTAAATCCATCGCCGAAAAAAAGAACGTACAATATTTTGTGCCCGACGCTGTTTTGGAGTTTATTGATAGCAAAGGGCTGTACAGGAAATAATATTTCTACTTATCACTCAACATGATCGGGTTCCCTTTACCGCCAATAATGATCACTTTGGTATTGGGTGAGAGGGCGATTTCCTTTTGCGCTTTAATGGCTTCATATTGCAGCTGTTTGTCTGACAAGCCTGTTGAGAGTATTTTTTGATAATCGGCTATACCTTGTGCTTCAACACGTTTACGATCGGCTTCCTGGCGTTCTTTTTGCAGTACGAACTGCATTTTTTGCGCGTCCTGCTCGGCCTGTATTTTCGATTCGATGCTGGCGCGAACCGTAGCCGGCAGCGTGATGTTACGTACCAGTATCTGCTGCACTTCTAATCCGTTCTTGGCAAAATTATCGCTGATGGATTTATTTATCTTGAATTGAAATTCTTCTCTTTTGGTCGAGTAAAGATCGACCGCGGCATAACTCACCGCGTTGTCGCGTATAGCGGTACGGGTAACCGGGCGAACGATCTTATCTACATAATTATCGCCGATGTTTTGCAGGATATAGGGTGCTTTAGCCGGATTTACTTTATACAGTACAGACAGATCAATCGTAACCTCCAATCCGTCAGACGATAATACACGGATAGCGTCATCACCTTCCACCGGGCCCTCGTTGCTTTTGGCACTCATGGTATAATTTTCGGTCTGGATGCTGAAAGTGGTTACATTAACCAACGGATTGATAACATGCAGGCCGCTTTCAAGCACATTATCCTGCACTTTGCCAAACAGGGTTTGCACACCCACTTTTCCGGGATCAATAATTTTGAATGCTGACGACAGCACACCTAATATAATAATGCCGCCGCCAACAATAGTTATGGTACCGCCAAAACGGTTGGCAGGTTCGGGCGAGCGTTTGAGTACTGTACCTACTGCAAGTACAATAATTCCCAAAATGATGATCAGCATAGCTTTTTTATTTAAGGTTTAAGTGTATTTCGAATATCTTTTAGTTGCTTTATTTTAAGCACAACAAATATCGCCCCGCCAAAAACCCCGGCCAAAACAAAGTCGTACCGCGTGTGGGCAAACCCGTTGTATACCATTACCAGGCATATAAAAATGCACAGATTATAAAAAAAGCTTAATGCTAATTTCTTGCGCATGGCTATTAATATACTACCATATCCGGGTCAATCTCTTGCGCCCAGGCTAAAATACCGCCTTGCAGATTGCTCAGGTTGGTATAACCTTTTTGCTCAAGTTGCATAATAGCCGCCGCGCTGCGTTTGCCGCTGCGGCACATAATCACTACCGGTTTATCTTTACTTATTTTATCGGCTTCAATTAAAATACCGCCTAATGGTATCAGCTCGCCGCCAATATTTGAGGTTTCGTATTCAAAGTCTTCACGCACATCAATCAGTTGGAAGTCTTCATTATTATCCATTTTTTCTTTAAGTTCCTGTACGGTTATCTCTTGCATTGCTTTATAAATTGTTTTAACAGATCAAATGTAAGCGTTAGTATTCTATATTTGCGTCCTTATTTTGTAACAATAACTGCCTTAATGCGTTTCATATACAATTACAGTAATTAGAGTATAATACATGGATAAAGTTACCCGCTTTTTTTGGTTTTGTTCCGGAGCGCACGTTGATACCTTAAAAAAATACCCCATCGAACATAATAAGTATGTAGGCATTGGGGCCACCATATTTTTTACCGCGCTTTTTGCCTCGCTATCAGGCGGTTATGCCATGTATTTTGTTTTTAATGGCGATGGCTTCGCGGTGGGGTTCGCCATATTGTTTGGTTTACTATGGGGCACAGCCATTTTTAATATGGACCGTTACATCGTATCCAGCATTAACAAAGAGGGCAGCACTAATCAACAGATCTTACAGGCTTCGCCGCGTATTTTGCTGGCTATCATGATAGGCATAGTTATTTCGCGCCCGCTGGAGCTGAAAATATTTGATAAAGAAATTCGCCAGAAATTAAAAACCGCTTACTTAAAGGGGCAGCACAGCAAAATTGATACGCTGCAAAAAACTTATAATCAAAAGTACGGCATGGAAATGGCCAAAACCGTCGACCTGAAAAAAGAAAAAGACTCGCTTGAAAAGGATATCAACCGCTCTCGCGCGCAGCTAAACCAGGAAGTTTTTGGCGATAAAACCAACCAAACCTCGGGCATTGTAGGTTACGGCACCTATGCTAAACAAAAGCAGGGAATTTTACAGGAAAAAGAAGACCGTTTAAAACTGGTTACGGCCAATGCCGATAAAATGGATCAATATCTGGCCCAGCGAAAAGATTTTGAAGGTGTAAACAACCTGCGGTTATTTACGAATAAACAATTAGATAGTTTAGCAAATATCGCCGGCTTTGCCGATCGTAACTGGGCATTAGGGCAGCTAACTTATAATGAAAACGGCACCCGCGATCTGGATACCTATCTCGCTATATCATTCATTGGCTACCTGTTTATTTTGTTTGAATGTTTGCCGGTATTTGTAAAGCTGATGTCGCCCAAGGGGCCCTATGATGTGGCCATGTCCAAAACATTCGAATCAGATATCCATTTTGCCGAACGCAATAAGGAGCGCGATATCGACCTGATAGACAAGGTTTACGACCATCACCTCGATGAAGATATCAAGCGGCGAAAAAGCACCATATCCGGACGGTCATCCTATGATCCGGATAGCCCCCGTTACAGTTAACTAAAAATATTTATGGCCATATCAGTGATATGGCCTTTTTTGTTGCTGTACATGCTGCCTGGTAAACGGACCAGTATCTATGCGTTTTTGCTGTTGTTTATTATTAATCGTAATTTGAGCACACTTATTCTTTTTAAATGAAAAATACATATTTAACTGTTCTGCTCGCTATTCTGTTTACAAGCACTGGTTTTGCGCAGGTGCCAACCGGCCCCAAGGCTATTTACTATAAAATATCATTCCCCAACGCGGCACATCATGAGGCCGAGGTTGTAATGACCATTCCCGATGCGCCTGCCGGTGTATTAAGTTTGCACATGAGCCGCTCATCCGCCGGGCGGTATGCCACGCACGAGTTTGGTAAAAATATTTACAACGTAAAAGCTTTTAATATTGACGGCACCCCGCTCGAGATCAAACAAACTGCAGGCGAAGTTTATGAAATTGCCGAACACGATAACGCCGTAAAAATAACTTATACCCTATTTGCCAACTGGACCGACGGCACCTATGCCAGTATTGACCCCAGCCATGCGCATCTGAACATGCCCGCTGTATTTTTATGGATAGCGAATGCAAAGCAGGAAGACCGCCCGATAAAGTTTGAATTTAATGACCTGGATAAATACGGCTGGAAGGTTGCTACACAATTAAAGCACGAAGGATCGAATGTTTACTCGGCACCCAACATGCAGTATATGATGGATAGCCCTACCGAGCTTTCAAACTTCAAGGAAACCAGCTGGGATATAACCAATACCGATGGCAAAAAAGAACGCATTAACCTAACCATACATTCTAACGACGATCAGGCTACTATTGACAACTTTGGTAAAATGGTTCAAAAAGTTGTGCAGGAAGAAAAAGCCATATACGGCGAGCTGCCCGCTTATGATTATGGCGAGTACACATTTTTGGATGATGTTTACCCAACCAACTCGGGCGATGGTATGGAGCACCGCAACTCTACCTGCATTGTTGATGTGGCCGAAAAAGTTGCCGGTAATGAAGGCCAATTATTAGGCACTTTTTCGCATGAATATTTTCATAGCTGGAATGTAAAACGCATCCGCCCAAAATCATTAGAGCCATTTAATTTTGACCATGCCAACATGAGCAGCGAGCTTTGGTTTGCTGAAGGCTTTACCCAATATTATGGCGAAATGGTATTGGTACGCGCGGGGTTTACGCCTGTTGATGAATATACAGCCACGTTGACCGGACTGATCAATTCCGTATTAAAAACACCAGGCGCGGCCAAATATCCGGCAACGCAAATGAGCCGCAATTCGGTGTATACCGATGCCGGGGTAGCTATCGACCCAACAAATTACGGCAATACTTTCACTACTTATTATTATTACGGTGGTGCCATTGCCCTGGCGCTCGATTTGCGTTTACGCAGCGATTTTAATTTAACGCTGGATGATTATATGCGCGCGGTTTGGCTGGCTCGCGGAAAAAACATGAAGCCATATGTAATTCAGGACCTGCAAAACGATTTGGCCAAACTAACCAAAGACCCTAAGTTCGCGGCTGACTTTTTTAACCGCTACATATATGGTATCGACAAAAATGATTACGAAACCTTGCTGGCCAAAGCAGGTTTGGTATTGCGTAAGGCACAACCCGGAAAAGTGTGGCTGGGCCTGTCAGCAGCAGCTACCCGCGGGCGTTCGGGTCAGGCACGTGTAATGACCGGGCCGGGCCTTGCCATAACCGGCAGCACTACCATGGGCTCCCCTATTTACAAAGCAGGTATTGACGCGGGCGATGTCATATTAAAAGCCGACGGGAAAGATATTACCGACGCGACATCGCTTAACCAGGCAATAGCCGCTAAAAAACCGGGGGACACACTTACATTAAATTATAAGAACCGTACCGGCGAACACACCACCACCGTAACTTTAGAAGAATACCCATACCTTGAGGTAGTTACCTTTGAAAAAGCAGGCAAACAACCAACTGCCGATCAAACCGCTTTCCGTAATAACTGGCTGTCATCAAAAGCAAAATAATCATGAAAAAAATATGCTCCATAATCGTATTAACCGCCGCATCATTATATGGCTTTGGGCAGGATGTTGATAAGCTGATCAAACAGGACGATGTAGAACGCATCATCAAAACCCTATCGGCCGATGATATGCAGGGCCGCGCTACGTTTACCCCCGGCATTGAAAAAGCCGCGCAGTTTATTGAGGGCGAGTATAAAAGCATTGGATTAAAACCCATGCAGGGCAATACCGGGTACCGCCAAAATTTTACGATGGTAAAAAATATACAGGTTACCTCATCGGTAACTATAAACGGCGTTAAAATTTCAGCGGATAGTGTGGCTGTTATATCGCCTATATCGTTTAGCTGGAACACCGGCGATGCCGAAGTGGTTATACTTCCTCAGGATGCCAGCCTACAACGCGAATACAGTAAATATGCATCGGCAGGTAAAAAAATGATTGTAATTGTTGACCCCAAAAATGCCCCATTCTTTAAGCGGCTGTTAACCTTTGCACGCGGTGGTAGGGCCACATTTAAAGACGCACCTGCGCAGCCACCAATTGTTTTTGTTATGGGCAAGTTTGACGCGGTGAAAAACTATACCGTTACCGATAAGGTAAAAACTCAGGAACTGCCATTATTTAACGTAGCGGGTATCATCCCCGGCAAAACCAAGCCTGATGAATATGTGATCTTCTCGGGGCATTATGACCACCTGGGTATTGTTAAACCCATGCAGGGCGATAGTATAGCCAACGGCGCGGATGATGACGCGTCGGGTACAACTGCTGTGCTCACACTGGCTAAATATTTCAAGAAATTAAACAATAATGCCCGCACCTTAATATTCGTTGCCTTTACCGCCGAAGAAATAGGCGAATTTGGTTCACAGTATTTTGCAAAAACGGTTACGCCCGATAAAGTGATAGCCATGTTTAATATCGAGATGATAGGCAAGGCATCCAAATGGGGTACCAACTCGGCGCTCATTACCGGCTTTGAACGATCGAACTTTGGCACCATCCTGCAAAAAAACCTGGAAGGCACTACCTTTAAATTTTATCCGGACCCATACACTGATCAGAACCTGTTTTACCGCAGCGACAATGCCTCACTGGCAAGGGTAGGCGTACCGGCACATACCATATCAACCGACCAGATAGATAAGGACCAGCTTTATCATACCGTAAAAGACGAGTTCAGCACCCTTGATGTGGGTAATATTACGTCGACCATTAAAGCCATCGCCCTAAGCTCGCGCACCATAGTTTCGGGGCAGGATACACCAACACGTGTAGCTAAACTGGAAAGATAATGAGCACAGAAAAACACGTTATCCCCCGAATTGCCATACAAAGTATAGCTACCGGGCTAATTATGATGGCTTGTTTTACCTTGATCTGGGCCATGATGGGCCATTTTGGGCTTGCTGGCCGCGATAACAATATCGAGATCATTGTATTTGGGTTATTGGCTGTTCTGTTTATTATCAGATCAATATACTTTTTCGGGCAGGCAAAGAAATTTCCGGCCAGCATGACCGAGGCCGATAAAGAACGCGGCAAAAAAGAAGGCAAATGGTTCGGTATTATATTCGGAGCCGAGGGCCTGGGAATTTTTATAGCCATAAACATTGTGCGCAACATAGGCCATGATGACCTGACCATACCGGTAATTGCCCTGGTTGTGGGTTTGCACTTTTACCCTTTAGCCAAAGTATTTAAAAGAAAGCTGGATTATTACCTGGCTACCTGGAGCACACTCATTGCTGTACTGAGTATTATTTTTACGCTTAATCATACCTTATCGCCAAATGATATTCTTGCCTTTACGGGCATTGGTTTAGCTATTGCCACATCAAGCTATGGTATTTACATGATCTATTACGGAAATCAATTGCTTAAAAAGATAGGCTTGGATAGAATTTCCTGAAGTAATTATTCTTTAGAAATAAAAAGGCGATAAGATTTAAATTTTTATCGCCTTTTTTATTTGTTGCGATGTTTTTATTAAAAACATTCTTAGTTAAAAAACACGATTAATCAAAACTGCATGATTTAAATTGATTTATTGATAAATAAATGTACGAATAGTTTTATTTTGATATTTTAAATAATAAATTATCTAATATTTTAACTTAATTACTGTTATTTATCAAAAATTTGATTTTATTTTCAAAATAAATGACATTTTAATAAAAAATATGTAATTTTAGATATGCGAATGTTAAAAAATAAACATGTTTTTGTTTTTCTATTGGCGATTTTTGCGAATTTTATGCAAATACGCCCGGCATTTGCAATTATTGTGCATGTCCCAAAATCAACATGGGCATAGCATGAGCTAAAACAAGCCAAACAGAATGCCGAAGTATTAATAAATGGCAATAATCCTTTCCAGCTATTAAATTTAAGGACATCAAGGCCCGGCCATTTTATCAAGGTTTTTTTGATAGAATTGCTTAGCTTCTTTGTTTGTCTCAAATATTTAAAAAATCGACTTAAAGAAATCCATGGCGAGTACGTCAGCTTCCTCAAGCGGCTGCTCTTTCCTAAACATGTTTTCTGGTAAAATTCATTACAGTTTTTTATTGTGTTTTAATTGCATTGCTGCGTGATGGATTGGCTTTACCATGTATTACATGAGCAAAGGACTGAAAATCCTTGTGTCGTATTGAACTGCACAAACAGTATGTCATCCTGAACTTGTTGCTGGACGTGTGCCGCTCTGCATTCATAGTTCGACGGGCCCACTGTGACATCAATACTGTTACGCCGCACCGCAATTTTATTACACCTTTTTAAGGCATGGCTTTGCCCTATGCCCTCATCTTGCTGTATTTGTTTATCATCAAAAATTTAACATGAAAAAATTCGTACCCTTTGGCATATTAATTATCGTAGTAATTCTTGCCTTTATATATCCCGGAAACACCGTAACACCATCAAAAACCACTATCGACAAAGCCGACACGGCGTGGCTGCTCATCTCGACCGCGCTTGTATTATTAATGACACCAGGCCTGGCCTTTTTTTACGGCGGTATGGTGCGCAAAAAGAATGTGATATCAACTATGCTGCAAAGCTTTGTTTGTATGGGCCTCATCACTATTATATGGGTAGTATTTGGCTTTAGCCTTGCTTTTGGCGAGGATGTTGGCGGCCTGGGTTTTATTGGTAATCCCGGCTCGTTCTTTATGATGCAAAACACATTAGGTGTAGCATGGGGAACTATCCCGGTTATACTATTTGCTATGTTCCAGTTAAAATTCGCGGTTATTACACCTGCGTTAATTACCGGAGCTTTTGCCGAGCGCATCCGCTTTAATTCATATCTTATTTTTATCACCCTGTTTATCGTGTTTATTTATGCGCCGCTTGCGCATGTAACTTGGCACTCCGAAGGTTACTTCTTTAAATTAGGTGTGCTTGATTTTGCAGGGGGTACCGTTGTACACATGTCGGCAGGGTGGGCCGCTTTGGCATCAGCCTTATATTTAAAAAAACGTACCGACGAAGCACATGCCCCGGCACGTATCAGCTATGTAATTTTAGGTACCGGCTTACTATGGTTCGGTTGGTTTGGCTTTAACGCGGGTTCGGCATTAGGCTCGGGCGAATTAGCCTCAACCGCATTAGCTACTACAACCACCGCCTCGGCAGCGGCTGCCATGTCATGGATATTTTTTGATATTCTGCGCGGTAAAAAACCTTCGGCGCTTGGCGCCTGTATTGGTGCGGTTGTTGGCCTGGTAGCTATTACCCCCGCGGCTGGTTTCGTAACTATTTCAAGCTCGTTAATTGTAGGTATAGTTGCCGCGGTAGTAAGTAACCTGGTAGTTATATGGCGCTCAAAAACCAATATTGACGATACGCTGGATGTGTTCCCTTGTCACGGCGTAGGCGGTATGGTGGGCATGGTGCTTACTGGCGTTTTCGCCACTAAAAGCGTGAACAGCGCAGGCGCGAACGGCTTATTTTATGGTGAAACTTCCTTATTTGTTAAACACCTGATAGCACTGGTTGCCGTTTCGGTTTTTGCTTTTGTAGGTTCATTTATCCTGTTAAAAGTAACCGATCTGATCAGCCCGCTGCGTGTAACGCCCGAAGAGGAGCTTGCCGGTCTTGATGTTAGTCAGCATGACGAAGAATTGTAATCGTTATTGATCAATAAGCGCGAAGTCTGAACAATTGCGCGGGCTTCGCGCTTTATAAGTACTCAATATCGGCTTGGGTTATCCGGGCTTTATTGAAGTACGAGGATAACCCCGGCCTTAAATTATTTAAGGAGGAGTTATGGCGTTAACAGCACTTAAGGTGGCCGTATTATTCTGCTTTTTGATCATGCCCTTAATAGGCCCGGCAAAAAGAAGAAAAATTACCTATAGCCGCCCCGATAAAACTATCATATCTTCCAGCTACGGCGTTAATGAATATGGCGAACTGGAAGAGTTAGCGGATAGTAAAAAAGAGCTTTAATCGTTTGTTGATGACCGGTTAAATGTGAAGGCCCGCACGCTGTTAGATCAGGTGCGGGCTTTTTTCACATAATATTACTGAGGCTTGTGCTCCTCCTGGTGTTGTTGCGGAGGTGGCGGGGGCGGCTGGCGCTGTTGTTGCCTTTGCTGTTGTTGTTGCTGCTGTTGTTGACGTTGTTGCTGCATTTGCTGACGCTGAGCCTGCTGTTGTTGCTGTTGCGCTTGTTGTTGCTGCTGGCGTTGTTGTTGCATTTGTTGCTGCTGAGCCTGTTGCTGTTGCTGACGTTGCTGCTGCATTTGCTGTTGTTGCGCCTGGCGTTGCTGATCACGCTGTTGTTGCATTTGCTGTTGCTGGGCTTGTCTTTGTTGGTCGCGCTGAGCCTGTTGCTGTACCTGCTGAGCTTGATTTTGCTGCTGACGTTGTTGCTGCATTTGTTGTTGCTGCGCCTGGCGTTGCTGATCGCGCTGGGCCTGCTGCTGTTGCTGCTGGGCCTGGTTTTGCTGCGCTTGCTGCTGCTGGCGCTGTTGATCTCTTTGCTGGCGTTGCTGATCACGTTGCGCTTGTTGCTGCTGTTGTGCCTGCTGCTGTTGAACCTGCTGCGCCTGGCCACCTTGTTGAGCCTGTTGCGCTTGTTGTTGCTGGCGCTGTTGTTCACGTTGCGCACGCTGCTGATCGCGTTGGGCCTGCTGTTGCTGTTGTTGCGGCTGACCACCATTTTGCTGCTGTGCGGGCGGTGTTACATTTGGCCTGTCTTCAGGACGGCCACGGTGTTCGCCACGTTGCTGCTGTTGCTGTTGCGCCGGATTATTTCCTTGCTGAGGCGGATTATTACCCTGTTGCTGCTGACGATTATCAGGCTGCCCACCGTTTGGCCGCTTTTCGAACTGAGCCGGGCGGTTGTTTTGCTGACCCGGATTTTGATTATCAGGACGCTGATTTACACGTACCACTTTATTATCCGGATTGGTATTGCGTGCTACTTCGGCCAATTTAGCCGCGTTAGCATGATTAAACGCAGCTGCACCACCCGGGCCGCGATGCGCGATACCAGCATTAGGGTTTTGTTGTTTATAGGCTCCCGCATCAACCACACGGGCAGGGCGTGCATCTGCTACTTTCCTTACCGCCGGGCGAAAAATGTTTACCGTATTATTCTGTACATGTATAGCACCCGGTCTGCTTGCATTATTTATACTATAAATCTGCGGGCGCTGGTGTGTGTAACGTTGAATATCAGCAGCACGCGGCCCGGCAATATACCTGCGCCCACCATTAGTATAAATATTATTAATGATGGTAGTACGGTGTATAATAGTTACTACCCTGGCATGCGGCACATAATAATTGTAAATATTAGGCCGGTTAATGTAAGCTTCGGGGGCGCATACCCAGTAATTATCGGGCACGTTATACCCGGCACCGATAGAAAGACTGATACTTATACCGGGCATTAAAGGCGCCCAGCCATAATAACCACCCCCATGGCGCCAGCTAACCCAGGCGGGTGCCCACTCATAACCCGGAATCCATTCCCAGCCATAGTAATCGTCATAGCGCCAGCGGCCGTAGTGAAACGTTGCCCATCCCCATGGATAGTCTGATACCCAGGTGTTACCATATTCGGTTAAAACCCAGTGGCCCTGTGTACCGTAGGGCCTGAAATCTTCATCTACATCAGGCACCCAAACGTCGCCATATTGCGGGTCGCTTATCCAGGTACCGTAGGGCTGCAGGTTATCGTAAAAATCCTGCTCAGAGATATCCTCCTGGGCCATACTCTTGCGCGGCGCGGCCAATATCAGCAATAAAGCCAACAGGCCTATGCCGTATATTTTTTTAAAGCTTTTCATATTATTATATATTTAGGTTTATGGTATAAGTTATTTTTTTGACTTATCAGATTATAAAACGTTTAGCCTTGTATTTGTTTTAATAAATTTTAGACGCTTATTGTTTTGCATTGGTGTCGGCAGTGGCGATGGTCTTTTTTAATATCGCCATAACGGGGTCTATACGGCGGGTCAGCATATCGCTTATTTCGGCAATTGTTGGCGAAAACACGATATCAGGCTTCAGTCCGCCGCTATAGGCCGGAGCCTTGTCGACAGAATAAGTCCACATTACAGGCATTTCCAGTTCAAACTGCGTGTTGGGAAGCTTTACATTAACTATTGTGCCGCCATCGCACCCGGCAACGCCGCCGCCTGTTTCTTCACCTATTACTACACAGTCCATTTGTTTTTTTAAAGCAATAGTAAATAAAGATGCTGCCGAAAACGTGCCTCTATTCACCAGTAAATACACCTTCCCCTTAAACCGGTTCATAGCCAGTGATTGCGGAGAATTAAAATCATAATGTGTACTGTAAGGTGAATGATCCACCACGTTCAGGTCAAGGGGAATACTTGTTTTTTTAGCTTGCTCAGCCAAGTAAGTAAACCTGCTTTGGCTTACACTTCCTTCTTCCATCAAGGTGAAATAAAAATCTTTTTTCATCAGGTACTGCATCATATCAATACAAACATCGCCACGCCCGCCGGGGTTGCCGCGCAGGTCAATTACCAGATTTTGGATCTGATTATGCCTCAATTCCCGGAAAAGCCTTTTATGAAAATTAAAATAATCACTGTAGGTAAAGTGTGCGATGTTCAGGATAGCAGTTGCAGGCATATCCGCAGGATAACTCAGCCGCGGTACTATTTTTTCAGTTTTTGCAGCGACGATTCCACCATTAAATTTCATATTAGCTGCTTTCAGCAAAGCGCGTTTTACCCCCCCTTCCGGCGATCTGAAAAGAACCATAAATTGATACTGATCGCCATGCAGTAAATTGTACAAATAGTTAAACAAGTATCTTTCCAATTTAAAATCTTTAAAACTGTTGGTATAGCCGTCGCCGGTAACCAGGGCGCGTTCTCTTGTTAAAATTGCAGACGCGGATTCATTATTAACAGCCAGTATCTCGCTGCCTATTTTATAGCTGGTATCGGCATAGTTCAAGTAACTTTTTACATACAGCCGGTTATTATGGATATAAACCCGGAAAGGCAACAAACAGTGCGGCGCTTTTTCATAATCCTGGTAAGTTGTTTTAGCCGGATTGAGATCGGTATGGCCCGAGCATATTTTGGCCGTTATATATTGAAGAGACTCCCAAAACTCCAGTTCACTTAACGGGTGGTCAATTTTTGCCATGCCCGCATCAAAATAACGATCCATTGAATCTTTGGGCATGTAGCGGTACAAACTGGGGTGGGCCTTCTCTAATATTGTCCTGAAAAAAACAAAGTCTGCCCTTAATTGGTTTACGGTGTATCGTTTATTAAAACCCGCTTTTAATGTATCCTGACCTTTGCAAAAGCTGCCGGCGAGTAAAAAGATCAGGAAAACATAGATGCGTTTCATAGTACGCTAAATTATAAAATAATTAGCCATTGCTTTGCGTTTTATAGCGGTCAATAGTTTTCCACGCCTGCATAAAACTGTTTTTATTTAGATATTTTTACATATAATTTTTATTCTATACGATTATGAGTACAGTAAACATTCCGCGCCTCGACCTGAATACCTATATTAACGGTAGTGCAGCAGAGCGCAAACAATTTTCGGACGATATAGGCAAAGCGTTTAACGAAACCGGCTTTGTTACCATAACCAACCACGGCTTAAGCAAACAATTAATTGACGACCTATACGCGCAGGTAAAAGCCCTTTTTGCTTTGCCTGATGATATTAAATCAAGCTACGAAATACCTGAGCTGGCAGGCCAGCGTGGCTACACCGGTAAGGGTAAAGAAACTGCCAAAGGTTTTAAAACGCCCGATCTGAAAGAATTTTGGCAAATAGGCCAAACCGTTACTGATGACGCGGACCTTAAAGCAGAATACCCGGATAACCTGGTGGTAAAAGAATTGCCTTCATTTAACACCACAACACTTGAAGTTTATAAAAAGCTGGAAGGCGCGGGCGAACACCTGCTGCGCGCCATAGCGGTATACTTAGGCCTTGACGAGAACTATTTTGACGACAAGGTGCACAATGGTAATTCCATATTACGTACGTTGCATTACTTCCCTATCGAGGATCCGGATTCTGTACCTGCGGATGCGGTGCGTGCCGGGGCGCATGAGGATATTAACCTGATTACCCTGCTCATAGGCGCCAGTGCCGATGGGCTTGAACTGCTTACCCGGGATGGTAAATGGTTCCCGGTTAAAGCACACGGCGAAGACCTGGTAGTGAATGTAGGTGATATGCTGCAGCGTTTAACCAATAACAAGCTAAAATCAACCACG
>DATJJI010000131.1:0-3522 GCA_035492275.1 Mucilaginibacter sp.
AAAGGTCTTAGCATAGGCAAGGTCATCAGTAATATATATGAAGCGTTCAGCCAGTTCATCGGGGTCA
Organism: Mucilaginibacter sp.; assembly: GCA_035492275.1. GTDB lineage: Bacteria > Bacteroidota > Bacteroidia > Sphingobacteriales > Sphingobacteriaceae > Mucilaginibacter. The sequence goes on from DATJJI010000131.1 coordinate 68, forward strand.
TGTGTTGGCTCTTTTTCATACTGTTTCCACCGTGCTGAATTTTGTTTAACAAATAAAGCTTCACGCATAGGTAATTTGACAAGATTTTTTTGTTAAAATAGCAAATAAATTAATGCGCCATATAATTTATGTTGCTATATACTAAAACCTTAAGTATGGAAATTGTAAAGATAACCACTGCGCAAAACATCCAAATTGAGTATGAACTTGCAGGTCTGGGCAAACGAGTTAAAGCACGTTGTATCGATTATGCTCTTTTTTTTGCAGTTTATATGTTATGCATACTAATTTTTTTTGGACAGACAGAAAGTGTTAGAACCAGAGGGAGTAACAAAGGCTTTTTTATTGCTTTAGCCGTTTGGGGATGTTTGTGCATATTATATGACTTGCTGACCGAGGTTTTTTTTAATGGACAAAGCATTGGCAAAAAAGTAGCCAAAATAAAAGTGATAAGCTTAAATGGCGACAGACCCGGTGTTGGGCAATATCTTTTAAGATGGGTTTTCAGATTGATTGACTTTGGCATGTCTTTGGGATCGTTGGCCGTAGTGATGGTATCGTTCTCTGACAAAAAACAACGGATAGGTGATTTAGTAGCCGGAACTACCGTAGTGAGTACCCAGCCAATAACTCAAATTAAAGACCTGTTATTTGGCGAACCCGAACCAGGTTATGTACCTATCTATAGGCAAGTAATCAGGCTTACCGACCGCGATATTACTCTCATACATGAGGTTATTAAAAATTTCAATCGTACACGCAATAACTTACTCATTTATAAGCTGGCACTCCATGTCAGAGACTTTTTACAAGTAACTTATCCCCCAGACACTAATGATTACCAGTTTCTGGAAATAATTGTTAACGACTATCAATCAATTGTCAATAACATTAGTACAGATATTTTAAATAACGGGCAACTTTAAAAAGATAAGATACTGCAACAATTAATACGGTACAAACACTAAAAACACTACGGTACCGACTGGGTAAACTAAGCGGTAAATAAGGGTTTAAAAGTTGGTAGATAAAAATAACCAAAATGGGGATAGTGGCGGGATAATAGCTAAAACTATCAAAATAACAGCCTTTTAACAAGGCTATTATTGATCGTTGGAAACCACATAACGGGCAATCAAAACCGCTAAAATATTTGAATGGGCATGTTAATAAATGGTCTTGCAGCCACAAGATTATAGTCCTGTAACTGCAAGACATTATATTAATTTGCACTTAAACTTCAGGATTTATATCAAAAGGACGCTCATAATCTATTGCGCCGAATGAAGGACGCCCTTTCGGATCCAAGCCATATTCGTTTTCGCCCGGTTGGCCATCTGTACAAGCCAGTATCAGGTTGTAAATTGGGATTAGAATGAACCAACCGCTTTTGCCCACATCATGCATCCGTCTAACTCCAACCGCGATACTGGGAATAACAACCGCCAAATTGTAAATGGTTGGAAGAATCGTAAACTTTAACGCAGCGCCGATAACAGCCAATACAATATAAATAATAAGGTTGAACAAGACAAAATACCAGTATTCAGAACGGCGTGCACGCCCGCTAAACACCGCGTAATTGGATAATACTTTAAAATAGTAATTCATTGCTTTTAAGATTATTAGGTTACTTACTCTTTGGCTTTTCAGCTTACGCCCTGTTTTTATAGTTTCAGCTCTATTCTGTCTGCAAAATATGAAATATGGTTAACAATACGAATTTTATTTATGCATCCTTAAAAATCACGTCGATTCGTTTCTCTACTCTAAAAAGGTTGTTGATAACTATCCGTCATCTGATAGTTTATAGGGTTCTTTGGTCTAACTGGAGGCATCATCTTTTAGTAAAACTATGCCTCCAGTAATATATATATAAACCGGCGCTGTTTTAGCAACGCCGGTTCATAATATTATTGTTACGATTTACTTGCTGAATTTAAGTTATTTACCAAGCCGGTATTTAAGTCCGGCACTCATTGTTCTATTTGAAACCGCAAGACTCTGATATATGGTATATGCAGCAAACTTAGTATATGTCAAAGCAAATTCTACCTTTTTATTGATTACCACTCCGATTTGCAACGGAAGGCTTACCCAAACCGGCTCCAACTGGTATGGTGACTGTTGCGTAGTACCCAAAGCCGAATAGGTAATTTTATTATTTTTATACGTTGAAAAATTGAATGAGGCGCCGCCGTCAATATAAACTTTAAAAGCATCCTTGTTATAAACATCAAACAGAATTTGGGGAGTCAATCCGGCGGTATATTGCTTGAATGTATATAAATTACCCTCAGGCATCCTTAAATTGGGGCTTGCAGAGTAAAGGGAGAGTTCTACTCTTAAAACTAACCGTTGAACATTCGGATTAGCAAATACGTCCAAACCTGCATTTAATTGCGGAGACATGGAATTAGACGAAATCACATAGTTATTAAATTGATCATAAAATCTAGAAAAGTCGGTTTTCGTATAGCTTGCTCCGACACCTACAAAAAAGCGAAAACTCCTACGGTCCATTTTTTTGACTATCGCTGTAGCTCCTCCGTTTATCTTGTCAACTATTTTTTTCAGGTCGGGTTCATTGAATATTGCGCGCTCAGTAACCCTTACCAGATTTCTGTCATTGGCGTCAAATTGGTTTATATAATAGATTAATTGCCCTCTGAAATAGGTAGTCTCAGTTATGACAGTGTTATCAGAATAGTATTGCGAATACTTTAATTCATTGATTGGGTCATCTCCCGCAGCAATAAAAAATCTACCCTTTGTATCATCCCTTTGTTGATATAGCGTAATATGTTTACCTGTTGTTACCTGTCTGAGAAATATAGTTTGGAACATTTTGTTAGTGTCTAATCCTGTAGGCAAATCGGGAAAACTGGTGACGTCCATACTAGTTACACCTGAATAGCTGATGTAGCGTTCCATACCTGCAATCTCAAACACTTTTATTGTTTGCGGGTCGTACGTCAAAACTTCTTTGTCGGTTTCATTCATCTTAAAATGAATAGACTTTGGAGTGTGGTCCCAGTCCCGATAATCAATATACCCCCTAACAGTGTCGCCATTGCTTTTTACAATATAGCCCTGATGATAATTAGATTGCGCGAAAATACAAAGCGGCATCGCGGCAAATAACGCGATAAGAAATAGTTTCATTTAGAATTGTGATAATAGTATAGGCCACCAAGATAGCGATTTAAATATCGTTTCTACAATTTTACCGCCAGCCGGATTATCCAAGTTTCGCCAAAAACTATGTCTTCAGGTTGCAAGTTTTTTAATAAAAACCGACGTAGTTTTAAGCTACGCCGGTTCATAATATTATTGTTACGATTTAACTATCGCACGGTCGAGCCATTTGGCATCCAGTTTAGTGGCGCTGCAAATGTTAGTTTACCTTCGGCATTCTCTGCCATGAGGATCATCCCTTGCGACAGGATACCTTT
>DATJJI010000132.1:0-76009 GCA_035492275.1 Mucilaginibacter sp.
CCAATAATTAATAACCGTGAGGTAATCAGCATGGGGGGTCAAAAAATCTTTAAGCTTTTGTTCGCGTTCATGATCGTATAAAAAAAAATGGTCAATACCTATCATTTTATGATATACCAGCCATTCATCTAAAAAACGTTGTTCATTTTTAAGAATAGCTACGCAACAAATAGTCTGGGTATCCCGATCCTGCATATTAATACGCTCTTTATTTGAATTCATAAAAAGATTTTGATATACTTTTCATTTCATTATAAATCTTATAAGCATCTGATTTTAAAATTATCTCTTCTTCACCATTCTCCAATTCATCACCATGCAATGAACCTACGTTATCATTAATTAGTGATAAGTCAATCATCGGAATATTTAAATAATTAATGATTTTGTTTACGCTGTTCACATTTTTCAGGTCTTCATTTTCTATAAAAGAGATTATGTTGTTTTTTTTAGAAAAATCGATATAGCCTTTTGCCATCCAATAGTATTGATTCAAAAAGACCTCCAGATTTTTTTCTGTTATATTATTTTCTAAAAACAGTTTGCATACAGACGGCCATTGCTTAAGGGGGTCGCGAAAACAGAACATAAAATAACTGCGGGGATAAGTTGCTTTTAAAAATTCAAGTGTGTGTGGATACACTTGTTCAACATCTTTAAAACCAAAACGTTTAAGTTTTGGAGCCCAGGGTTTTAAAAGATTGCTTATAGCGCTGTTTACCAATTCAACCGTTGTGTCAGAGTTTCCTATAGCATTGGGATAAAATAACATATGCTTATTATCATTATAAGAATGATATAATTGGGAGATAGAAAGTTTGGTCGCCTCGTTATCGCCAACATTTTTTATTTGTTGGGATAAATTAGCTATCTGATTTATTAAGCCGCGGGGTTCTCCCCAAATCCATACGGTATTACTGGAATTAATAATCCTCTGAAAAGCGGTTGACGAAGATCTTGGCTTAATGCATAATAAAAAAACATGCTGTTCATTTTCAACTGCACGATGATATGCAAGTGGATTTTTCATAGGTTCAGGTTGCTATTGGGTATAACAATTTAGGTTTACTCAAACTTATAAAAAAAATGATATAATGAATTTATTAATTAATAATTTATTTTTAATTATATCATTTGGAAATATCAAAATAACCAATTAGCTTAGTCCTAACCATTTAAACCTATAATCACACCCATTAAAATATCAATAACCTACCTAAGTGAACTGATATTTTAACCGGTAAGAAAGCCAATTTTTAAAAAAAATTTATTAATTCCACCTAAATCTTATCACTATGGAAAGAGATAACATTACCCGGGTTATTAACCTACTTATCGGTGAATTGGATATTCCCGTTACCCGCCAAAGCATTGAAGAAGAAATTGCAAGGCATCCCGAATACTCAAGTTTATTAGCTATTAGCGATGTGCTGAATAATTGGCGCGTTCCAAATGCTGCTTATGAGCTTAATTTCGATGAATTAATAGCTGCAGAGGTTCCAACTCCTTTTGTTGCTCATTTTAAAAAAGGCGAGTTTGTTTTAGTAACTTATCTCGATTCAAAACATGTAAGAGTATCGCATCAGTTATGGAATAATCATAAATTAACTATTGATGAATTTAAAGAGTTATATGGCGGATCTATTTTAATAGCGGAAAAAGATGATACCTCGGGTGAATTCGATTATAAAAACAGAAGAGCAAAAGAACGATTCAACGAAGCAAGGGGGCCAATTGTTATAACAGGAGCTGCAATTATATTTATCACCTTTTTATTATTAAACCCGGCCTATACCTCAGCTTTTAACTGGCAGGTTGCTTTGCTAACCTTATTTAAAACGGCGGGCCTTACAACGGCAATATTACTATTGATACAAAGTATAGACACCAACAATCCATTAATACAAAAGCTATGCGGCGCTGATAACAACAAAGATTGTAACGCCATACTCTCATCAAAAGCCGCTAAAATAAGCGAAGAGTTAAGCTGGTCAGAGATCGGCTTTTTTTATTTTGCCGGCACTTGGCTTGTTTTATTATTTAATAACAGTAATACTGCCGTTATGCAGATGCTGGCTTTACTGAATATGGTAAGCCTGCCGTATACATTCTATTCTATTTATTACCAGTGGCGCGTTGCCAAACAATGGTGTCGCTTTTGTTGCGTGGTGCAGGGGTTATTATGGCTTGAATTCTTTGCTTTTATGCCGTATGTGATAAATGGTATTCAATTACCAGATTTAAAAGAATTCATTAATTTATTTGTTGGTATGGTTATACCTGTTTTAGCCTGGATATTTGTTAAACCTTATTTATTGGTAAAAAATCAAATAACACCACTTAAACAACAGCTTCGGAAATTTAAATATAACACAGACCTGTTTAACAAACTGCTTAATAATGAGCCCAAATACCAAATTCCTGCCGAAGACCATACGTTGATATTAGGCAACCGCGAAGCCGAACATGTAATTACCATTGTGTCAGGACCTTATTGCCCACCATGCGCAACAGCCCATAAAAAGCTGGATGAATGGCTGGAAAGCAGGGAAGACATCAAGTTGCAGATTATTTTTGCAAGCCCTGATAGTGATGAAGACCCTAAAACCAAAATAGCTGCCCATTTAATGGCATTGCAAGGCAACCGCGACGATATTTCGTTAAAGCGTGCGGTTAATGACTGGTATGAAGAAAAACAGAAAAACTATGATGCCTGGGCCAAACACTACCCGGTTGAAAACATAAACTCAAAAGATATCATTAATATACAACGTGAATGGTGCAAAACTGCTAATATAATAGGCACACCCACTATTTTTATTAATGGGCGCAAACTCCCCAACAACTATCAAACTGAAGACATCAGGTATTTTATATAAAAAAAAGCAAAATATTGTTCGCGACAATGAAGTTGTCTGTCTTCGGTAAAACAGGACGGGAAAAGCCGCGCCCGGCACTGTGGCCAATTAACCAATTTATTAATGAAAAAGTTAAAATTAAAACTGGATGGCATTAAAGATATGCTCACCAAAGAACAAATGAAAAAGATTAGCGGTGGATATACCGGTGACGGTACACCATATAATTGCTCAGCCAGCGGAAAAGTTGGATGTTATTGTGGTGGAAGTTTTGTCCAATGTGTTCCTGATTGTAGCTATTGCTCACAAGACTTTTGTGGTGGTCACGGAGTAACTCAATGGCCAACTTGTTAAGTTCCTTAATTAAGAGTGATTAAATCACTCTTAATTAAATTTAGTTATATTTTGATTCTGTGAAAGGTAGAAATTCCTTTTTAATAATAATTGGAGCAAAAAGACTAATCGTATACCTTTTAAATTTCATGAAAAAAAATATTAATGCCTGTTTAAGCATTCTATTAATGTTGGTATCAACTTTAGTTTTTGGCCAGGCAGGCAATACATTAAGATCACATCTTGGCTTAATTGACAGTATCCGCAGCCGCTTGCCTATTGAGAAGCTATACATACAAATGGACAAACCGTATTATACGTTAGGTGATACATTACGTTTTAAAGGTTACCTGCTGAATGCCGATTACCTGACCCCATCAATAAGGAGCGGCCTGCTGTATCTGGAACTGGATGACGTATCGGGCCGGATGGTAAAACGCATCATGGTGCCGGTAAGCTCCGGATTAAGCTGGGGCGACATGGCGCTTAACAAAGAAGAGCTACCCGATGGCAGTTATACCCTGCGCGCCTACACCAACTGGATGCTAAACTTTGGCGAAGACTATATATTTAAAAAAGCCCTCTATATATCGGCATTAAGCCCCCCTGCCCTGGTTAAGGCCGACTTTAAGCTGGATACGGTTTCCGGCAAAACAAAGGTACTGGCCTCACTGCGTTTTACCGGCATGGATAAAGCCCCCCTCCGGCTTAAAGATATGCAGTTAAAAGTAATGAACGGAAGGCGTAACCTGATAAAAGACAACGCCAGCACCGGTATGGATGGACAAATGCAAGTGGGTTTCGAGCTCGCCGATAAAACGGCGGTCAATAAGCTGACCATACAATTACATCAAACCGGAAAAGATGCCGATACGGCAAACCTGACCATACCGGTTAGTATTAACCGGCCGGAAAAGACCGATGTACAGTTCATGCCCGAAGGTGGCAACCTGGTAGCAGGCTTTACAACCAGAGTAGGCTTTAAAGCTATAGGTGAAGATGCAAAAGGCACAACCATAAGCGGAACTATTCAAAACAGCAAGCATCAACAAATCGCCTCTTTCCAATCCACCCACATAGGCATGGGTAGTTTTGAATTTACTCCACAGGAGAATGAAAGCTACACGGCCATGGTAAACCTGCCTGACAGGGCCGTAAAAAGCTATCCCTTACCGCTTGTTCAAAACACCGGAACAGTTTTGAGGGTGGACCCAAAGGGCGCCGACTCGTTAACCCTTACACTGGCTATAACTAAAACTAATATTCCGGCAACCTGCTACCTGACCGGACAGGCCAGAGGTATAGTATGTTATGCAGCGGCTATAAAGTTTACTGAAGGGGCGCAAATCATCAAAAAAACAATTGCCACAAATTTGTTCCCTACGGGTATAGCTCGGTTCACCCTGCTTGATCAAGCTAACAGGCCTTTGAATGAGCGCGTTGTTTACATTGAGCATAATGACAATTTACAGGTCACCATTTCACCAAACAAACCCGGCTATACTACCCGCGACAGTATCGCACTGAACATAATTGTCAAAAATAAAGATGGTAAACCGGTACAGGGAATTTTCTCACTGGCTGTATCTGATAACAACCAGGTTAGAACCGATAGTACCGGCAGCAATATCCTTAATAACCTGTTGTTCTCTTCTGATCTGAAAGGAACCGTGGAAGAACCGGGATGGTATTTTGAAAATGGAGGGGAGCAAAAAAGAGAGCAGGCTTTAGATAACCTGCTGCTTACCCAAGGATGGGTTGGGTACGGCTGGAAAGACATTTTTAGTGCCCAACCTATACAACCAAAATTTGATGCCGAAAAGGAGTTTACGGTTCAGGGCAGAGTAACTAATTTGCTGAATAAAGGAGTAGAACATTCGCAGGTAGTACTGATCGGTAAAACGCCTGCTGTGTTCAGGGATACGATAACGGATAAAGACGGACGATTTATTTTTAAAAAACTGTTCCCGATAGATACTGCTGAATTTAAACTGGAGGCACGAAATAAAAATGGGAAAGAGTTTAACGTAGGCATTGAGATGGAACATGAGTTTGCCCCCCCGGTTTTTACAGCTGTGAAACATAGCACTCCCTGGTATGTCAACAGCGATACGGCGCAGTTAAACAATGCTAATACAAAGATCGCTCAATTAAAAGCAGAAGCTAATTATCAGGACCAGGGACACCAATTAAAAGAGGTTGTAATAAAAGATAAAAAAATTATTAAAGACTCGCATAATCTGAATGGACCTGGCGAAGCAGACCAGGCAATAGATGAGCAGGATATACTGAAAGCTAAAAAAACAACCTTAGGTGATTTATTGGAACAGAAAATTAAAGGATTTCACATGTATGGTATTTGGCAACCTACTAAGTTGTGTAAGTCTACACCTATTTCTACAAGTTACGTTTTAGATGGTCAACTGGTAGTTTTTATTATTGATGGTGTAAGTTTAAATAAACTTTTTAACGGCAATCCTATGGGACCCATTAAAAACCCTAATCGCTTTGCTTTTTTTAAAAGCTATATGGATTATTTTACCGCAGAAGAAATAAAAGGCATCGAAGTGATGCGCAGTGATATTTACACCAGCTCTTACCTGTTTAGTTATATTGGTGCGGCGGCGGTTTGCCCACCTAATTTGGCTTTTATTGAAATAACTACACGTTCAGGACATGGCCCATTCATGAAAATAACACCTGGCACATACTTGTACAAACCTTTACCTTTCACTCTACCCAAACAGTTCTACAGTCCCAAATACACGGTCAGTAATCATAATCTGGCTATGGGCACTGATCTGCGTTCCACTATTTATTGGCAACCAAACATAGTAACTGATGAAAATGGGAAAGCCACCGTTTCGTTTTTTGCTGCTGATAAATTGGCTGATTACACAGCAATTATAGAAGGGACTGATCTGAGCGGAAACCTAGGTTACAAGAGGAAAAAAATAAAAATAGCTTCAAAATGAAAATATATGTACAGGACAAAAATATTTATCACTTTAAATACCGGGGCAAGCTTTCCGGTAGCTATTTACAAAAGACATTAGTAATATATAAATACAAGCAAAATATTGTTCGCGACAATGAAGTTGCCTGCCTTCGGTAAAACAGGCCGGGAAAAGCTGCGCCCGGTAATGTGGCTAAATTAAACAATTTATTATGAAAAAGTTAAAGTTAAAATTGGATGGCATAAAGGATATGCTAACCAAAGAACAAATGAAAAAAATTAGTGGTGGCTATTACATCTGCGGAAGTTTATGTGCATGTTATTGCGACCAACAATTTTTGGGCTGCTACACTGATAATAACATATGTTTAGGGCAATGTATTCCACAAGGCTCATGTTGGTTTTAGTTAGTGGCCTGTAATTTACTTCTGTAGTAAATACAAGTTAATAAACAAAGAGCAGTACATCTGCTCTTTGTTTCAAGAATAATAACTGATATATAGGAATATATGACAAAGCAAAGAGCGGCGCAAAAATTATTCTTTACTTAAATTACTAAATTATATGGTAATTGTGCTATAAGAATAATTTGTACCAGGGCAAAAGAAATTGTTTCGCGAACAATGAAGTTGCCTGTCTTCGGTAAAACAGGCCGGGGAAGCTGCGCCCGGTAACGCGGTAATATTAACCAAATTATAATGAAAAAATTAAAATTAAAGCTGGATGGCATAAAAGATATGCTAACCAAAGAACAAATGAAAAAAATTAGCGGTGGATATACCGGTGTACCATCGGGGCCTGATTGTGGTGGATGGGTAGCATGTTATTGCCCTGGAGTTGGGTTTGTGGGATGCATGGATGTAACTTTATGTTACTGGAATTGCGGCTATAGATAATATACCTAATAATACGCATCTACTTACAAAGCTTGCTTGTAAGTAGGTGTTGTATTTATAATGCCGAATATTACAATAAGCCAAATGTCTATAGTAAATGACTATAATAAATAAAAAAGTAAATCATACTGATTATCAATGGCTTCTGACGGCCTTAATGTTAGTATTATTTACCTTGTCTGCAAACTCGCAGAAATTGAAACAGATTGATAGCTTGGATAAAAAAATTAACTTATATGGCATTAATAATCAAAGCCCATTACTATACATACATTTTGATAAGACGATATATACTACTAACGAAAATGTATGGTTTACTGGGTACCTGCTTAACTGTATTAATTACAACTATTACAAAACACTTTCTGTATCTCTGGTAAAAGATGAAGACCACAAGGTGGTCAAAACAGATAAATTTGTTATCAAAAACGGCTTGGCTTTTGGTAATACCATTATTCCTGACACTGCCGTAGCAGGCAATTATACCTTTATAGCCATAACCAACCGTTTGCTAAATGGAAAACCAGAAGTTGTTTTTAGCCAACCCGTAACCATTAAAGCCGATGTTCAGCAGGACTATACTGCTTCACTTAACCCGCTGGATACCGGGGCTGCAGCAATACAGCAAAAAGTGATGCTAAACATAAATTTTGACGGCGAAAAAGTACAGCCTGTATCCGTTCCTGTTAGTTATTACGTAGGTAATTCTCTGCATCCTGTACTGGCAGGAATAGTTAAAACCACAGCCGGACAGTATGTTTTTACGATCCCGTCAAAATTACTTAGCCCGGCAAATAACCACCTGCATGTGCTTTTAACATATAAAGGCGAAAACCGCGATATAGAACTAGCGTTGCCGGTTATGCCTCAGCCGGCAATCGTCCGCTTCTTCCCTGAGGGGGGGAACTTGGTCAATAATCTTAATAGTACCATTGGCTGGGAAGTAAAAACAGCGGCAGGCACACCGGCTGGTGTAACTGCATTCCTATATAAGGATAAGCAGCTGATAGATACCCTGTATACGAACAGTTATGGAATGGGCAAATTTACGCTAAAACCAAAGACAGGCAGTAACTATTATGTAAAGTTGTATAATCTCAATCACAAGGATACCTCTTATCTGCTGCCCCGAATTTTAGAACAAGGGGCTTGCATCTCGTTAGCCAAAGCACTGGTAAACGATACACTGACAGTTGAATTAAAAGATGAAAAAAAAGAGAAATTATTCCTTACAGGTCATAATTACCGGCAACTGTTTTTTACTGTACCGGTTACCATGACCGGTATTGGCAAAAAAGTGAAGTTGATCATTAAAAATGTACCTAGAGGGTTAATGCAACTGACGCTAACAGACAGCTTGGGAAGGCCCCTGTCAGAAAGAATATTCTTTGCTCATTTTGATCAAAGAACGTTATTAGAAGTAAGTACAGAAAAAAAGGAATACAAACCGCGACAAAAGGTTAATGTTAACATAAAGCTTAATAGCACTTTACCCGACAGTGGTTACATATCGATAGCCTGTGTACAGGCTAACAGGATACAGATAAATGAGAAGAATGATATAGAAAGTTTTTTTTATTTGAAGAATGCGCTTGGGATATTGCCTGCCCGCGAAAGCTATCTGGCAAATAATGAGGCAGATCGGCAATTCTTGGAAAATGTGCTGCTGATTAAGGGTTGGAGAAGATACACCTGGACCGATATATTAAATACTAAACCTACCGATACTCTGAAATATTATCAGGATCTTGCATTTAAAGGTAATGTGACTCGATTTTCATCTGCTTTAAAAAAGTCGGTTGACCTGGTAGGTACTGACAGATCTATTTTACCAATAACTACCAAACCCAATGGCGAATTTATTTTAAAAGATGATGATTTAGCTATGGAATTTGGCCAAAAAATAACATTGGTAGTAAAGGGTGCAAATGCGCCGGATTATCGCATTATGCTGAATGATCCTTATATTAAAGCCAGCGAAAGTGTTATTGCCCAATTAATACCTGAAAATTATGCTGTTCAAGCACAACGAACAACTTCATATATAAATCTTGCTGCTAATGATCACGCTATAAATTTAAAAGGGGTACAGATAAGAGCAAATAAGGATAACTCATTTTATGCAGCCGGGGGAGGGCCAAATGCCTGTGGCGATTTTGTATGTGTCAACAATATATTGAATTGTCGCAATCACATTGACGACCCGCGTAACAGACCGGCAATTAAGGGCCAGGTTTATTATATAAACGGCACTACGCAAACTACTTATTATACCAAATGCGCTGCACCTGATGAATATAAATTAATACTAAATGGTATTTACACTCAACAAGAGTTTTATCCGATAGATTATTCAAAGGAAAGCCCTTCTCAACCAGAATATCAGTCAACAATTTTTTGGAAACATTTTGTTAAGGTGTTTTCACTTAAGGATACGAATGTTTCATTTTACACCGGTGATATTACCAGAGAATTTAAAATAATTATCCAGGGAATAACCAGCAATGATGTTACTACTGGTGAAACAACATTTAAGGTAACAGATTAAAATAATAATTAACGGAACCGAATTCGATTTAAACAGCAGATATACAAAGTCAATTTAAATACAATGCTTGTTATAAAAGCTGGGTTAACATTTCAGTCACACTAGCTAATTAAATGATGTGTTGTGATCCTTGTGGGGAATTATACTATTAAACAATAATTATAAATAATAGTTGCATTTTATATTAATTATTACTAAATATACCTAACCTAAATTATGAAATTCCCTTATTACAAACAGCAGGATAATATGGATTGTGGCCCGACGTGTTTACGCATGATCGCGAAATATTATGGGCGCAATTATTCCATCCAAAACCTGAGGGCTCTGGGCTACGTTACAAAAAGAGGAACAACCTTACTTGATATAAGTGCTTCGTCCGAAAAAATAGGATTTCGCTCGCTTGCAGCTAAACTAACAATAGATCAGCTAAAAGAAATTGAGTTGCCCTGTATATTACATTGGCGGCAAAACCATTTTGTAGTGTTATATAAAATCAGAAAGAATGTTTTTTATGTAGCCGATCCTTCAAAAGGATTAATAAAATACACTGAATCTGAGTTTAAAAAAAGCTGGTTTGGCCACAAAGAACTGTATGACGGAATATCGTTAATGTTAAGCCCTACCCCGCAGTTTTACGAGCTGGAGGGCGAAAAACAAAAAAAATTAAACTGGTGGTCTATTCTACGTTATTTTTATGCGTATAAGCAATTATTTATACAATTGGTTTTTGGGTTATCAATAGGCACCTTGCTTTCGTTAATAACCCCTTTCCTTACACAATCACTCGTAGATATCGGTATAAATACACGAAATATTAATTTTGTTTACCTGATTCTTATTGCACAGATAATGCTGTTTATTGGCAGTACCAGCGTTAATTTTATCCGTTCATGGATATTACTGCATGTTAGTTCCCGAATAAATATTTCTATCCTTACTGATTTTTTGATGAAGCTGCTGAAATTACCTGTTAGTTATTTTGAAACTAAAACAACAGGCGATATCATGCAACGTATGAATGATCAGCGAAACATTGAAAGCTTTTTAACGGGAACTACCTTAAGCACTATGTTCTCCATGATCAATCTGGTTGTATTTACAATAATATTGCTTTATTACAACGCTGTTATTTTTTTCATAGCTGCTGTTAGCAGTATTTTATACACTACCTGGATAGTTGTTTTTTTAAAGAGAAGGCGCGAGTTGAATTATAAGCAATTTGATCTGTCATCAAATAATCAAAGCGCAATTGTTGAGCTTGTTAATGGCATGCAGGAAATTAAATTAAATAATTGTGAGCAACAAAAGCGCTGGGGCTGGGAACACATACAAGCAGGGCTATTTAAGTTTAAAGTAAAAAACCTTGCTTTAAACCAATATCAATCAGCCGGCTCCATGTTTATTAATCAGGCAAAAAATATACTTATTACCTTTTTAAGTGTAAAAGGAGTTATTGATGGAAATATCACTTTAGGCGGAATGATGGCCATTCAATATATAGTTGGCCAGGTAAGTAGCCCAATTGAACAAATGTTAGGTTTTATACAATCTTACCAGGATGCAAAAATAAGTTTAGAACGTTTGAACGAGATTCATGAACTGGAAGATGAAGAGCCTGTTGATAAAGATTGGTTAAACGAATTGCCGGCAAACAAAAGCATAACTATGCAAAACGTTACTTTCCGATATCCCGGCAACGGAAATGATCCAGTGCTGGAAAATATAAACCTGCATATACCTCAAGGCAAAACTACGGCTATTGTAGGGATGAGCGGCAGTGGCAAAACCACTTTATTAAAAATGCTGCTTAGGTTTTTTGAACCAGAAAAGGGAGAAATAAAAATAGGTGAAACCAAATTAAATAACTTTAGCTTTAAAACATGGCGAACCCAGTGTGGCACAGTAATGCAGGATGGTTTTATTTTTTCGGACACAATTGCTGCGAATATAGCCGTTGGCGACGAATTCCCGGATGAAAATAAGTTGCAAAATGCGATCAGGGTGGCAAATATTGGGAATTTTATCAGCGAGTTACCATTTGGCCTGAAAACTAAAATAGGCGCAGCAGGCAGTGGTATAAGCCAGGGGCAAAAACAAAGACTTTTTATTGCCAGGGCAGTTTACAAAAATCCGCATTATCTTTTTTTTGATGAAGCCACGAACTCTTTGGATGCAAACAATGAAAAAATAATTATGAATAATCTGCGCGAATTTTTTACAGGCAGAACTGTAATAATAGTTGCGCATCGGCTTAGCACGGTAAGCGGAGCAGATAACATTATTTTACTGGATAAAGGTAAAATTATTGAACAAGGCACCCATCGGGCCTTAATTGATTTAAAAGGTCAATATTACGAATTAGTAAAAAATCAGCTTGAATTAGATGCGTAAATAAATTACAGAATAATCTCAGACAACATATTTATCATGGATAACAAAACAGAACAGAGACATACTGAAGAAATACAGGACATTATTGGAGTTCCGCCTGTATGGCTAATACGATGGGGCATTAGTGGTTTTTTTCTTGTGTTGGTAGCTGTTTTGAGCCTCTCGGAAATTATAAGATACCCCGATACTGTAAAAGCACAGTTAAAAATCCGATTAGTAAACCCGCCTAAATATGTTGAAGTAACTACATCGGGAAAGTTGGTGAAATTATTTGTACAAAATAATGGGAAAGTTAAAGAAGGCCAGATATTAGCTGTTATTGAAACCGCTACCGGGAGTACGACCTTAACTGCACCCAAAAGTGGCAGGTTGGCTTATGCGGGAATAATACATGAAAACCAGGTGCTTTTACCTCATCAATATATTTTCTTTATAAATGATGATAACGAAACTTTTTTTGGTGAAATGCAACTACCACAAAACACTATAGGTAAGGTAAAAGAAAACCAGGACGTAATGATAAAATTAAGAACCTACCCCTATGAAGAATATGGGATATTGCATGGTAAAATCAAATACATAACAAGTAATCCATTTAAAGATGATGAATATATTGCCGAGGTTGATTTTAAGGCGAAAAATTTAACGGATATGCGTAAACGTTTGGCTTTAAGAAATGGTATGCTGGCGGATGCAGATATTATTACGCAAAACCAAAGCTTACTAAAAAGGTTGACGAGTTCCATTTTTAAAGACATTAAATTATAGTCTGCCGGCACATCGGGTGTGACCCAGGAAGATTTCTTGTTTATACCAAACCTATTACATATGACTAAATATTCAGATATAACATTTACGGTTTTTTACACGCTTCCGGAATGGCGCAATATAATAACATATGCTATTAAACCATTTTTGCAAACAGAACAACTTGAAGGCAATTTAGCCTGCTATTATGTTTATCTGTATCCAGAACCTACTCAGCATATAACTATTGTACTTTATCCATCCAGGGATCACTATACACTTGAAAATAAATTTGTTGAACAGATAGGGAATTTTTTATCGAAAAACCAATCGCCCACAGATATCCAACATCAGCTGGATAATAATCTGATGAATTATTCAAATAATTCAATCGGCATTGATATTGAAAAACCAATACGCATTGCAATTTCTGATGACAAATTACAACATACCAGGCATTGTATTTCGCAGGTACTAATTAGTGTTCTGGAAAAAAATGAAGCTGAAATTGAAACTATTTATACTGTGCTGATTTATTTGCAGCTAGGCATCATTAAGGCAATTAATCCTACTATAAAAAAAGCCCGTACTAAAGCCGTTGAGTTGCTTAGTTATGTAGAAAGTGTTGATAGCACTACAAAAGAAACAGTGGGCAAACAGGTTTATGACGATATAAAGCTATGGTTTGAAAACGACATGGATTCTTTTACTGAAATCATTGAAGACATTTGGAATACCGATGAATACAACGATGATTTAAAGTGGCTGGAGACATGGATTGTACATTGCAAGCAGTTTATTAAAGACAACGATTTTAATGAGTCGTTCATGATTTTAAGCAAGTTAATTAATAAGCATATTGGATTTAATTATAAAATTTTTCCTAAAAAACTACTGCTTAACTCATTTATTCAGTCTGCAAAAAATACCGTGCTAAGAATTTCATAGGTAAAAAGCAATCTAAAAATGGGAACAATTCCAAAAATCATACATCAAACATGGAAGGATACAAATATTCCGGCCCATTTAAGTCCATTAGCCGAAACCTGGAAAAGCAACCATCCTGATTGGGAATATATTCTTTGGACAGATGAAGCAAATGAAAGTTTTATAAAAAAATATCATCCTGATTTTTTATCTGTTTATCAAAGTTTACCTCATGCTATTCAGCGGGTAGACCTGGTTCGCTATTTCATTCTATATGAATTTGGCGGTGTGTTTATTGACCTGGATTTTGAATGTTTAATTAACATAAGCCCTTTGCTAATTAATGAGCAATGCGTTTTGGGTATTGAGCCTGAGCAACATTGTGAGCGCCATCAGAAAGAGTTGATCGTTTGTAATGCATTTATGGCCTGCTGTGCCCAAAATGATTTCTTTAAAAGTATTTGTAACGAATTTAAAACAACTATTTATACGGCTGCCCACAAATATGCCTGGCTCGAAATACTTGAATCAACCGGTCCGTTTAAATTAACACGCATTTATAATGCTTATAATAATAAGCATGCGGTAAAATTATTGTCTTCTGACTTGATTTACCCACTTTCATTGGATGAAACACGTGAATTAATTAATAATGAAAAAACGGTAAGTAAAGAAATACAGAAAAAAATTAAGCGGGCATATGCCGTTCATTATTTTTTAGGAAGCTGGTGGTAATAATTATGAAACGTATATTATGAAAATTGGAATCATATCGCATTCTCCTTTATGGACAACAGGATTTGGTGTTACCTGTAACCAATTGGCTCAAGGTTTAATTAATTCAGGACATACCGTTTGCTGTTTAGCAATAGGTGAGGGCGAGAATGTACTTGAAGGGCATACTTTTAAAATATACCAGGTTGATTGGCCCAAAGCTCATAGTGGTTTAGTTGCTTTAATTAATGATGAAAGGCCGGATGTGATATTGATTAATTTTGATATAAATGCAACTTCGTATTTTATAAATTTTTGTAAAACAGCGGGGTGGCAAGGAAAAGTGTTTGCTCATATTGTAATGGACGGGTTTCCTGTTTATGAAAATTTATTACATACCATGCGTGGCATAGATGGCATCATTGTCCCGACAAAAAAATCAAAACAATATCTAAAAGCCAACGGAATCAAAAAGGTATACTATGCCACGCATGGGGTAGATCGTAATGAATTTATTTCATTGGTAAATAAAAAACACATCAGATCAAAACTAGGTATTAAAAAAGATTTAACCAGGTTTTTTATAATTGGCGTATTTGCAAAAAATGAAGAAAGGAAACAACTGCCTAAAATATTGCTTGCATTACATCATCTTGTTTTTAAGTTAAAACAAAAAAATATACTGCTTTATTTACATACCCAAACAAAACCGGCTATTAATAAAGGATGGGATTTGGAGTTTATTGTTAGTCATCTTAATTTAAATGCTCACGTAATTTTTACAGCTAAAAAATTTGAACAGGATAGAGGAATAGATAAATATTCGGGGTTTGGATCATCATCTCACGATCAAAAACAGCTTAACTATATTGAACGCATAAACATGTGCGACTTAATTGTAAATATCCCATTTTCTGGCGGGTTTGAATTATGCAACATTGAAGCCCAGGCATGCGGAGTGCCCCTAATAACAATAAATGACAGTGGCAATATTAAAGAAGTTGTGGGAGAGTCGGCCGTTTTAATTGAACCTGCAATGAAATCAATATGGGGTAATGGTGCATGGATATGCTTAATTAACGAGCTGGAGCTGGCAGACAAAATTTTGGAAATAAAAAACAATGATGTGTTAAGGCAATCAGTAATAGAAAAAGGGTTTGCCAATAGCAAAAAGTTTTCATGGGATAAATTAATTAAGTTAACCCATAAGATCATCACTGAAAATTAAATAATCCATGAAAATAATATTGAGAACCTGTGAAAATTTTGTACCGGCAAATGACCCAAGGCCAGATTGGTGCATGGAAAAGGATTTCAAATTAAAATGCTTTAAAAGCTTAGCCGACACACTTCTAGGCTACCAGGCGGAGTTATTTATTATTGGGGATTATTTAACTGAAACTACTGTAAAACAATATAAAAGGTTATATCCTGGTGTTAAAATAATTAATAGTAATGAAAAGCTGGGCAATTCAAAGAGCCTGCTTAAAGTATTTGAACTGGCCGATTTATTTACAAGTGATGATATTATTTATTTCTGCGAGGACGATTATCTGTATCACCCCAGTTTTTATAAAACAATTACAGATTTTTTTGAAACTATCGGTGATGAATTTGAGGACGTTTTTTTCCATCCAACGGATTACCCCGATCAGTATAAAGGCGCGCGGATAAGAAGAAGCTATATTTTTAATAACAAGTTTAACGGATGGTATAGAGAAATTGATAGTACAACTTTTACGTTTGCTACCCGTGTGAAAACTTTTAAAAAATACAGTGCGTTTTTAAAAGATTGTGCTGAAAAAAATAAAGTAGGCTATGATCGTAAGGCGCAACCTATTTTTCATCCTGCAGGAGCAGATGACGCACGTTTCTCAGAGATATTTGGATTTAAAAACCCTATTGGATACACCTCTTTTCATCAATCTGCATTATGCTTTTGCCCCATGCCAGGGATAGCCAGCCATATGCATACAGGTACACAATCAATAAATTTTAATTGGAAGGATTTATATATTAAAATAGAATTATAATACCAGCAATCAAACAATATTTAATTATCGTATGAAAATAAAAAGAAGTAAAATATCCTTTTGTATTGTTTGTAAAAATAGCTTGCATGAATTAAAACATACGCTTAGGCAAAATATTACAGACAGTGAGAATTACGATGGCGTTGATTTTATCATAGTAGACCATAACTCAACCGATGGTACTGATTATTGGATAAAAGAAACCTTTGAATATATTAATACGGGTATTATAAAATATTATAAAATAGCAGAACCACGTATTGGTTATGCTGGCCTTTTAAAAAATATAGCTTTTAAGCTTTCAGAAGCAGATATTATTTGTGACCTAAACCCCCATGAATACATAGGCCCTGATTTCGCGTGTTATATTAATGAAGTTTTTGAGTTTAATAAAGGAGCCGTATTTATTTCATCTGTAACCGGCACACATGTTTCGTCAACAAAAACGTACGCAAAGCTATGCTTATCAAAAAAGCATTTTTTATTGTTAAAAGGGTTTGATGAATATATAAATAAAGCCTGTGCAGTTATTGCCGATATAATTAATCGCCTTCAATTACTCCATTTAAAACATGAATTGATAACCAATACGCAATATCAGCGGCATTATCTGGCGGATACAGAAACAATAAATTTTGATGAAAAGGTCACTGTGCACAAACTGTTTATAAACTACCAAAGCTCTTCTGTATCGGGAATTATAGTGTTATATACCGACAATTTGTATATAAAAGGAACTTTAGTTAATAAAGCAACTGTTGATTCTGAAAATCATATATATGCCTATAAAAAAAGAGAAACCAGTTTTAGATATGATATTAAAGAGCCCGGGTGGGAAACCGGTACCTGGAAACTCACACAAAACGAATCTATACATTTTACGCCAGTATATGGCGATGAGTATATTTTTATACAAAGCTATAACCAGTATAGTACGTTGAAAGACATCAGCAACAACATTATCTATTATAACATTATGAACCCGGAGGTAATTAATGACATAGCAATTTTTAATGCTATGTTTTATTCACAACTAATAATGTCAAACAACCTGAAAAGGGAATATAAAGAGCGTAATAATTTTGAATTTGGTAAAGCAATAGTGTCAAAAAATTTCAAATGGGAATTACCGATAACCATATAATTGAAGGTAATACCACTTGGCTATGCACCTCACTTTTTTGCGATAAAAGTAGTTGGCCAGTGATATTGAACAATGGTATATCTTACTTTTTAAAACAGATAGATAAAGCCGGATATCTAACTTCTTATTTATTAGAATTTAATGAGTTAAACGGCGAAAACATCCGATTTTCAATAGAGGTTTCGAAAAATAGAGCTGAACAAATTGCTAAAGAAATGGATGTTTTTTTTAATGCCTTTTTTTTAGATGCCATAACCGGTCAAGATGATGAAATATCATCTCATTTAAAAGTTGGCGAATTATTTATGCCATTTCCCCAAAACACTATTCAATATGGCTTATATAATTATTTGCCCGGCAATGATTGTGAAGACAAACATCACGCATTAAATGTCATGCTATCATCTATTATTATAGATGTGCTGAAAGATGAGGAAAATTTAAATGACGAAATAATTTTAACGTTTGCTTTTTATCTTAATTTATTGCTGGTAAAATTAATAATGGATCAAGAATGCATGCCAATAGCAGGCTTAATAGATTTTTATAACAATTGGGGTAATAAAACCAATGAAAATATAAACAGATCGGCATTAACCGGTTCCGAAGAAACTGAAGACCTTATGTTTGAGATAGCAAAGTCTGTTTTTAATCCTTTGCAGGTAGGCGATATCCCTGAGTGGCTTGATAAATGGGGTGCATCAATAAAAAAAGAACTTACTTATTCTAAAACTCCAAAGGAGGAAATACATAGTACAACAGTTTATGTCATATATAGCCAATTAGGTATAAACAAATATATAAGGTTACTCAATTTTCATTTTATACATCAGGTGCTTTTAAGTGAGCTAACATAACGTTTTACAGACTAATTTATAATTATGCCCGCTTTATCTGTTATTGTTCCCAATTATAATCACTCAATGTTTCTTAAAAAAAGGATTGATTCAATACTTACGCAAACTTATAAAGACTTTGAAATAATTATTCTTGATGATTGTTCATCTGATAATAGCAGGGCAATTATTGAACATTATAGAACAAACCCACATGTTAGCCACATCATATTTAATGAAACAAACTCTGGCAGCCCATTCATTCAATGGCAACGTGGGATTAATTTGGCAAAGGGAGAGTTTATTTGGATAGCAGAGAGTGACGACTATGCAGAAAATACTTTTTTAAGTGAAGTTTTTAAACGTTTTAATAGCGATGACAAGATTGGTGCAGTTTATTGCGACTCGCACGTAATTAATGGTGAAACAATAGCTTACGACTTCTATAAGAACCATAGAAACAATATGTTTAATACAAACTATTGGAACAATGATTATGTAGTTGAAGGTAAACACGAGATAAATAATTATTTGATTTTAGAATGCACTATTAATAACACCAGTACTTTAGTATTTAAAAAAAATGTGATTAAACAACAGGTATTTAAAGAACTCGGATTATTTAAATACTCGGGCGACTGGTACTTTTTTCTTACACTGATAAATAATTGCAAATTAAGCTACATACGCGATGCTTTGAATTTTAATCGAAAAGGGGTTGATAATTTTAAAGAGGGAGTAAGATCAAAAGAAAACTACTTTAAGGAAAGGTGCATTGTACGTTTTTTATATTCAAAAAAAGTTTTTTTTGATGACTTCACCTTAAAAAAAATAGTAGAAGATTTATCAAGTGAAATGAAGACAATGCTCGTGTATCTCTTACAAACTCAAAATAGTCTTCACAGTTTTTATGATAACTGTAATTTATTAAAAGCAATAAACCAGGATTTATTCCGGCGCATTTTAAGTGAGGATCAATTACTGACTGCCGTAAACAGCGAGTTAATGCGCATATATGAAACAGGCAGTGATATAATTACTGCTGACAGTTAATTAATAGGCTAAATTTCTAAATACAGAAATGATGGAAAAAATATTTATATCTTTTGTAGTTGATACACCCAATCATTATTATCAGGCAGAATTACTGCTGTTTTCTTTACAACAGTTTGCATTACATCCTAAACAAAATATTATTGTTCAGTGCACTACTAACGTTGATCAAAAATTTATTGCTTTTTTGGACAGTAATGGGTACAAGCATCATATCATAGATAAGTATTTAGATGGGACCTATTGCAACAAAATTCAACAATTAAACTATTTTGAAAAAACAGGCAAAAACGATATCGATGTTATTCTGCTTGATACAGATACCTTTTTCCTTGATCAAATTAAAATTCCTGATACAAGCAGATTCGCTGCCAAAATAATAGACGCGCCAAATCCTGCATTAAAATCCATTGAAAATATTTTTGCAGCAGCTAAAATTACATTACCTGATATTATAAAAACAGATCTGAAAATAAGAGATCAAACTTCAATAGCGACAAATTTTAATGGAGGATTTTATTTTATTCCTTCAAACTATATTAATAAAATTAATGCTTACTGGAAAAAGTGGGCAGAGTGGCTTTTTGCAAAAAAGGAAGAATTTAATGATCCTAAAGTCATAATTCATTTAGACCAGTTGTCTATGTCGCTTGCAATTAATGATGCCGGCCTTGAATATCGTAATTTAGATACCAATTTTAATTGTCCGATACACAAAAAAAGCCCACAAAAATATTTTCAAAAAAAACAACCAATAGTAATGCTTCATTATCATAATGAAATAAACAATTTTGGTATTTTAAATTATGATAAAGCGACAAATACAATAATAAAAAATGCAATAATAAAGGCCAATAATGTGCTGATTAAAAGCTGTCCATTTATATTTCTCGAATCATTTAAGAGAAATTTAGTGGTGCCCAAAAATACTTTGGGTGATCTTACGGAAATTGAAAAAGAAATTTCGAAGGTATTAAAAGGCAAAAAAAAGCTGAAATTAATTATACATGGCGGAACGCCCAAAACCGGGACTAAATCCCTCCAGTTTTTTTTACATAACAACAGGGAAAAGCTTAAAAAAAATGGCATTCTGTATCCCCTCCCTGGCGCCCTGTCTGATGCACCTAAGCATCAATGGCTTGTTACCTGTTTAATGGAAAATAACATTGAACTATTGTTTAAGAATTTAGACGGTATTTTCAATCAGGTTGATAATAAAACACATACAATTATATTATCTACCGAAGGCATATATAACCATTGGTTTGACTATAGTCCCGATGCAAAAGTATTCTTTCTGATATTGCAAAAACTATTTGATTTAGAAATTGCAGTTTGGTTTAGGAAACATACCGATTTTGCATTTAGTTTTTACGGCCAAAATATTAAAAATCCGCATAACGAATTAATCACTTGCGCGGGTAAAGACCTTTCACTAATACAAATGTTAAATGATAAATGGTTTTTAAAACGTTTAGATTATTTGCTATTTATTTATGAAGTTGAAGCGTTGTTAGGCAAACAAAGCCTCAAAGTATTCAAATACTCAAATTCTTCATCAATTAAAGATTTCTGCAGATACATCAACGTCAATTTGGATTTTGCAGAAGAACACGATAGAAACATCAAATTGAATAATTTGTCGATAGAAATAGTACGAATAATCAACAGGTGTAAGCTGCCGCCTGCTGACAAGGACGAGTGTTTAAAATATGTGAACAATTTAGATTCAATTATTTCAAAATATCAGCTTGGTAAGCAAATGGGAAAGAAAGAAGAAAAAATAATAAATGATCTTTATTCGATCGATAAGCATATATTGGAAAATGTATATGGAATCGGTTTCAACGATTAAATAATAAAAGATTTGATTATTGTATAGCTATCCTGACTAATATATCGATGAGTTTTTATAAGCATTCCGATTATTGCTATACCTTTATTGACCTAAACAATCATAAAAGAAATTACAAATCCCAAATCATTTCTCAAAAAATTCCCAATAAAACAAAAAATGGCTAACTATTTTACAAATAATAGTTAGCCATTAAACACGTGGTCCCTACGATACCACCACCTTTATTAACAATAAAATTAAACAAAGTAAAAAAAAGGCCTCTTAATAGCGATAAAGGGCATTTTTGATAAAATAAAATTAAGCAAGATTAAAATAAATGTGTACCCAAATTTGTATTCATGAACAACAAATGGGTACATTAGTTTTCAAATATTAATTTATGGCTGAAAGCAATTTTTATCTTAGAGATACAAATTCCGGCAATTCTCAGTTTGAATGCACATGGTATAATTTACGAACATCATCTTTTAAATAAAAAACGTACTGCGTTGTCAATTAACCCGCAATGAGATTGTTTTATATTCTCCAAAAACAATTTTTGCCGATGGGTTTGATGGGTTTGTATCCCACAAGCATTCCCTGACTGTTAACCGCTGTTTTACCGGATCAAGTGAGATGAGTTGAAATGATAATTTGGTTTCATCTTTCGATGAGTAATCCCCCTTCATAGGCGAATCAACCCGGAATGTATTTAGCGCAACACTATTATCCGGGCCTTTATAAACATAAAACTCGTTCCAGTTACTATTGCCGTGAAAATAAGCCTTGATATTAGGGTGCAGTTTTAAAAACGCCACCCAGCCACGTTGCTCAATATTGGTTGCGCCGTCATCCTTTGCCGCAACCGTGCCTTCTTTATAATGCTCGGCCGTCAGGTTCTCGAACTTGTTGGCGATGGTCATGTTATAAGGTGGTACCGGATTGGTAAAGTGTTTTGATTCGCTGGTGGGCTGATCGTGGCAAAAAACAATGACCGGTGTAGTTTTTGCTACTTTTTCCAGGTCTTTTTCCATCCAGATCCGTTCGGCCGAGTCAGGCCACAAAGTGATGAATATAAAGTGCACACCTTTTATATTTAGCGAGTAGTTTATTTTATCCGTAGCATAATTGTAACCGGCGTTGGTTTTTGGATGTGCGGGTTTCATCATCAGGTTATAGATATTAACCATGGCGCTTGGGTCTGTTTTTGGGTTCATGGGTTTGCTGTAACCTATGGCGTTAGAAATATCATGATTACCCGGTGCCAGCAATAGTTTTGCGGGTTGGTTTTGATAATCTTTCAAAGTAACGCCATGTATATAATCAGTTTCAAACTGAGCCCAACTCGCGGCAGCGCTTTGGTAAGGGATTTCCATGCGGTTAGCAATATCACCGGTTTGTATCAAATAATCAACAGCCGCTACTTTCCTGCGAGAGCCTATACCTCCATCATTGGGTAAAGTTAATTGAGGCACACTATTTATTGCCTTTATCATGGCAGCATTAACTACTTTAGCATTAACATTGGTATCGCCCCTGAAATTTTTGCGGGTAATACCATAATGCGCATCAGAAGTATACACCATTTGTATCACCTGGCCAAGCGTAACCACAGGATGGCCGAAGCCAATAAGCAATATCCAAAGAATAACTTTAAAATAACGTTTCATAAATTCTATTTTCTTTTATAAAAAGACACCGTGGCTAAT
Source organism: Mucilaginibacter sp. (assembly GCA_035492275.1). Taxonomy (GTDB): domain Bacteria; phylum Bacteroidota; class Bacteroidia; order Sphingobacteriales; family Sphingobacteriaceae; genus Mucilaginibacter. The sequence goes on from DATJJI010000132.1 coordinate 22,986, forward strand.
TTGCCGGGATAATCTCTTACCTCGGTACTCGTGTAATAACCTGATCCGTCCGCCGCAAAACCTACGCCCTCACCTTGCGGCTCATTGTTGGCATAAGGCGCTATTTGCGGCTTGGTCAATAAGCCGGCCGAAATGCTTGTACCTACAGGCAGTTTCCAATACCATATTAACTGGTTACTACGTAATAATATTTCACTTCCGTCCGGCGAAATATCACCTCCGGTAGCTTTATTAAAATATAATTGCACCAACGGGCTTAATGTAGTAGCCGACAAAGTGCTTTGCGGATAACGGGCAACATAAATTTTCGACAAATTACTTTCCTTACTGGCAATATAAATATCTTTTGTCAGAGGGTCAATCATCAGGGTTTCGGCATTACGCGGGCCATCGGGGTATTTCAATTCTATCGCATCAACATTAGTAATATTAGCAACAAAGGGTGATGTTTTTCCATTCAGGTCAGGTTCAGGAAAACGGTAAACAAATATAGATCCGTACCTGGAACTATTATCGCCAATATCTGCAACATAAATATAGCTTACGCCGGCAATGGGCCCCGGGCCAACGGCAATATCTTCCCAGTCACGATTACCAACAGTAGTTAAGGTAAGCGTGCCCCTATCGGCTCCTGTTCCATCGGTTAGGTAAACCTGGCTGGCATTGCCGCTATCATTATGAATATATAATATGCCGGGATTGATCCTGCTGGCGGCTATGCCCGAAATTTCGAGCAGATCTTTTCTTGCCAGGTTATTAGTAACGGGTACGGCATTAAATAATCTATTGGTATCCAGCGATGAAGGATCGTAGGATGGGATCAAAAAGTTAACCGTTAATGGTGGTGGCACAACCGAGGTAGTATCTTTTACCGGAAGGGAGTTCCCTGATTTTTTACAGGAAAAAAAGGCAAAAAGCATTAAATACAACATCCCGTTTTTGATAAAACTGATGTGCATGTTTTTACAAAAACGGGATGTTGTGTGTTGCATAATTATGAATTAGTGGTGGTTACCGGTACCGTCTAACTGGTAGCAACCCATGTCTTTTCCAGGCAGGGTAATTTCGCTCGAACCAAAGTTGGCATCAACCGGTATATTCGTTGTTATAGGTTTGATCAGGCTTGGATTGGTTGTTCCTTTACCGGCAGCAGGCGAACCTGCTTGCAGGTGGAAGTTATAACCATCAACCGATGCTTGTGTAATCCAGAAATTATTAGCCGCAGGTAATGTATAGTTCACAAACATCGGGTTGTTTTTTCCGACAAGTGAAGTACCATCATAAGTAGCACCAAAGGTATAGGTATTACCCAAAAGGGCTGCCATGTTAGGGATATCTGTAGCCTGAGGATGTGTAACAACCGGTTGCGCCACACTGGTAGGCACAATTTGATTTGCCATAGCTACATTATCCACATAATAGTAGTTATAACCATAAGCTGTTTTAGGGAATAAAAGTGCATTGTTAGTCGTAGTATCGGCCAGGTAAACTTTTTGACCGCCCGGGCCACCTGCAATACGTACACCAAAATCGCAATCAACTATAAGGTTATTGTAAACTAACGCTCTTGAGTTATTCTCAATTTCAACAGAACCGCTTCTTGCACCATACACACCGGTGTTACGGAAACCGTCATTGATATAAGTATTGTTATACATAGTAAACTGGCAAGGGCCTGCAGTAGTACCGTCACTTGCTGATTTTGTACCGTTGGTAGCACCACCTATGATCAGGTTATAAGCCATGTTGCCAACAGCACTGCCTTTAGCGTTAAAGCCATCGCCACCAACACTACCGCATTTTTCCATTGTATTCCTCATGATATTGTAGTAACCGCCATAAAAACGGGTAGCATCATCAGGTGAGCCATATATCCATGAATCTTCCAGCACGAACACGCCTGTTGGGTTTTCAAAGAATAAAATATACTGGTTACCTGCTGCTAAACCTGCACTGGCAGGGAAAGGAAGCGCCGCTAACGCGTGGCCGCCAAAATCAAGGTGTGTCCATTTAATAACTACCAGCTTGCTGCTGTTACTGCAATAAATACCGCCCCAGCCACCGGTATAAGCAGGATCATTTGCTACGGTTGACGCACCGGTTTGTTTTGTTTTGCTAGGATCAGTTATAATAACCGGGGCATCACTTGTACCCAGGCTGATAAAGTCGCCGTTTACAATAAAGTTGGCACCATTGGTCATATTGATTTTAACACCTTTTTGAATTAACAGGGTATCGCCGGCATTGATAGTGATATCGCCGCTTACCGTATAAGTTTGACCGGCCAGCATGGTACCTTTATAAGTACCAGCGGTTAGCGTTGAGGTATTGCTGATAGCTTTACCAACTTGCAGCAATGGTTTTGATATGACAGCATTATCTGTCTTTTTGCTGCAGGAAGCCAACGCTAAAAGCGACAGGCCCAACGAAAGGATTTGTAGTTTTTTCATGATTGAAGGGAATTAAATGATTTTTATGTATTTGATTTTAAAATTTGAAGCGCAGGCCTAAATTGTAGCGGGCGTAATACTGGTCGTATTGTACAGTAGTATGGTTAGGGCTTTCCTGATACGCATACTTCATAATACCAACATAATTGTTGATGTTATTTTGTTTGATAAAAAGCTCGTAAGGGGTATTTAACAGGTTGTTGGCTTTAACAAAAACAACAAAGTGCCTGCCCAATTCTTTCTGTGCAGAAAAGTCAAGAAACGTTGATGCTTTTTCCCAGGTATCCAGCCCGTAGTACTTTGATACCGCTTGTATCCTTTCGCCGGTATAAGCCAATGACAGTTGTGCATCAAGGCCTGTTTTTTGATCCTTATACAGCAAAGAAAGGTTACCGATGTGTGCAGCCTGCCCTTGTAACGGACGGGTTTGGTTGCGACTGGTAACACCTACGTTTACCACATCAATACTTTTTGGTGTAGTGATCTGCGATTGGGTATAGGTGTAGTTAACAGATACACCAATATTTCCGAAGAATTTTTTGGCTACAAATTCGGCACCGTAATTTGTAGCGTTACCCAGGTTTTGCGGTTCAAGAAACAAGGCGGCACCTTTACCACCCGGTGAAAGCACCGTTTCGATCGGGTTAACCAGATATTTATAAAAAGCGCCGGCCATAAACTCATCAAACACGCCCGGGAAAAACTCGTACCTTAAATCATAATTATTAATGGTAGTGTGTTGCAGGTACGGGTTACCAATGGTTTCGTACGGGTCATCAACCGTTGTATTGGGATAAGGGATAAAATCAGCAAAAGCAGGCCTCAGTACTGACAGGTAGTAAGATGCCCTGATAGCCTGATCGCTGGTTAGAGCATACTTAATATTTATACTTGGTAAATTATCATTGTAATTTATAGCGCCCGATTTTCCGGGGAAAGTAGCAGGCAGGTTTGATAAATAACTTTGCTGTGTATTTTCGTTACGCACACCCACCAAAAAGTCCAGTTTGTCGGTAACAAAATATTTGAACATGCCATAAATGCCACTTATGTTTTCAGTGAAACTGTATACACCGGGATCGCTGTATGATGAACCTAAAGCATTTCCCGGCGAATTGGCAAAAGAGAAAGTTGCCGCGGGAATACTTGTGTAAGTTTCGGCGTTATTGGTATTGGGGTCGAATGTATTTGGCAGGCTGTAGCTGTCAACAAAGTTATCTCTTGTTTTATGGCGATACATACCACCGGCAGAGAATAATATTTTACGGCCAAACAGTTTGGTATCATAATGCATATTCAAATAGCCTGAAAGGTCCTTATCGGTATTATGAGTCCACACCCGCGATTCATTGCCAACCAGTACTGGGCCGTTAACAATAGTGGGTGCTACATAGGTTGAGCTGTTAGGGTCGCCTGGAGTTGGCTGGTTAGTGCCGCCCGGGCCGGGACTGGTACTATAAGTAGTTTTAAATTCGGCAATATCCGGTTGTTTATGTGTTGCCTGCGAATTGGCGATCGTCCAGTCGAACGAAAAATCTTTGATCTTGTGTTTACCTTTCAGGGTAACGTTATAAATGTTTTGCAGGTCGCTGCGGGTTTCGGTTAAGTTGTCGACACCATTGGTAGCCACATAACCTTGATAAGAATAACCGCTATAGGTTGAAGTCTGCGTATTACGCACCCTGTACTCATCCAACTGCAAATAAGTGCCGAATAAGTTGATAACGTTGTTCTCATTGAATTTGTAATCCAGCGCGGCAATAGTACCCAAACGGTTAAGCTGCGATGAATACTGACGCTTATAAGAGCTTTGAAAAGCGGTTTCCTGATTAGGGGTATTGATATTTGGCGCAGGGCCAACCGTGTTTTCCTGTACCACCACAAAACTGTTATCGCCCTGGTAAGTATTTTGATAGCTGCCCGAGAAAATAACACCCAGTTTATTATCTAAAAACCGATTACCTATGGTTAAACTCGCATTAAGATTTGGCGACGCGTTACCGCTTTTAGTAAGCAAGTTTTGATAAGGGAAATCACTGATCATGGCCGGGCTAAGCGGCGGCAATGATTCGCCGGGGGCTTTGCTGTGAACAGTAGCAGTATTAAAACTGCTAAACGGGCGGTCAAAAAATAATTGGCTGTAGCCAGTACCTACGTTTCCTTCTACACGCAGATGGCTTGGCGCGCTTTTCATCACCAGGTTAACCACACCGCCTGATGCATCACCTTCCATGTCGGGTGTCAATGATTTGGAAACTTCAATTTTTTCAACCAGATCAGCGGGGATGATGTCCAGCGGCACATACCTATTCTTATTATCGGGGCTTGGTATTTTAACACCATTTACCAATGTGGTATTATATTGCTTTTCCATACCACGAATGATCACGTGCTGGGCATCACCAGTATTGCTGCGATCGATGGATATACCCGAAACCCGGCTAAGCACATTAGAAACGATCACGTCAGGTGATATGGCGATTGAACTGGCCGAAACCACGTTCATCGTATTATTAGCCAGTTTTTCTGTATTTCGTGCAGAGTTATCGCTTTCTTTACTCACATACTCAATAATGGCAACCTCGTTAAGCGCGGTTTCATTACTAAGCATAGCTATATTTAAAGCCGTTGTTTTACCGGCCACCACCTCAATGTCATAGGTTTTAGTAGTTTTATAACCAATGTAACTTACTTGCAGATGGTAAATCCCGGCGGCAATGTTGTTAAACGTATAGCTGCCATCCAGTTTAACCGAAGTATTGAGCGTAGTAGCGTTTTTTTCAATGTGCACGGTAGCACCGATCAAAGTTTCGCCGGTTTTTGAATCGGTAACATTACCCTTTAAAACAGTTTGAGCAAAGGATGAAAAACAAAAGCCGGTTAGTAAAAAGAAGAGTAAAAAACAGGATTTAGGAAGTAAAGGTAAATTCATGAATTAAGGGGCTTACGATGTTATAAAATGTCAGTGTTGCGATAATAAAGCGCAAAGAAACCGCCTCAATTCTGTGTCAATTTTGATTTTTACCACCTCTGTTAATTACTTAACGCAATGGTTTTTTTAGGTTAACATTAAGCCGCTTTTGTTAACATTAATTGCATTTAAATCAATTTTTAATTAACAATTATATTATACTAATAGTCTTCAATTTTGCTACAGAATATTGATCCATATTGTATTATAAAATCACCTCAAATGAAAAAGATCAGCCTGCTTGCAATTGTAGTTTTTGCCCTGACAATGACTATTTCACATAATGGCATTGCCCAGCAAAAAACAGGGTTCCATGTTTTAAAAGATATGCCGGTTGCCAGCACTGGCGGCTGGGATTACATCACGGTTGATGGTGCTGAAAAACGAATTTACACCTCGCACGGTAACCAGGTAAATGTGCTTTCAACCGTTACCGGCGACTCGATTGGTTACATTCCTAAAACAATGGGTGTACATGGTATTGCGCTGGCAAAACCTTTTGCGAAAGGTTATGTGAGCGATGGACGGGCTAATGCGGTAACCGTATTTGATATTAAGACACTTAAAGTTTTAGCAGAAATACCGGTAGGCACCAACCCCGACGCTATTTTTTATGATGATTTTTCGAAAAAGATCATTACCTGCAATGGCCGCAGCAAAGATGCCACCATTGTTGACCCCGCTACTGATAAAGTTGTGGCAACCGTACCGTTAGGCGATAAACCTGAAACGGCAGTATCAGACGGAAAAGGTAAAATATTTGTGAACGGCGAGGGTACCAGCACCGTTATTGTATTTGATGCCAATACTTATAAGGAAATAACTCGTTACAAAATTGATGGTGGTTCGTCACCAAGCGGACTGGATATAGACCGAAAAACCAACCGTTTATTTATTGGCTGCGGCGATAGTAAAACCATGGTGGTAATGGATGCGGCAAATGGCAAAACTTTAGCTAAGTTTCCCATCGGCGGGACTGACGGAGTGGTGTTTGATCCCGGATTAAAAATTGCCTACGCATCAAATGGCGAAGGCACCGTAAGCGCGGTAAGAGAGTTAAGTGCTGATAAATTTGAGTTTATTGAAAATATAACCACCGAGCCCAGCGCTCGTACCATAGGCATTGACCTGGTAACACATAAACTATACCTGCCCGCCGCTAAAACCGAACCAAACCCCGCAGGTGGCAGGCCCAAACAAATACCCGGAACTTTTCATGTAATTGAAGTAGGTAAATAAAGAATTACATTTCGAAAGAAGCGTTACAAATTGGCTACGAGACATTTTGCCTGATCTAATAACTGTATACCCGGTTTCTTGTCTTGCATTGTTTTGCTGATGAGTATCGCGCTTTCTATCAATGCAATTATTTGCCAGGCGATACCATCAACCGGTATTTCGGCCTTAAATTCTTTTTGGTCTACACCGTCCTGAAGTATTTTCACAATATCTTGCTGCCACAACAAAAGTGCTTTGGTAACACGCTGTTTCATTTCATGGCAGGTATTGCAGGCTTCGGCTGCCGCATTAAATAAATGACATCCGCTGCCTGCAAGTGTAAACTCCGTTTTGGGATAATAAAACAGGATATGCGCCATTAATTTATCCCTATTGGTAATGCTTAAATTAACCAGCTCATTAACTGCCTTTCTTTGTCCTTCCAGGTTATAATCCAGTACGGCCATTGCCAGTTCATTTTTATTAATGAAATAGCCGTATAACACCGCCTTGGTTTTGCCTGAAGCTTTTTCCAGTTCAGGGACTGATACAGAAAAATAACCATTCTCCATCATTAACAAGGCGCAATCTTTTATGATCTTTCCCCTTGTTTCAATTCTTACTTTTGACCTTGCGAACTTCATAACTGCAGCGCAGCAATTAATCTTTTTTAATGAAGTTTCCTTTTTCGTCAAATATCAGGTCGCCGCCTTTTATTTCGGCTTCGTAAGTTGTCTTGCCAAATGCATCAGTCACTCTCCCGGCTTCTTTAATTTTCGCGCCTTTGTAATGGGTGGAAACGTAAGGTGCAATCGCTTTTGGCAATTCACTAACCCCAATGGCTTTAACTATTTCAACAAATGCGCCGCCTGGCGTAAACACAACCGAATTATCCTCGCCCGATTTGCCGCCCCAGTTAGCTTCATAATTGCCCTTCTCTTTTTCCCAGGTTACTTTAGTTGCTTCTGGGTACTTGCTGTGAAAACGTGTTTTTACCAGGTCGGGTACGTCTTTACTTTTTAGGTCCTGAGCCATAACGTTGCTTGTTAATGTCGCCAATGCTGCTATAAATAATATCTTTTTCATTTTATTGATTTTTGATCAAGTTAACTACCCATTCTGTAGAGAATCGGAACACTTTCTGTAGAGAACCTGAATGGCTTTAATTTTCGGGTGGGGCCTGTAAAGTATTGTTATTATCGTCCTTATCTTTTTCCTTTTTAAACTCAAGCTTGCCAAACTTATAGCTCAGGCTTATCCCAAAAGTGCGAAAAGGCACCTGGCGCAAACTGTACTGATTAAAATTTGCACCCGATGTAGTAGCGCGTTGGTCAACATATTTATTAAAAGCATCGGCAGTTGTAAAGCCAATACTCGCCTTTTTATTCAAAAACTGTTTGCGCATAGCTAAATTATAAGAGAAAAAAGCCGGGCGTGTTCCCTGAATAGTACGCTGCGAAGAGTTATAATTACCAAAGGCCTCGGCAATCAGATATTTACCAAACTGGTAGGTAGCATTCAGATTAAGCCGATAAGTAAACCCGCTAACTGTAGGATTACCCGGATTAGTAGTGATACGGTCGGCAAACATGGTATTGGAACGCAGGTTAAAATTATCAGTAACCGGTACCGAACCAAACAGACTAAGCCCTTCGGTAGTTTCAGTTCCCACGTTGTAGCGTTGGTTTAAAAATACGTTAGTGTATTTGGTACCGCCTACATTTAAAGTATCAAACTGAGTGGTATAAGCTTGTATATCGTCGGTGTTGTACCGGTAAAAAACAGCGATGTAAAAATTTGCTCCCGAGTTGTATGATTTATTGTAGCCCAGTTCATAATTATGTCCTTTTTCGGGTTGCAAATTCGGGTTACCTGTACTAATATTATGCGGATCGCTGATGTTATAAAACGGGTTCAGATCACCATAATCCGGCCGTTCAATACGATAGGTATAACTTAACTTAATAGTTTGTGTTTCATCAATTTTATGCGACAATACGCCTGACGGAGCAACAATGTTATATCCCGGTATATGTGCTCCCGGAAAATCTGAGCTGGTTTGCGTATACTCATCGCGTAAGCCGGCTTTTGCATCAATAAAATTAAACAGTGAAAACTGCGCCGACAGGTAATAAGCATAAACATTGCGCTTATAATTAAACCCATAAGTTTGGTTGGCATTAGGTATGAATCCGCCTGTCGACAGCGTATCTGTAACCACATTATTGCTGATGTTTTCAAAAACACCTTTAACACCGGTTTCCAAAGTAAATTTTTTACTGATGGGTTGGGTATAATCAATCGATATATCGGTTTCTCTGTCCTTGCCCGGGTTGGTGCTCATGGCGCCTGACGATGGATAATTACCGGTTTGATAATCCTGCTGCTGAAAGGAATAAGCACTGTTTTTACTTTTACTGGCCGTATACAATACATCCAATTCCTGTCCTTCTTTTTTAAAGCTCTTTTTATAACCCAGGCTGTAATCAATTGCGTTTGCATTGAATTTACTGTTTGAGTTACGTAGCGAAATCAGATCGGATAGCAGATTGCCTGAGGAGATACCGTTTATAGTTTGCTCCTGGTTGGTAGCACCACTATTATGGTTACTGAAATGGTTAAACCCAACAGAAGTGGTAAGTTCATCCTGTTTGGTAATGTTCCAATTTAGGTTCAGGCCAGATTGATAGCCACCTCTACCAAAATCAGTGTTGCCCTTTTGAAACAGATGAGTTAATGTATTTGAAGTATTGTCGGTACTGAAACGATCATTAGTGTTGATCGTAGTTGTGTTTAGTTGCTCATTTCCGCTGAAAAATATATTGGCCCCAATATTACCCTTTCGCGCATTCAGGTTAACCGAACCTGTATTTAAGCGGGTGCCTGCAGATAAATTAATAGTGCCATTAACACCCTGTACCTTGCTATCCTTTAAAATAATATTAATAATACCGCCGGTACCATTCGCATCGTATTTAGCACCGGGACTGGTTATTACCTCAATACTTTTTATCTGGCTGGCGGGGATAGATTGTAATGCATCTGCAAGGCTGGCACCAAAAATACTCGATGGCTTTCCATTTATTAAAAAACGGATGTTGGCGTTTCCCTGTAATTCTACATTGCCATCTATATCAACGGTTACCTGTGGCACTTTTTTTAAAATATCCAACGCTGCACCGCCTTGCGAAGTAAGATCATTAGCGGCATTATAAACCAGCTTATCAATTTTGTTTTCAACCATCGGCATCTTTGCAGTTATGTTAACTGTATTAAGCTGTGTTTGCGCCGGGCTAAGAGAAATTGTATTTAATACGACAGTATGAACTGTGGTGTTAATCACCAAATGATCGGCAGTGTAGGATTTATATCCCATAAAATCAACCCTGATTGAGTATTCGCCATTTGCTATATTATTAATAGTAAAAGCACCCTTATTATCGGCTACTGCACCATTGAAGGGACTTGTGTTACCGGTTTTGAAAACGCTTATCGTTGCATATTCAACAGGTTGATTACTAACGGCGTCAAACACCCTTCCGGTTATTTTTCCCGGATTTTGAGCCATTATATGAGTAAACGAAACGATTAAAAACAGCAGGATATAAATCTTCTTCATGAAATTCAACATATCCTGCAAAAATGCCGGGCAATACTGAATTAATTTTGGATTTTAATTGTGGCAAGAAGGTATTATTTTTCAAAGTGTACCCAATTTTGTACCCATGAAAAACACAAAGCCACCTCATATATTGAAAAATTAGGCGGCTTTATGAATTTTATGTGGTCCCGACGAGAATCGAACTCATATCTAGAGTTTAGGAAACTCCTATTCTATCCGTTGAACTACGGGACCGGATATAAAATGCAAATGTGCAAATTATATAATTAACGCACAACCGATCCGTTGTGCAAATCATCAACAGGCGATACAAAACTGAGCTTGCCTTCGGTATCCTCGGCCATCAATATCATACCTTGCGACAGGATACCTTTTATTTCGCGAGGCTCCAGGTTAACCAGTATGCTCACTTTTTGGCCTATAATGTTTTCTGGTTCATAAAACTCGGCAATGCCCGATACTACCGTACGTTGGTCAATACCGGTATCAATGGTCAGCTTTAACAGCTTTTTGGTTTTGGCTACCTTTTCGGCAGTTAAAATGGTGCCGGTGCGTATGTCCATCGTGGCAAAGGTTTCGTAATTGATATTATCCTTCGCCGGGGTGATTTGTATTTCTTCCACTACTGCGGTATCTTGTTTCTTATTGTGCAGTTTTTCTATCTGTTTCTCTATCACTTCATCTTCTACTTTTTCAAACAACAAGGCTGGCTGGTTTAGCTGATGTCCATTTGCAAATGCTATTTCACTGTCAAAGTTCACCGTATCAACCGGCCAGTTCAACATCTCCCATATTTTTTTTGCTGTAGATGGCAGGAAGGGCTGCAAACATGCTGCCAGGTGGCCTATAATAAACAAGCAATTATGCAATGCGTTTTTCGCTTCGTCCGGATCAGTTTTAATACTTTTCCAGGGCTCTTTCTCGGTAAGATAACGATTACCCAGCCGCGCTATATCCATTACGCTTTGCAATGCCTGCCTGAAGCGATAAGTTTCCAGGTTACTTTCTATCGAATCGTAAAATATACCCAACTCATCATTTAAATAACCGTCCGTAAGTTTTATCTCATGGCTATCACACGCTATTTTACCGTCATAGAATTTGTGCATCAGTATCATTACCCGGTTCACAAAGTTGCCCAATATGGCTACCAGCTCGTTGTTTATGCGGGCCTGGTAATCTTTCCAGGTAAATTCGCTGTCGCTGGTTTCGGGCAATATGGATGTTAATACGTAACGCAGTTCATCCTGCTTGCCCGGGAACTCCTCCAAATATTCATGTAGCCAAACTGCGTGATTACGCGAGGTAGACAGCTTATCGCCCTCTAAATTTAAAAACTCATTGGCCGGAACATTTTGCGGTAATATATACTCGCCATGCGCATGCAGAATGGATGGGAAAATAATGCAATGGAACACAATATTATCTTTCCCTATAAAATGGATCAGGCACGAGTCATCGGCTTCGTCAGCTTGTTTTTTCCAGTACAGGTTCCAGTCTTTATTATGATCAATAGCCCATTGTTTGGTTGCCGATATATAACCTATAGGCGCATCCATCCAAACGTAAAGTTTCTTTCCTTTTGCTTCTTCCAGCGGTACATCTATGCCCCAATCCAGGTCGCGGGTCATAGAGCGTGGCTGCAAGCCCGATTTTAGCCATGATTTGCACTGGCCAAACACATTCACCTTCCAGCTGCCTTCTTTCTCATCTATCCATTGCTCCAGCCAGGGCTGATACTTATCTAATGGCAAATACCAGTGCTTTGTTGGCCTTAAAACCGGCGGCTTACCACTTAAGGTTGATACCGGGTTGATCAAATCGGTCGGGTTTAACGAAGTGCCGCAGCGCTCACATTGATCGCCATAGGCGCTGGGGTTGCTGCAATTAGGGCAAGTACCAATAATGTAACGATCGGCCAAAAACTGGTCAAAATCCTCATCATAATATTGTTCAGATATCTTTTCAATAAACTCATCCTTTTCATACAGGTTCAAAAAAAACTCCTGCGAAAGATCATGATGTATAGGTGATGAAGTACGATGATAAATATCAAAGTCAATACCAAACTCTTCAAAACTGTTTTTTATCTGGTTATGATATTTATCAATAATAGCTTGTGGTGTAGTGCCTTCTTTTTTTGCTTTTATGGTGATAGCGGCGCCATGTTCATCTGATCCGCAGATGTAAACCACATCCTTTTTTTTAAGGCGCAGGTAACGTACAAATATATCGGCGGGTAAGTAAGCGCCGGCTAAATGGCCAATATGCAGCGGCCCGTTGGCGTAAGGCAATGCCGATGTTATGGTATATCGTTTAAATTTATTGAGTTGTGACATAATAAGATGGGCAAAGATACGCTATTTGATGAACAAGCTCAAAGCTAAAAAGGTGTAGTGTAGCTACACCCTATCCTGTGTTTATGTATAGACAGAAAGTGCGAAACTTTTTTTAATATTGAATATGCATACAGCACCACTTATTTCTGCAATACAGCCCCATTACCTAAAAAAGGGTGATAAAATAGCCATAACCTGCCCGGCCAAAAAACTACCCTCGCCCATGACGGATGCGATCACCTTGCTGCGATCATGGGGACTTGAGGTTATTTTAGGCGAAACGGTAGAAGCATCATATCATCAATTTGCCGGTGATGACGACCTGCGTGCCAGCGATATGCAATGTTTGATTGATGATGACAACATTAAGGCTATCATAGCTGCACGCGGCGGCTACGGCACCATCAGGATGATAGATAAGGTTAATTTTAGCCGTTTAACCGCAAGCCCTAAATGGCTTATTGGTTTTAGTGATATTACTTTATTACACGCGCATTTATACAGTAATTACAACCTGCAAACTATTCACGGGCAAATGCCGGTGAATATGCCCGATGCTTCAGCAAAGTCACTAAAAACATTGCGTATGGCTTTGTTTGGCGAAGAGCTGAGCTATTCGTTTAATTCACATGCCTTGAATCGTAATGGTGATTGTACGGGTATACTGATCGGTGGCAACCTGAGCTTATTGATCGCGTCGCTTGGCTCGGTATCTGATTTTAGCTATAACGGTAAAATTCTATTTATTGAGGATGTTGGCGAGTACCTCTATTCCATCGACCGCATGTTGCGTACCTTGCTCAGGGCAGGTAAATTAGCCCGATTAGCCGGCCTTATTGTGGGCGGTTTCACCGAGGTAAAAGATAATGATATTCCCTTTGGCCAAACTGTTGAAGATATTGTGATGGATATAGTTAAAGATTATAACTATCCGGTATGCTTTAATTTTCCGGCAGGGCATGTGCCTGATAACGAGGCTTTGGTATTAGGTAAGGTATTGAATCTGTCTGTATCAGGTTCGCTTGTAAAGGCACAGTATCAATAAATATTTACCCTGCATAACAAAAAAAGCCGCTTCGAATTTATCGGAGCGGCTTTTTTATTTGTATCAGATACTATTAATAAGCACCTGGATTTTGTTTAATATTAGGGTTAAACAAGATTTCAGATTGCGGATAAGGCAACTGGAACCTGTAATCGCCTGCAGGTATTCCTAAAGAAAGTGGCAGTGTACCTGATCCATCAGCTTTTTCGCCTTTGTTTGTACGTGCTACAGGTAAATTTAAACGTTTCAGATCAAAGAACCTATCGCCTTCAAAAGCAAGTTCTAATCTTCTTTGCAGCAGTATCTCATTTAATAAACCAGCGCCGCTTAACGCAGCATCAGCAGTAGCTATTGCCGAACCAGCATAACCTGTATAACGGTTAGTTTTTAATAATACTAAATCGGCTAAAGCAGGGCCGGTAGCGCCGCTTCTGTATTCAGCTTCCATTCTATTTAATAAAACTTCAGCAGTTCTTAATGCTTTACCATCAACAACGCCAGCAGGGTTAGTTGTATTGGTATTCACTACACCTGTTGCAGAGATAGGAGGGCCTGATCTGCCAGCATATTTAATGATGTGATTTTCAAGCGCACCGTTATAATAAAAAGTCAAGAAATAACTTGACTTTCTAACATCTGTAGCATCATATGATGAATACAAACCAAAATCAGGCAAATATTCTGATTTATAACCGTTACCAGTTGGGTTACCTGCTGGCGGCGGAGTGTATTGGTAATAGTTTACACCCAGGTTATTTAAGTTATCAATAGTGGTATTTTTAACTTTAAATAACACACCTGATTCTGTTGCATCAGTCCAGATAGAAGGGAAAGTTGTAACGCTTGGCAAATTAGGTGTAGCACCCAAAGCGATGTTTGCCTGAGCAATACAGTTCGCATAATCGCCTTTGTATAAATACACTCTTGATAATAAACCTGCAACTGCTTCTTTGTTCAAATAAATATCTTTATTTGTTGCAAGTGGGTTAATCAGCGCTTCGGCTGCAACCAGGTCAGCTATCACTTTATCATAGAAACCTTTTAAAGGCTCACTTGCAGGTAAGTTTGTCGCGGCTGTTGTAGTTACATAGGGTAATGTAAAATCAGCATCAGAAGCGTTTAAGTAGGTTTTGCTATAAACACGAGCCATGTCAAAGTAGGTCATCGCTCTTAATGCCAATGCCTGTCCTTGAACATCATTTTTAAATGTACCTGCTGGTAAGTTTCCAATGTTCTCTAATATAGCATTAGCACGCCTGGTTATGGTATAACCGCCTGAAAACAACCCGTAAGTAGCTGATGATGTATACGTATATATATAATACGATTTTAAGCTCTGCCTTCCTGTTGGGTTAATTATCAGGTTATCGCCTAATACATCGGCAATAATGTTCCATGTACCATCAAAGTATGATCCTGAAGCTCTTAAGCCCTGGTACATACCATTAACAGCATAGGTAAAATCAGCCTGGTTAGCGAACGCTGCCGACGTTGCCAGCTGGTTAAATGGAAGCAGGTTAAGCTTCGATTTGCTACACCCGGCACCCGCTATTAAAAGGGCGCTTAGTGCTGTTGTATATAATAACTTTTTCATAAATTTTTTTCTATTTATCAACCTTAAAATCTAACATCTACACCAAAAGTATATCCTTTAATTGGCGGATAACCATATAAAGCAAGTGAACCTGCAAACGAAGCGGTTTCCCCAGCTTCAGCAAACTCTGGGTTGCCATGATATTTGGTCCACATTAACAAATTGGTACCTTGAGCAAAAACACGGATGCTTTGTACATGGTATTTTTTGGTAATCCTGGTAGGGATAGTATAACCGAGTGTTACGTCTCTCAGTTCAACATAATCACCTTTCTCTAAATATTTTGTTGTGTAGTTTTCAGTAGCCTGAGTTCCGTCAGGTTTGCCGGTTGCCGGATCTAATACCCTTGGATAAGGCACCACATCACCTGGTTTTTTCCAGTAGTTAGCTGCTTCTGTAAATAAGTTGCCGTTAACACTGCTGCTGCTGGTTTCGTCCATCCATATTTGGTTGTATATCCAGTTACCGCCAGAGTAGTAGAAGCTGGCAGAGAAGTCAAGGCCTTTATAGTTCAAAGTAGTACCAAAGCTTCCGAAATGTTTAACGTTTGCAGATTTGTTGTGTAATATTGCAGCCTGGCTGCCAACATAAGTTTCGGTGGTTGAACCGTCAAGGTTGTAATATACTTCTTTACCGTCGGCAGGGTTAACACCTTGCTCTTTAACCAGGTAATAAACGTTAATAGGCTCACCCTGAACAAGTCTTTGAATTCCGCTTGCGTTAATACCAACAGCGTTATTTGAATAAAGCTGGGTAACAACGTTATCGTTATGTGAGTACATAAAGTTCAAATCCCATTTCAGATCTTTAGTACGTACTACAGAACCGTTTATTGAAAACTCAACACCACGGTTTCTTACCGCACCTACGTTACCTGTATACGAGGCAAAGCCTGTAGTTGCCGAAACGTTAACCGGGTAAAGCAGGTTTGAGTTTACACGATTGTAATAATCTAACTCACCAGTAATACGTGAATCAAGGAAGCCGTAAGTAATACCTCCATCTTGTGAATGGCTGGTTTCCCAGGTTAAGTTAGGGTTAGCCAATTTGCTTGGGATAATAGCTGTTTGATCGTTATATTTAGATGTTTGGTAAGTAGCCAAAGCCTGGTAATCAGTAATGTTGTTATTACCTGAGGTACCAAAAGATCCGCGTAATTTCAAATCAGAGATCCAGTTAGGTAAAGAAAGGAATTTTTCATTCTTCAAATCCCACGCTGCACCAATTGCACCAAAATTAGCAAATTGAACATTCGCTCCGAAACGTGAAGAACCATCACGACGACCGGTGATATTAATGAAATAGCGTTTGTCATAATCATAGTTCAAGGCTCCGAAGTAAGAGATCAGAGAGAACTGAGTAATTGAAGTAGAGGCTTGTGTTGGCGTAGCCGCGTTTTCTAATGTTGTAAAATCTTTAGAAGGGAAGCCTCTGCCTGTTGCTGACAAGGTATATAAGTTACCTTTGTCATACTCAGTACCCAATAACGCGTTGAATGTATGGTGACCGCCTACTGTTTGGTTCCAGTTTGCAGTATTGGTAAAGCTGTAAAAGAAATTCTGTTGAATTTGATCTTGCTTTTGGTTATAACCTAATATAATAGCAAGGTTTGATCCTGGCTGCAGATAACTTTGATAGTTCTGCGTATTATAGTTGATAGCATATTGCGACTTGATAGTTAAATGCTTGAAGAAATTTGCTTCAGCGAAGAAAGTACCAAAATCACTCACAATATCATAACTAACCGGGTTATTAACAGCACCCTCTAACGGAGAGAAACCTTGTGCTGTTGTATTGAACGTACCGTCATTATTATACGGTTGCTCATACGGATTGAAGAAGAATAAAGCCGCGTAAGAGTTTTGCGAGTTATACGCTTCACGTACACGGTTGTCATGGCTGGTGGTAACACCTATATTAGTACCCATTTTAAACCATGGTAACGCCTGGTACGTAACATTTAACCTGCCACCTTTTCTGTTAAAACCAGAGTATCTTTCAACACCGGCGTTATCATTGATATCGCCTGATAAGAAATAGCTGATTTTATCAGCACCACCAGACAATGATATTGAATGTGTTCTGGTTGTCGCATTCTGGAATAAATATTTACTCCAGTCGCCGGCGCCTCTGCTTATTGCAAGATTCCATAAAGTTTGTCTTTGAGCATCTGTAATAGCGCTAAGATCTTCTGGCAAACCTCTGTTTATTAACATGGTATCCAGCGTAGGGTCAAGGTATTTAGCGTCATACTCGTACTGTAGCTTTTGAGCAGAGCTCATTAAAGTTACATTTTTAAAATCCTGACGTTGAGTTTTACCATAACGGAAAGAGTAATGCAATGAAGGAGCATTTGCTTTACCAGATTTGGTGGTAACCAAAATTACACCGTTTGAACCACGTGAACCGTAGATAGCTACAGCGCTCGCGTCTTTCAGGATAGTTACGTTATCAATATCATCGGGGTTTAACTCTGCATAAGCTACAGTAGCTACCTGAATACCGTCAACAACGATAAGTGGATCAGAACTTGCTGTAATTGAACCCGTACCACGGATACGGATAACCGCGTTATTACCAGGGCGACCGCTTGATCCGGTAACTTGAACGCCTGGAGCTGTACCTTGAAGATCCTGCAAGAAAGAAACGATTGGTTTCTCTTCAAATTTCTTGGCGTCAACTACCGATAGTGAACCAACCGCGTCTTTACGCTGTATGGTTTGGTAACCAACTACTACAACCTCATTTAACTCCTTAGTGTTTGGAGCCAATACAACATCGATTACGTTTCTTCCATTAACAGGAATATCCTGCGACAAGAAAGATATAAAAGAAAATTGAAGGGTTGCGCCTGCTGGTACGCTAATGGAATACTTACCATTTACGTCAGTCGGGGTACCAACACCGGTACCTTTAATTTTTACTGTTACTCCCGGAATGGGTAGGCCATCGTCTTTGGCTGTAACCGTACCAGTAACTGTACGGTTTTGTGCGAATACCTGTGTTACGCATAACACCAGAAAACACAAACTTACTAGTAGAAGTTTTTTCATGTTTGTTAATAATAAGATCAGTTAATAGTTAATTAATTATAAAAGTAGTGTTTCATAATTAAACGGACAAATAAAAAAATGAAAAAACAGAAACTTTTTTTTATAAAAATAATATTTATTCATAAAAGTGAATTATTTTAGTACTATGTATTGCATAATACATTTTAAAACATATATCTTTGTAATATGATTGCAGAAAACACACAAACACAAATGCGTAAGGGTATACTGGAATACTGTATACTATCCATCATAGCTCGTGATGAAACCTACGCCTCTGATATAATTGCCGAGCTTAAAAACGCGCAACTACTTGTGGTTGAGGGTACTTTATATCCATTATTAACCCGTTTAAAAAACAACGGGCTGCTTACCTATAACTGGGTCGAGTCAACCTCAGGGCCGCCGCGTAAGTATTATGCTTTATCCGCCGAAGGCAAAAAAATGCTGGAACAGCTAGACAAAACCTGGCAGGAACTCGCATTTGCAGTACAAACCGCTACCGGAAAACGAAATAACCCAAACCGCTAAATCATTACATCATGAACAAAACAATTATCATCAATATAAACGGCACCGTTTTTCATATAGAGGAGGATGCCTACGAAATACTAAAAAACTATATGACGGATGTAAAACGTCATTTTTTAAACTCGGCCGACAGCCTGGAAATCACTACGGATATTGAAAACCGCATAGCCGAAATGTTTACCGACATACTGACCCGTGATAACAAACAAGTTATTGTTGAGCAGGATGTTAAGCTGGTTATTGAACAAATGGGCACGGTTCAGGACTTTGAACATGCCGATGAGGATAACCAGTCGGCCGCCAATGATCATTACACTTATAATAATGGTGCGCGTTCGTTATTCCGCGATCCTGACGACCATTTGATTGCCGGTGTTTGCGCCGGGCTGGCCAACTATTTTAATATCAACCCTGTTTGGGTTAGGCTCCTCTTCGCTTTATCAACAGCTTTTGCCGGCACCGGCCTGATGCTTTATGTTATATTATGGATGGTGATACCCAAAGCTATTACGCGCGGCGACAGGATGGCCATGAAAGGGCAAAAATTAGACTTACAGGGTTTTAAAGCCAACTTTGAAGAAGAATTAAGCGCGGTGAAGGGGCATTTATCAAATCTTCATCACGAGGCCCGGCCTGTTATTTATAAGCTGCGCGATTTTTTAAGCGATTTCTTTTACCATATGGGTAAATTTTTAAACGGTGCGGGCAACGCGTTTGTTAAATTCCTGGGAATTGCGCTGCTGCTGGCTTGTTTTGCCGGTGTTATCGCCTTAGTGGTGTGCCTGGGGCTGGCCGAGGTTTGGGGCAAAGCACCTACACATCTTTTTCCGTTTAGTGTAGTTGACAATATATACGCCAACAAAATTTATATCTCGGCCTTTTTTGTTGCCTTTATTCCATTGCTTGCTATTATACTAACTGTAATAAAAGTACTATTTAAAACACGATCAATGGATGTTAATATCGGAGTATTAATATTGGTTATATGGTTATTTTCGATAGGCACGCTGGTGTTTTACGGATCAAAAGTAAGCGCCGGCTTTCGCTCATCAGCCAGTTTTAACCAAACGGTCAGCATAAAACCCACCAAAAACAATATTTATTATTTAAAACTGAATGATGTAAAATACTTTACGCACGAAGATAGCTTGCGCCTGGATATCAAATCGCACTTCAAAAACATGATCGTAACTGATGATGACGATAACATCAATGATTTTGAACCTAAAAGTGTTTATATACATATAGAGAAAAGCGATGTAAACCAGCCTGTATTGGTTGAATCATTCCGTTCGCAGGGCAGCCAGTACGAAGATGCGCTGTTTAACGCTCGCAACACCAGTTATTTATTTACCCAACAAGATACCGTGTTAAAATTCGACCGTGCATTGCAGCGCGCAGCAGGCACTTCATGGCACGGACAGCAGGTTGAGCTTACTTTACGCATCCCATTAAATGCAACCGTGGTAATTGACGAAAGACTGGACAGGTACCTGGATGGAATCGATATCAGAGAATGTAAGGAGAACAATAAACAGCCCGATGCAACATCGGCCGCATTCACTATGACTGCCAATGGGCTTGAATGCAAAATTGATACGCTTGTTACCACTGCGGCAAAAGTTGATTCTTCAAGAATGACAAGTAAATAATGAAAAGCTTTATGCTATATATAAGGTATATAAGCCTGCTGATTTTCAGCGGGCTTATACTACCTTTTTATAATTTTACCCCTCCTGTTATTAATAGAACAGAAACGTTTATCCATTCAACTCTGAAAAAGAGTAATGACCACGATAAACAAAACAGGGTACCTTACTCCTTTTTTGAAGATGCTTTGGATGTTTTTGTGCCTTCTTTAAAAAAATAAAATTTTGCCTGTAACCTACCCCCATCTTTTTGCATCTTATACATAAAGCATCGCCACAGCATTAAAACAAACGCTATGACAAACAACAAGCCGGATAATAAAACGAGTTAACCGGTTTAAACATCAAAAAAACTTAATCAACTAATTAAAAAAGAGCAAAAAACTCTTTACAGGCTTTTTATTGCCTAAAATTATGACATATGAAACTTACTGCTACTAAAATATATTATACGTTACTCCTGCTCATCATAACTAGAATTGCATTCGCACAAACCGGCGGCCCATTTGCTACCGTAACCGGTAAACTGGTTAACGAGCAAAATAAACCTATGGATTATGCGACCATTAGCCTGTTAAACGCAAAGGACTCTACCGTTATTAAAGGCACTTTAACAACCGATGCCGGCGCTTATACATTTGATAACATTAAACCCGGCGACTATATTATTAAAGCGACCAACGTAGGTTACTTTAAAGCCACGAGTGCTGTATTTACCATAGGCAGCGATGGAAAGGCTTTTACTGTTGCGGACCTGTCTATGCAACCTAACACCAAAACATTGAATACGGTGAACATTGTTTCATCAAGGCCATTGATTGAACGTAAGATAGATCGAACTGTGATGAACGTAGAGAACAGCCCTTTAGCCGCGGGCAACTCGGCTATGGAGATCCTGGAACGGGCGCCGGGTGTTACGGTTGATAAAGACGATAACATCAGCCTGCAAGGCAAACAGGGTGTAACCGTGATGATCAATGATAAACTTACTTATTTATCATCAGCACAGCTGGCTACTTTGCTGCGCTCTACAGATGGCACCACGATACAATCCATCGAGATCATTACCAATCCATCGGCTAAGTATGATGCTGCAGGTAATTCGGGCATTATCAATATCAAACTAAAAAAGAACAAACAAAGCGGCACCAACGGCAGCATTACAGCGGGTGTTGGCTATAGCAAAAACCCCAGGGACAATAA
The DNA here is from genome assembly GCA_035492275.1 of Mucilaginibacter sp. Taxonomy (GTDB): domain Bacteria; phylum Bacteroidota; class Bacteroidia; order Sphingobacteriales; family Sphingobacteriaceae; genus Mucilaginibacter. The sequence continues at coordinate 44,661 of DATJJI010000132.1, forward strand.
CAGCATTAACCTGAACCATAAAGAAGGCAACCTGAACCTGTTTGGCACTTTTAGCCATGGCGATAACCAGCGTTACCGCGATCTGAACATCAATCGCATTATAACCGGCAGTAACGGCAGCCATACTTATTTTGACCAGAAAACGCAAATGCCACAAATTAATCACAACAACAGCTATAATGCAGGCGCCGACTATGACCTCACCAACAGGCACACTATTGGTTTTGTAGTAAGCGGTTACTCGAACAGCGAAACGGACAATAATTTTACACCTACAACCATAGGCTCAACGCCTACCCGTGTAGATTCATCATTAAATACAGGCTCAACCATCAAACAATCTTATAAAAACTTTGCCCTTAACCTAAATGACCGTTACAAACTGGACACCCTGGGGCAGGAACTAAGTATTGATTTGGATTATTCAAGGTTTAATAACAATACCATCTCACAATACCATACCGACTATTTTTTGGCTGATGGCAGCCAACAGCGCGACCCCTTATTGTTACGTAACCAAACCCCCGCCGTTATCGAGATTCACTCGGGAAAGGCCGATTACGCTAAGCCGCTTACCAAAACCGTTAAGCTGGAAACCGGGGTAAAATTCAGCAGCGTTAAAACGGATAATGACCTGCAGGCGCAAAAGGCTTTAGCAAACGGCACCTATGTGAATGATACCACACGTACCAATCGTTTTATTTATACCGAAAAGATTGATGCAGGTTATGTAAACCTGAACAAACAATTTAAGGATGGGTCGGTGCAGGTTGGTTTACGCGCCGAGTACACCCAGTCAAACGGTAACCTGGTTGGCAGTACGCAGGTTGACCGCAACTATCTTAACTTTTTCCCAAGCTTGTTTTTAAACCGCACGCTGGATAAAAAGAATGAGCTGGGCTTCTCCTACAGCCGCCGTATCGATCGCCCGGGCTATGGCAATCTGAACCCCTTTGTGTACTATCTTGACCCGTACACTTACTCAAAAGGTAACGCGTTTTTAAAACCGCAATACACCAATAATTTTGAGCTGGATTACACCTATAATAAAACCATTAGTGTAACCCTGGGCTATAGCCGTACTACCGATGTGATCACCGAGCTGATATTAACGCAAGGCAACGTATCATTCCAAACCAATGATAACCTGCAGGTGCAAAACAGTTATAATATTAATATATACTCGCCTTACACTATTGCTAACTGGTGGACAGGCAATTTTAACTTTAACGGGTTTTACCTGGGCTTTAAATCAAACGGGATTGAGGGCGGTAATGTTGACAATGGCAAGGCTGCCTTCGTATTCAGAACAACGCAAAACTTTTTATTCGGCAAGTTTAAGGCCGAGTTAACCGGCAACTACAACTCTTCTTTAAAGTATGGTATTTATAATATATACCCAAGGTATGGTATAGATGCCGCGGTTAGCCGGTCGTTCGCCAATAAAAAGTTTAATGTTAAGCTGGGCCTTGATGATATTTTTAATACCCGCCGTAATGATATCAGCAGCTATGAGCTCAATAACAACTTTACCATCAAACAAAAAAGCGATACCCGTTTGCTGAGGCTTAACTTAACTTACAACTTCGGTAACTCTAAAATCAAAAAACGCGAACACCGCAGCGGTGCCGAAGAAGAGAAAAGCAGGGCGGGAGGTAATTAATTCAGTGGGCAGTTTGCAGTAGACGGTTGGCAGTTTGCAAAATCACTGCAAACTGCCAACTGCAAACTGAACTATTGCGCTCCAACCATAAACACGGCATTGCTAAACAACAGCTTGCCGTTTTCCCAAAAGCTGCGGAACAAGGGGTCATCTACCATATATACTACCTGGCCCCGGCCCATGTTTTGTACGCCCAGCAACAGGCCGTTCTTGATTTTATTTATGCTTTTTTGGCCTACAAAGCCCGATATATAGCCGTCTTTTTTTACGGTGCCTACATTCCAGCCATTATCGCCCAGGTAATCATAAATATCATCACTTAGTTTAAGCGAGTAGTAATATTCAGGATAACCAAAACCAAGCGGATGTGTATTATCTAAATTGAGTTTGTAAATGGCCCCGGGGATGGTTGATTCGATGGCATCACGGTTACGATCGGCATATTTTTTTACTGATGGCTTGCCTTTAATGGTATCGATAGCTCTCTTTTTAATATCGAACCCGGTTTTACCGGCTAATTGTTCCACCGCGTTTTCAAGGGCTATCAGTTTACCGCCATCACGCACCCAGTTCTGTATTCTCTCCGAAGGGAAATCGCCATAATTACCATCAGCAAAAATGATCACATCAAAATCGCCCAGCTTGGTGCGGTTAATATCTTTATAGCGTACCAGGCTAATGGGGTAGTTTAACTGCTGATCGAAAAAGTGCCATATCTCGCCCATTTTCTCTGTCGATACCCCATCGCCGGTTATCAGCATTAATCGTGGCGGGTGGATATACCTGATAAAAGACGAACCCAAATCAACCCCCTTTTCAACAAAGCCGGAACCCAATGGGGTAAGTTCGCGCCCACAGGCTTGCGCTGTGTTAATTACATCGTCGTCAAAACTATCACTTTCATTTCCTGCCCGTGCTATAATTAATGAGCCTGCGCCAAACTTTTTGCCACCGGCCTCAAACGGCGTTTCGGCGTAGCGAACTTTGATGTTCTTTTTTAATAAGGCAGCTAAAAACTTTGCGTCATTAACTGATTGCCAGGCAGACACGTAAGCATAGGCATGGCTTTTAACCGCCGGCGATGATGGCGGTGGCGATAGTGTTACATCAACTACTTTTTGAGGAGCGGTTTTTATGGCTTCTTTTAATCCGTAGGCCTGCAGTCCATAAGCGTAGGGTAAAGACCATGCGGTAATGTCGTAGGTGTTCGAGTCGGTTACAAAGGTTTTGGGCTCAAGCAACACATGCAGCAACACCGATTTTGGCTGGTAGGCGCTGATCACCATATCGGTGGTTTGAATATCAAAAGTTTTTGTTTTCCCGCTGATGTAGTCATAGCCCGATGCCGTGCTTTTTACACCGTAGGTATATTGAATATCGTTGCGGCGCAGCATTTGAGCCAGTGTATTGATCTTATCCTGGTTATCATTTTTAATAACATAGGTTTTATACTCACCTACCGGATTACTGCGGCTGTTATCAAAATACTTTTTAAACTCGTCAACCGCCCGTTGCGCGTTGGCCGACGCGGTTTCGATAGTGCTTAAACTGTTGGAGTGATGGTGAGCGATGCGCTCTGCAAGCGTTAATACAGCCCCGTTACGGGTGGTTATGGCCAACCCGGCCGCAATACCGCCCTGCTCATACGTCATCCCGATGGAGCCATTGTAAATAGGATACGTATCGCCGTAAGATGGATATAGCAGGTCAAACTCTTCTTTGGTAAAATACAGCCAGCCATTTTTATCAAAATATTTCGCGTTGTTTTTACCGATGGTGGTTTGAAACTCTTTTTGCCAGGCGGTAATATCGCGGTGAAAAGGTTCGGCAGCAGGAGCGAAATAATAAGGGGCATTATAACCTTGTTCATGAAAATCCACATGTACCTGCGGCAGCCACGAATTATACAGGCTAACGCGCGCCTGGGTTTCTTTTTGCGTTTGCCATGCCCAGTCACGGTTCAAGTCAAAATAATAATGATTTACCCGCCCGCCCGGCCAGGGTTCGGCATGCTCGCGCGATGCAGGATTTGCATCCGGCGTGCTGCCCTCAACCGAATTATAGAAATTCACGTAGCGCTCATGCCCGTCGGGGTTTAAGCAAGGATCTATTACCACTACAGTATTTTTCAGCCAGCCTTTGACGGCGCTATTGGCGGGATCGACCATATCAAACAAAGTCTGCATAGCAGCCTCGCTCGAGCAGGGTTCATTACCATGCACATTGTAACTCAACCAAACAATGACCGGGGCGTTGGTGGTAGGTTTAGTATTATCCAACCCAGCCAATCCTAAATTATTTTTACGGATCTCACCAAGTTTGCCGATATTATCATCCGACGCGATGAACATAGCTATGAGCGGCCGCCCCTCGTTGGTAGTTCCATACTGCTCCAGCCTTACATTTTTTGATTGTGCGGCTATATATTTAAAGTACTCAACAATGCGGTACTGATAAGTGAACTGCGAACCCAGCTGGTAGCCCAAAAACTCGGACGGGGTTTGAATTTTTTGCGCGAAAGTGGACAAGGCGCAAAGAAGTGCAATAAACAACAGGGTAATTTTTCTTTGCATTTAATTTATCATTTTTATCCAGCTATCTAAATCCTTATCATGTATATCGCCTTGTTCTGATTTATCATAAATCGAAAGCAAATAAACCTTATTATCAGCGATTTGAACATGGGTTATAACTCTGGCACCGCCTGATTTTCCTTTGCCTTTTGAGGCAATAGCGAGTCGTATTTTATAACAATTGTTTCCGACGCCAACTCCCTGTTTAGGCTCTTTTCTTAATAAATCTATTAGTTGGGAAAATTCTTTTTTAAGAGAGGGGAACTTTTTGATTAATCTTTTAATTTGCTTTTCGAATAAAGCAGTAAGTTCAACACTATAGCTCATTTAACAGTTCTTCTGCTGTTTTAAGTTTTATTTTTCCTTGTTTGGCTAAATTTACCTCGTCGATAGATTGTTTAAGCTCTTTTAAAAAACGAGCTTTAGACGCACTGATAGGCTCTGCTTTTACAAATGAAAGGCTTTGAAGCAATTCCATTACAAACTCAGCTTTGTTGTCCTTTACATCTAATAATACTTTCATCAATTTATTTTTGCTTCTATCAAATTTAAGTTTAAAAAAGAAAGAAAGCAAACATTCAGAAAATCCTGATTTATATCCATTCAAAAATCTGCACATTTGCCTATCTTCACATCACACACATGACACCTACCCAGGCCCTGCAAAAATATTTTGGATACAGTGCGTTCAGACATGAGCAGGAAGCTATTATTCAGCAGGTTTTAAACGGCAAAGATGTTTTGGCGCTGATGCCTACGGGCGGTGGTAAATCATTATGCTACCAATTGCCCGCGGTGTTGTTGGATGGATTAACCATCGTGATATCGCCCCTCATAGCCTTGATGAAGGACCAGGTGGATAGCCTGAACGTGGCCGGTATACCCGCCGCTTTTTTAAACTCGTCGCAAAATCCGGCCGAACAAAGCCGCATCATTGAACAGCTGAACAGCAACCATATTAAGCTGCTTTACCTGGCACCTGAGCGCTTGTTTGGCTCGGGCAACAGGCTGGTCGATTTTTTAAAGTCGCTGCCGGTAGCTGTATCGCAGATCGCGATTGATGAGGCGCATTGCATATCGCATTGGGGACATGATTTCAGGCCGGAATATCTGATGCTGGCGGGATTAAAAACCGAGTTTCCTAATATTCCGGTTATCGCGCTCACGGCTACTGCTGATAAGCTGACGCAAAAAGATATCCTCGAAAAACTGAACCTGCATAACCCCTCGGTATTTATTTCGTCGTTTAACCGGGCTAATATTACTTACCGCGTCAACCCAAAAAAACAGAGCTTTAACCAGCTGCTTGATTTTTTGGAGGATAAAAAAGAGGAGTCGGGTATTATTTATTGCCTGTCACGCAAATCAACCGAGGCATTGGCTGCCGACCTGCGTGACGAAGGCTATTTAGCCGAGGCCTATCATGCAGGCTTAGATAATGCCACCAAAGCCAAAAATCAGGAAGCTTTTTTGCGCGATGATGTAAAGATAATCGTCGCCACAATTGCATTTGGTATGGGTATCAATAAATCCAACGTGCGCTACGTGGTGCACATGGATATGCCTAAAAACATCGAGGGATACTACCAGGAAACCGGTCGGGCCGGGCGCGATGGGTTGCCCTCATCCGCGCTATTATTTTATTCGCCAGGCGATGCCATCAAGCTCAAAAGCTTTGTGAGTATTGATGACGACCCTGAGCAAACGCAGATCATGCTGAACAAGCTCAATGATATAGCAAAATATTGCCAGCTCCCTACCTGCCGCCGCCAATATTTATTGAATTATTTCGACGAGCAGGCTGCCGATCTTTGCGGCTCATGCGATGTGTGCTTAAGTGAGATCACCCGGTTTGACGGGACGCTGATCGCACAAAAAGCATTATCGGCAGTGTTCCGGTTAAAAGAACGTTTTGGCAGCACCTACGTGATCGACTTTTTACGCGGATCAAAAAACGAAAAGATAAGGCCTGAGCATAAAGAACTGAAAACATATGGCGTAGGTGCCGATATCAGCAAAACCGACTGGCAGCGCTACCTGCGCGAACTGGTAGCTTTGGATTATTTACGCTTTACCGATGGTGAATACCCGGTGCTTAACCTCACCACAAAAAGCGATGCCGTATTAAAAGGTACGCAAAAAGTTGAACTGATAGCTACCCAGGTAATTGAACAACGCGGAACGGAGGCATTACCTTTTGAAAACGATCTGCTCAGCATCCTTAAAAATACCCGCCGCGATATCGCCATAAATGAAAATGTACCGGCCTATATTATCGTGTCCGACGCTACTTTGATGGAGATAGCCACTTACCTGCCACAAAGTCTGGATGAGCTGCGTTTTATATCAGGGTTTGGCGATGTGAAGCTGGCGCGCTATGGCCGCGAGTTTTTAGAACCCGTTAAAACATATACCCACGAACGCGGGTTAAATTCAAAGATCGCCCAGAAAAGTAAAAAGCGGGAACGCAAGGCAAAAACTGAAAGGGCTAGTCCGCCACGTGGCAGTGATACCCGCATGGTGAGCCTGAACTTGTATCGGCAAAATAAAAGCATTGCTGATATTGCAGCCGAGCGCGGTCTTTCGGTTTCGACGGTGGAGAGCCATTTGAGCTATTTCATACAATCGGGCGAAATGAATGTGCTGGATATGGTTGCCGAAGAAAAGATCCCGGCCATAAAGGATGCCGTTGAAAGCTACGGTGCCGAAAGGTTGGCACCGCTAAAAGAAGTATTAGGCGCCAACTATAGTTACGGCGAAATTAAAGCCGTTTTGGGTTGGATGAACAGAAATCAATAACTTTAAACGCCTTATCCGGCTTATCATTCTGAGCATAGCGAAGAATCTTATCACGGCGATATGCAAAGCGTACAAGATTCTTCGCTATGCTCAGAATGACAAATTAATTTAGTAATAAACTATGGCAACTACCCAACAACTCTATCAATTATACCTGCAACACCCGGTTATCAACACCGATACCCGCAAAATAGCGCCCGGCAGTTTATTTTTCGCGCTAAAGGGCGAAAAGTTTGATGCCAACACCTTCGTGCAGCAAGCAATTGAAGCCGGTGCGGCTTATGCCATTGTTGATAACCCGGCTTATCAGCTTAATGATAAATGTATCTTGGTAGACGATGTGTTGCTTGCATTACAAAATTTGGCCCGACATCATCGCAGGCAGTTAACTATTCCGGTTGTTGGGCTTACGGGCACTAACGGCAAAACCACTACCAAAGAACTGATCAACGCCGTATTATCTCAACATTTTACTACGCTGGCAACGCAAGGAAACCTGAATAACCATATTGGTGTGCCTTTAACAATTTTGAGCATCAACGCTACACATCAAATGGCGGTTATTGAAATGGGCGCCAATCATATTAAAGAGATTGAACTGCTTAGCAGCATAGCCCAGCCTACACATGGTTTAATTACCAATGTGGGAAAAGCGCATTTAGAAGGTTTTGGCAGTGTGGCAGGTGTGAAAATTGCAAAGGGGGAATTGTATGATTTTCTTAGCCGGGAAGATATTAAAGGCGTAACTTTTATCAATAGTAATAACCCTATTTTAATGGAGATGCAGGCTGCACGCAAATTCAGCATTCCGCCGTTATTTTATGGTGATGCGATTGATGATTTGGTGAGCGGCGAGATAACCGAGAATGCACCATTACTTTCTTTGCAGTGGACCAACAATACCTCCGGCGAAAACTATTCCGTTAAAACACAACTGACCGGTGCTTATAATCTGGATAATATCTTGGCAGCCATCTGCATCGGTGTACATTTTAAACTGCCGGCTAGCGAAATTAACAGGGGCATTGAAACCTATCAGCCAAAAAACAACCGTTCACAAATTGTACAAACCGCTAGCAACACCCTCATCTGCGATTATTATAATGCCAACCCGAGCAGCATGCAGGTAGCTATCGAGAACATCGGTAAAATCACCGCGCAGCGCAAGGTTTTAATTTTGGGCGATATGTTTGAACTGGGCGAGGAATCGGCCGCGGAGCATTTGGCAATTATTGAAAAAGCATTAGCTACAGTTGTCGACGAGCGGATATTTATCGGCAAAGCTTTTCATCAGGCTTATTCGTCGATGGACCATGGATTATGGACCATCGACTCGACCACTTTTTATGAAACTGCAGAGGATGCGATAGCAGGGTTAAAGGCTAACCCGATAACAAACTCAACCATCCTGATCAAAGGTTCACGGGGTATGGCTTTGGAGCGGTTGGTAGAGTTTTTATAGTCCTTTCTCTTTTCTGTCATTCTGAGCATAGCGAAGAATCTTGTACGCTTTGCCTATCGCCGTGATAAATTCTTCGCTATGCTCGGAATGACAAACGATTTTTTAGTTGGCGATATACAACTCTCCATCAGCCCAACCATCCAATTCCTGTGGGTTATGGCTTACTATTAAAGCTGTAGCATTCAGTTCAGTAAACACCTTTTTTAGCCCGGCTATTAGTTCGGTTTTCATTTCAGGATCTAACGCAGAAAAAGGTTCATCCATCAGCAACACTTTGGGTTTTATAGCCAGTGCCCGCAATATGGCCAAGCGCTGCTGCTGCCCGCCGGATAGGTGCGCGGGTTTATGATCGGTCAGCTTATCCAGTTTGCCCAATTGCAGCAGATGGTTTATCCAGCCTTTATCCTCAGTAGCATATTCCAGGTGCTGCAGCACCGTCATATTAGGAAACAGCGCGTAATCCTGAAAAACAAAGCCGCTCTTCCGTTTTTGAGGCGATAGGTTAATGCCTGCATAGGTATTCAGCCAGGTGGTATCATCAACCGTTATGAGTCCCTTTTCGGGAGTGACCAATCCGGCCAATACTTTTAGCAAGGTAGTTTTGCCTGCGCCCGACGGGCCATAAATTTTGGTAACGCTGCCCGCTTCAAACTGCCGTTTAACGCTCAGTACCTGCCGCCCCTGGTAAAGCTTTAGTTTCTTTTCTATCGTTACGCTGATCATTCTAATGGAGATTTAGCATGGTACTTATTAAACACAAAAACGCACATCACCATTAAGAAGGTGATGCCGAACAAGATAAGCGAATAGGTATTGGCTGACGCATAATCCATACGCTCAACCGAATCATATACCGCGATGGACGCCACCCGGGTAACGCCGGGGATGTTGCCGCCAATCATCAGCACTACGCCAAACTCGCCCAGCGTGTGTGCAAAAGTGAGCACCATAGCGGTTAATAGCGATGGTTTAATATTGGGCACCAACACCTGCTTAAAGGTTTGCCAGGGTGTTTTGCCCAACGTGTATGATGCCTGCGCCAGTGATGCGGGCAGTTGTTGTAATGCTGACTTAATAGGGCCTATCATGAACGGCATGCTGTATATAAACGAGGCCAGCACCAATCCCTGGAAGGAGAAAACAAACTGAACGTTAAACGTATGCTCCAGCCATTTGCCTACTCCATGTTGCGGACTAAAAGCCAGCAGCAGGTAAAACCCTAAAACCGATGGCGGCAGCACCAGCGGCATAGTGATCAATGCCTCAATAATGGTTTTAAAGAATGAGCGCCCTTTTGACAGCCACCACGCCAGCGGCAGGCCCGCAACAAGCAGCAACAACGTAGTAATTGCTGCCAGCTTTAACGTAAGCCATATGGGTGATAGGTCCATGCGGGATAATTAGTTGTAGTGTGTTTCACAAAAAGGTGAAACAGATGAAACACGTGAAACACTATTTTTTCTTAATGCACTCAAAATTAATGGATTACAAAAACACCTGAAACAAAATGAAACACTTTTATTGAAAACGGTAGCCGTACTTCTCAAATATACGCTTCGCGTCGTCACTTAAAATGTACTGGTAAAATTTTGTCGCGGCCGGGTTATTTTCGGCATGCTTCAATATCACCATGCCTTGTTGTATAGGTGCATAGCTTTTAGGGTCAATCACCTTCCAGTACAGTTTGGTTTTATTGTTAGGGTCGTTCACCAAAGCCTGGGTAGTAAAGCCCACATCAACCACACCGGTAGTAATGTAAGTATTCACCTGCGATATGCTTTCGCCGTAAACCGTTTTGCTTTTTATGTTTTCAAGGATGCCGTTCTTTCGCAGCAACTCCTCGGCAGCTAAACCATATGGCGCTACCGATGGGTTGGCAATGGCTACTTTTTTTATGCGGGCGGTCATCAAAATGCGCTCCCAGTTTTCGAAGCCAATGTCTTGACTGCTGCAAATAATGAGGCTGCCGTAGGCATAAACTACCGGGGCCTTCGCGCTAAAGCTTTCTTTATACAGGCTTTCGGGGAAGCTCATATCGGCCGATAAAAATACATCGAATGGCGCCCCATTCTTTATTTGCGCCACCAGCTTGCCCGACGAGCCGACAATAGGGTCGATATCAATACCTGTTTTTTGCTTAAAATCTTTTTGTAATACCTCGATCACGCTTTGCAGGTTGGCGGCTGCAGCCACTTTCAGGCTTTGCGCAAATAAATTTACATTGAATAATAAAACGGATAGCATTAACAAGCCAATGCGACTGGCCTGTTTTAGGGATCTGTGGGTTTTCATAGTTAAAAATTAGTAGCGTAAATATAAAAACGATTTTCAGAAGTCGGGGTTACACGCCTGTATTAATTGCAACCCTTGTAACATTACTATTACTATTAGGTGTAACCACAAAAACTACTCAAATTTGTTTGATTAATAATTCAACCCCCTAATATGCAAAAGGTTAAAAGCGCTCAAATCATCTTCTATTTTGCTGCGTTGTTATTATTTGCTAAACCTTTCTGGGGGTTCGCGGTGTTTAGCCGGGTACATCCGCCACAACAATCAAACATATTAATTAAGGTATTTAGTAAACGTAAACTGGAATACAACGAGGGTAGCGAGAACGACATCTTTGCCGTTCAAAAAAAACTGGCTAATCCTGACATTTATTCATTATTACGTTTCTCATTTTTCCTCGCACTTTTGTTTCCTGCTTTTTTCAGCAAAAACAATACGCTAACCAATGGCTTTTTTAGTCATTTACAATTAAGCTTAATACCTGCCCGGCAAACCTACCTGCTAACCGGCAAGCTCCTTATTTGATCTTCTTTTAATTTCCGCTTTCGCGGGATTTGAACAGCGTGGATATGTTCCACCCTGTTTCGCTATTTCAATTTCATTTATTCATTTTTTAGCTAATAAAATGTTCTATATAAAAAGATACGTGTGCTTGTTGGTATGGCTGATGATGGCTATGACGGCCAGCGCACAACAATCGTCAAACCCGGTTACTTTAAATTACCTGCTGAACCGGGTAAACCAAAAAGCGCCGACGTTGCTAACTGATTCGGCAGCGATAAGCATCAAACAGGCACAGGCTGCCGAGGTGCGCGATAACTGGCTGCCCAACCTCAAGTTAAATTACCAGGCCGACATAGGCAGCAGTAACAATACCGTTGGCCCTTATTTCGGGTTTGGTATAATACCATCAAGTTCGGGGGGTATTCATACCACCAACACTACCACCGCCGCCACCGATAACCTGGGTATTGCCGCCTTTGACTGGGAGGTTTACAACTTTGGCGCTTATGGTGCCCAAAACAAGGTAGCCAACTCGGATGTAACGGTTGAGCAAAGCCAGTTTGCACGCTCAAAATATGGGCTGCAGGCTTATACCATCAGCAACTATTTACAGCTGCTGCGCCTGCAGGATTATTTAACTATTCAGCTGCGCAACATACAACGCAACCAGGAGATCAGGCGCTCTATCGAATCACTCGCCAAAAGCGGTGTGCGTGCCGGGGTGGATACCAGTATAGCCGAAGCCGAGCTTTCAAAAGCAAGGTTAAACTATATTGAGCTCAATAACCAGCTTAAACAGGTACAACTACAACTTTCGGCAATTAGTGGTTTGCCTTACCAGGCTATTGTCCCCGATACCACTGCCGAAATGAAGCTGCTTAGCCAAACTTCGGTTTTACAGGCCCTTGTGCCCGACACGACCAATCATCCCTTGATCAACTATTACAAATCGGTTTACCAAAACAGCCTGCAACGCGAAAATTTGGTTAAAAAAAGCTACAACCCAAAAATTCTGCTCGAGGCCGCGGCCTGGGGCCGGGGTTCGAGTATCGACGCGGCTAATAATTACAACGCGCTTTCGAGCGGTTTTAATTTTGACCGCAGCAATTACCTGGTGGGTGTTGGCCTATCCTATAATTTATTCGACCTGCGTCGCAGGCAATTGAAGCTGCGCACCCAGCAAACGGCTACTGATTATGCGCTGAAAAAACTCGATGAGCAAAAAACGCTGTTGGCAGCAAGCGCCAGCCAGGCTGATGTGGAACTGACCACTGCTTTGCAACGCTTACAGGAAATACCCAACCAGCTCAGGGCGGCCACCGCGGGTTACCGGCAAAAGCTATCGCTGTACCGCAGCGGGCTTACCGATATTATTGAGCTGAACGCGGCCCTGAATATCCTGTACCGTGCCGAAACCGATTATGTGCAGGCTAAATATGCCTACTCGAACGCGCTTTTCCAGAAAGCGGTTACCGAGAACAGGGTTAGCCAAGTTTTAAACCTTTTAAATTAATTTATTATGTCAATGGTCACATCCGCATTAAAAAGGCCCATTACCACCGTGGTGATAACGGCGAGCCTTATCATATTCGCGGTAATCAGTGCAATCAATATACCCATCGATATTTTCCCGAAGCTAAACCTGCCTACCATTTACGTCATCGAATCGTACGGCGGCATGTCGCCGCAACAAATGGAGGGCTTCTTCTCTACCCGCCTGCAGGACCAGTTCCTGTATGTGAACGGGGTAAAAAATATCAGCAGTAAAAATATACAGGGCCTAACCCTGGTAAAGCTTACCTTTTACGAAAGCACCAACATGGCCGAAGCTTCGGCACAGGTAGCCTTGCAGGTAAGTCGTGTACAAAGTTTCTTTCCGCCAGGTGCATTGCCGCCGCAGGTGATCAGGTTTGATGCTTCATCATTACCCGTTGGGCAATTGGTGCTGGATAGTAAAACCGAAAGCTTAAAGGATATTTATGATATGGCGGCAACCCGTATCCGCCCCATGTTTGCTACCATCCCAGGGCTTTCGGCACCGCCGCCATTTGGCTCAAATGCTCGGTCAATTATCCTGAGTGTCGACCCCAATAAGTTGCGCAGCTATAATTTAACACCCGATGAAGTGGTAGAGGCTTTATCAAAATTCAACGTAATGGCGCCATCCGGAAACCTGCGTTTAGATAATACCATGTATTTAACCACCATGAACTCGCTGGTTAAAAATCCGGACAACTTTGGCAACATCCCGGTCGTCACCAAAAACGGTGTACCCATTTATGTGAAGGATATAGCCCGTGTAACTGATGGCGCCGACGTTACGGTGGATTATGCCCTCATCAACGGCAAGCGCTCGGTTTACATCCCGGTAGTAAAAACTGCCGACGCCTCAACCTGGAGCGTGGTGCAGGACCTGAAAAGCAAATTGCCCGAAATGCAGAACCTGCTGCCCGAGGATATCAAGATCTCCTACGAGTTTGACCAGTCGGTATTTGTGATCAACGCGGTAAAAAGTTTGATGACCGAGGGCGGCCTCGGTGCCATACTTACCGGGCTAATGGTTTTACTGTTTTTGGGCGATCTGCGCAGCAGCCTCATCGTAATTATCACCATCCCGGTATCTATCCTGATCGGCGTTTTATTACTGGGGCTGTTTGGGCAAACCATCAATATCATGACCCTGAGCGGCTTGGCACTGGCTATCGGTATCCTTGTAGACCAGGCCACGGTAACCATAGAGAACATACACCAGCACCTGGAAATGGGCAAGCCTAAGCGGGTAGCCATTTATGATGCCTGCGAGGAAATATCATTCCCCTTATTGCTTATTTTGCTTTGTATCCTGGCTGTTTTCGCGCCGTCGTTTTTGATGAACGGCGTACCAAAGGCCATGTTCTTGCCCCTGTCGCTGTCTATCGGTTTAACCATGATCGTATCGTATGTAATAGCGCAAACACTGGTGCCTATTTTAAGCAACTGGATGATCAAGGCCGATCATTATCAGCACTACCACCATGGCGAGCTGCATGCCCATGCCGGCGAGGCTTTGGATAAGCAGGAAGAGAAACAGGTAAACCTGCACCTCAAAAAAGAACAGAAAGAGCCTGAAAAGAACGACTTCTTCGAGAAGGTAAAAATGCGTTTCATGCATATCATTACCCGCTGGATGCCATCGAAAAAAATCATCGTTCCGGTTTATTTAATTGTGGTGATTGGTTTGGTTGCGGTTTGCTTTGCCATTATTGGTAAAGACATGATGCCGAGGCTCAATAACGGGCAGTTCCAGATACGCATCAAAGAGCCCGAAGGTACCCGGCTTGAACGTACCGAAGACGGCTTTAAACAGGTGTTGCAGATCATCGACCAAACGGTTGATCATCATGTAAAAATAACCTCGGGCTATATTGGTTTAATCCCCAGCAGCTTTGGTAGCAGTAACCTGTATGTATTTAATACCGGCACGCACGAGGCCGTTTTACAGGTAAACCTCGATGAGAATTATAAGGTGAATATGGATGAACTGAAAGACGCGCTCCGTAAAAACATAGCCTATGCCCTGCCGGGCGTACGCATCAGCTTTGAGCCTATTGACATGACCGAAAAGATCATGAGCCAGGGTGCATCAACGCCGATACAGGTACAGGTGGCCGGTAAAAACATGGAGCAGATCGAAGCCTTCAGCTACAAGGTTTTGGCTAAAATGAAGGCCATTCCTTACCTGCGCGATGTGCAGATAGATCAGCCCCTACGATTCCCGGTGGTTTCTATTACGCTTGATCGTTTAAAGCTGGCGCAATTCGGCCTGAACGTAAAAGATGTTTCGCGCTCGGTTACGGCCAGTACTTCGTCAAGCCGTTTCACGGAGAAAAACCTGTGGCTGGATGATAAAAGCGCCTACACCTACCAGGTGCAGGTACAGGTGCCAGAGTATGTAATGAATACGATGGACGAGCTGAAAGAGATTCCTTTAGTGCGTGGGCAAAGCAGCCCGACATTAGCCGATGTTGCCGATTTTAAAACCACTTATGTACCCGGTGAATACGACCGTTCGGGGCCTCGCCGCTTTTTAACCGTGAGCGCCAACATTAATAAAAAGGATTTGGGTACCGCGACCGCCGATGTACAAAAAGCCCTTAAATCTATAGGCGAGCCGCCAAAAGGTTTGCTGGCGCAGATGGGCGGCATGTCGAGCCTGCTCACGGAAACATTTAGCAGTTTGCAGAGCGGTTTATCGTTTGCTATCCTGGTCATATTTTTATTGTTAGCGGCCAATTACCAGTCGTTTAAATTATCGCTTACGGTGTTGTCAACCGTTCCGGCAGTAATATTGGGGTCGCTTTCGGCTTTGCTGCTTACCGGTTCAACACTCAATCTGCAATCGTACATGGGGATGATCATGAGTACCGGGGTATCGGTAGCTAACGCCATTCTGATCGTTACCAACGGCGAGAACCTGCGGCTTGAGTTTAAGGATGCCACCCGGGCGGCAATTACCAGCGCGTCCATCCGCTTGCGGCCCATCCTCATGACCAGCTTTGCCATGATGGCAGGGATGATACCGATGGCCTCCGGACTGGGTGAAGCCGGCGAACAAACCGCGCCTTTGGGCCGTGCCGTAATAGGTGGGTTATTTGCCTCAACACTGGCAGCCCTATTTATTTTACCAATGGTATTTGCATGGGTGCAAAACAAAACCACCTATGACGCCCCTTCATTAATGCCTGACAATCAAACGAAATAAAAATTTTAAATATAATTAATCATGAAATATAGATTTTGTCTATTAGTAATTATCGCCGGTTTTTTTGCTGCCTGCTCGGGCAATAATAAACCGGTTGATATGACCGCCTCGGCTAAAAAACCGGTGAATAAATATAAGCTGGCCGGCGTAACCGAAAAAGCGCTTTCAAGCTCGGCAAGGCTGCCGGGTCAGCTAAACCCGTTTAATGAAGTAAACCTTTTCCCAAAAGTGAACGGCTTTGTGAAAAGAATACTGGTTGACCGGGGCTCGGTCGTTCACCAGGGCCAGTTATTAGTTACCCTGGAGGCTCCCGAAATGGAATCGCAATTACAAGCCGCCAATTCCCGCTATTTACAGGCACAGGAAAACGCCGCGGCCAGCAAAGAAAAGTATCAACGTTTAAAAGAGGCCGCGAAAGAGCCCGGGTCGGTATCACCATTAGACCTGGATAACGCCGTAGCCAAAATGAAAGCTGATGACGCATTGGCGCAGTCCGAAAAATCGAACGTAGCCTCAGTAAAAACCATGCTGGGCTACCTGAATATTTCGGCACCCTTTGATGGCATGATCATTCAGCGTAATGTATCGCCCGGCGCGCTGGTTGCACCGGGTAAAGCTACTGACCAGCCTATGCTCATCTTACAGGATATCCGCAAACTGCGCCTCGAGGTGTTTATACCAGAAGATTATGTAGACAAGGTTGATCTGACCAAACCGGTAACTTTTACTTTTAATGCCATGCCGGGGCAAGCGCATACCGCTAAGATCAGCCGCTCGGCAAATGCCCTGGGCAGTATGCGCTCTGAAGCTATAGAAATTGACATCATCAATAAAAATGGTGAGTTAAAGCCGGGCATGTATGCCGAAGTAAAAATACCGATGCTGTCTGGTGCTAAATCATTACTGGTGCCCAACAGCGCTATTGTACGCTCTACCGAACGCGAGTATGTAATAGCTGTGCGCGATGGCAAAGCAGCGCTCATCGACATAAAAGAAGGCCTGGCGGGCACTGATGCCACCGAGGTGTTCGGCAGCCTGAAAGCCGATGACCAGCTCATCGTTAACCCTAACGACGAGATCAAACAGGGTGACGAAATAAAATATTGAGGTGGGTGTTTTGTTTGAACCGGCAGTTGTAAAAGGCTGCCGGTTTTTTTATTAGGCTAAAATGATGGCTGTCATGCTGAGCCCGTCGAAGCATGTGGGCGGGCCTTTATGCTTACCCTTCGAGAGCCTCAGGATGACACCTGTTGTTATCTATCTTTAAAACAAAAAGGGTGAAAGCCATTAAGCCCTCACCCTTTTTTTATAAAACTATATAATTATTTCTTATCTGTCTGATCTTCGGGTGTACCAACAATTTTATATATCGGGTTGCCGTTCTCATCCTTCGCGTCCTGGAAGTAATAACCTTCGGGCGATACGTAATATTTCTGACCGTTCAGTTTGATGGTTTTACAGTCCTGCGGTAAGTTATCTACCATATCGCCAATCTGTAAAGGCATGTCCTGCGCATTCGGATCATCGGTATTTAACTCGCCGTCTTTACCGGCTATCTGGTAAGTAATGCTGCCATCATCTTTGGTAATAGGCTGGTAGTAAACCCCATCAACCTCATAATACTGTATGCCATTAATAATGATAGATTGTGCATTATCCGGCAAAGTATTTACCGCGGCGCCCACAGGTGGCTCAACAACGGTGTATTGGTCGTTTTCAAATTGATAGTAAAGGCCTTCACTATAGTAATATTGATTTGGGCCATAATAAAATGGGTAATATCCCACAGGTAAAACGCTTATTCTAAAACCTATGTGTGGTGAATAGTACCTTTTAAAATAACCACGATTGTTATAATATAAACCATAAGGCCTTACAGTGATGCGGTTTTTACCGTATCCCAAACCCGGGTAGCTGCGATACACCTGGTTGGGCGCCAAGCCGCTTACACGGTTAGGATTATAAAATGCACCACGGCCAAACTGACGCTGAGGGCCAATATTAACATTGCTGCCGCGCTGCTGGGTAGCAAAAGTGTTACTGCCACGCTGTTGCGGGGCTACGCCCACGCCATTTAAGTTATTACGTTGCTGATTAGGTGTGTTAATATTAGGATTGGTATTATTGCCATTATTGCGCTGAAACTGAAACCTGTTTGGGTTTTGATTGGTGTTTTGTTGCGCCTGATTGTTGTTGTTATTATTCCGTTGAAACTGAAACCGGTTTTGATTCTGGTTTTGATTGGCGCTTTGCTGCGCCTGGCTATTGCCATTATTCCGTTGAAACTGGAAATGGTTTTGATTTTGACTACTACTTTGCTGCGATTGGTTATTATTGCTGCGCTGCGAAAAATTAAAGTTTTGTGTAGGCGGGGCCGAACGCGTTGTTGTACTAACAGCCGAATTGTTATTTGAGCTGGAGTTGTTATTACTTGACCCGGAATTGCTGCTGCCGGAGTTTGAACTACCCGAGCTTCCGCTTGTAGTTGTGTTAAGCGCACCCCGTTGCTGTGCAAAAGCCGGAGAAATTAACACCAAACTAAACAGGGCGCCAAAAGCGGCTCCCATTGTTTTTTTATATATCATTTCCATGATGAAGTTTTTGACTGTCTATAAATTTATAAGGGGTATTTGACTGTTTGACTATTTAAAAGTTAAATGGTTTAATCCCTTTCTAATGCTATTCTAATGTTGTCGTCAATTAAAATTAACACAATAATAACGGTAATTTTATTAATATGTGTTGATGCATAACAGCCAATAAATGAAAGAGTTTATAATTGCTCCGCGATCAATATATTTTGACCTTCAAATTGCATAGTAAAAAACCCATCCGCTGCTGTTTTATACGTATTTTGGCTGATCTTTTCGAGCCCTGTTATTTGCAACCCTTCAGGTACTGATAACAATGTTATGATCTCGTGCGCCGGTTTCCATTTGCTAAAACCCGGTGTAATTGCATATATTTTTTGCCTGTCGTAAAATATAACCAGATTTATTTTTGATGTGAACGGCAAATATTCATTAATATTAAACTCATCCGTTACTATATTAACGGCAGGATAACCTTTATTTATTAAATAATTTAGTGCAGATAAAGCTGCGGTTTGCCCGTTAACAGACAGTTGTTTAACGTCCGATTGCAGATCCTCATCCATTTCATCGGTAATGATCAGGTCGATTTTAATACCATTGGAGATCAGCTTTTCGGCAACTACGGGGGTCGCGATCAACGTAGGGCTCCATTCTAATAACTGCCCCAGCAATTCATCATCAAAATTATCCATGCCCAGCACTAAAAGTGCCGGCTCCTGCTTTTCACGAACAATGTGATGGGATGACATGGTGAATGTTTTTACGCACAAAGGTAATTTATCCCTGAAATAAAATACATTGTCATTTCGAACGAAGAGAGAACTATTCTCTTGAGCGATAGCGAAAAAATCTTATAAAACAGACAGGCTCCCCATCGCACGTTTAAGATTTCTCTCTTAGTTCGAAATGACAAAATTATATATCTATTTTTTTATAACCTCGCTTATAGGCACACCTACCGATCCGTTTGGTGCCTGTATGTGCAATAAGGCGGCAACGGTTGGTGCAATGTCGGTCATGTGTGTTGGGCGTATAAGGGTACCATGCTCAATGCCCCATCCCATAAATACCAGCGGGATATGTGCATCATATGGGTTCCAGGTGCCGTGGGTGGTACCGGTAGGGCCTTTGTCGTTTGTGCCGTGGCCAGTAAACCACGCGGGTTTTAAAATAATCTGTATAGCGCCGCTGCGTTCCCTGTTATAACCGTTTATAATACGCGTACGCAGCTCTTCGGGGATATTAGCGGTTTGTACCTTGTTCATATCAACCGCGAATGCCACGTAAGGCAACTTCTCCAGGTAGGTGATACACTCATTTTTTAAGGCGTTCTCGTCAAGGTGCAGGTAGTTGATAATAGAATAGTTAAAATTAACCTGGTAATTATTAAAGCTCAATACCAGGCCATCAATTTTATATTTATCCGCCAAGTAGGTATTCATATCTTTCAGCGAAACAGCGTCATCCCAAACGCCTGCCGGGATGTTATTATCCTGCAAAAAAGCAGAGTTATGAGCCGCGCCGTGGTCGGCAGTTAAAAATACGGTGTATTTTCCTTTGCCAATTTTGGCATCCAGGTAGGTTAAAAAGTTGGCTATGTCGCGGTCTAAACGCAGGTAAGTATCTTCAATCTCGATCGCGTTAACACCAAACTGGTGGCCAACATAATCGGTAGATGATAGGCTTAGCGCCAGGAAATCTGTCGCGTTGCGTGTGCCTAATTGTTCGCCATTTATGGCAGCAACAGCCAGGTCAAGCGTCATGGTGTTTCCGTAAGGTGTGCTGCGTATCAGCCCTAAATTACCTTTATACATGGCCGATGTTTTTACCGGCAGCGTTGGTTTATCCATTCCCTTAAAGGCACCTTCATATTTATTATCATCAGCCGTGCTTTGGGTGTACGTATCTATCGGGTAAAGTGTGGCCCAATCCAGTTTTAAATATGTTTCCGGAATTTTCTGATCGTTAAAATCTTTCATCCACTGCGGCAACTCTTTCATATAGTAGGTACTGGTTATCCAGTTGCCGCTTTTATCATCAAACCAATAGGCCGCGTTCGCGGTATGGCCGGCAGGTAAAATACCTCCGCGGTCTTTTAACGCGATGCCAATTACTTTTGATTGAAAGTTGGTAGCTAAACGCAGTTCATCAGTAACGGTGGTGGCCAGCAGGTTACGTGGCGACATTTGTCCGGTTTTGCCGATGGCGCCTACCGACTGCACAGTGGTATCGTCTGTGCAATACATGGATTTGCCGGTGGCCTGTATAATAAAATCATTACCTGCTATACCGTGAATAGCCGGAACCGAGCCGGTATAAACTGCCGTGTGCCCGGCGGCGGTAACAGTTGGTATATAATCAATATTGGTGTTCTCACAGCTGAAACCTTCATTTAATAAACGCTTAAAGCCAGCGTCGCCATAACGCGCATAATAACGGTACAGGTAATCCCAACGCATTTGGTCGACCACAATACCCACCACCAATTTAGGACGGGCCAGCTCATTCGATCCGGCAGTTGCCGTAGTTACCGCTTTAGCAGCTATTATTTTCTTTTTTGATTGTGCCGATACAGAAACAGTAATTAAGGCAAATGTAATAAGCAGCAGATTTTTGATCTTCATTGCAAAAAGGGGTTGAAAGCGCAAATATCTGCAAGATAATTAAAACCCTGTATGATATTTGCGTTAAGTTAATGTAATTGTAACCCTTTGTTAACTTTCAAAAACCAGCAGTGTATGCTGGCTTGCTGTATGCAGATCGCGCCAAACGCGGTTGATCTCCGTATCAGGCGACGCGGCCAGTAAGCCGCAATAAGGATATATTTCGTCGACACTGTTACGGGCGGCTTTGGCTAATTGGCGGCTGTTTATACTTACCTGGTTTAAATGGTCTTCAGTAGTATTTCCCCATGAAACATCAACGGCGTCATAAAAACCTGCGCGTAAGTTACTGATGTTTGTTTTGATGGCTTTTAGCTTCCCTGTTATTTCTTCTTTTTGCGCTGCTGTATATTTAGTCGCGCATCTTTCTTTAATGATCTCTTCGGCCAGGTCGGTAAAATGTATAGCCATGCCCATCAGGTTCGCGGCCAGGGTTGCCTCGGCCAGCTGATGAAAAGGATATTGATATAGCTTGCCCGGTAAGGTGGCATGCGCCGGGTCAATTTTAAAGCTCCTGTTTTTAGCGACCGGTAAATTTTCGACCTTAAATGAATTGCTCCCGGTAGCGATCATACCTATATATTTCCAGGTTGACAGCAGCTTTACATCTTTTTTATCAAATATAAAGGATGATACCAGTGGCTTTCCGTTCTCGTTCACCACGGTTCCGTCCGCGTTTTTAATGATACAATTGGCTGTAAAATGCGTAGCATGATGGGCCCCGCTGGCATAGTTCCATTGTCCGCTTATACGGTATCCGTTATTAACCTTGATCGCTTCGCCCGTTAGCGCGCCGCTTCCGGCAAGGCAGGTGTATTCGCCGTTAAAAATAACCGGGGCAATGCTTTTGTCTATAAATCCGGCAAACCAACCCGCGCCACAACACAAGGTAAACACCCAACCAAAACTGCCATCGGCCCAGCTCAACGATTCCTGCAGCCGTACCAATCCCGGCAGGGAAAGGCCTAATCCGCCATACATAGTTGGTACCAAAGCCTTGAACCACTTTTGCTTATAGATCAATGCCAGTTGCTCCGGGTGCAGCATTTCCAGTTCTTCAGCTTCGGTCGCGGTGTTTCTTATCAGCAATTGCCATTCCTGCTTTAAAAAAGCAGATGGGTGCGTAATTTTTTCCATTTTAATAGATTTAAACCGGTTCGGCTGCGGGCTTTTCTTTACGGGAAATAGCAACCCATTCAAAATAACCCCAGATAGCTATGATAAAGAGGAAGAGTGTAAGCAGTGCAAATAGCGGTAGCTTTTTATAGAACAACAACGGAACAGCAAAAAAGTTACTGATATTCAGCAATATCCAGTTCTCAATTTTGCGGCGAGCCAGCAGCCACATGCCCGCCCATGCTGTCGACGACACAAACGAATCCCAAACAGGTACATTCGATGTGGTAAAGTTTTTAAGCACCAGGTACAATAGCAACCATCCAACAAAAACAATAAGCAGTGTAATAATCCATTCCTTACGGGTAGACCATGATATTTTTACCTCAACCTTATTTTGCTTGGTTAACCAAAAGTACCAGCCGTAAACACTCATCACAATGTAATACACATTCAGGATCGATTCGGCATATAAACCGGCAACCAGTAAAACATACATGCCAATAAATGTACCTAAAATACCTGTTGGATACAACCACACGTTGTTAATCCTGGCCAATAATACCTCGGCTACGCTTAAAATTACAGCAAGCCACTCCAGTAAAGTGGTTTGCTGTAACTGCTGTATAAATATGTTGATCCAACTTTGCATCAGAACCTTAAATTCAATGAAGCTAAAAAGTTAATCGGTGCCTGCGGATAGAAATAATTGTTATTAGCCACCTTGCCATTTTCAACATCCGGGTAAGTAGCCCCGTCCGACTGGTATTTGGTGCTAAACACATTATTGATCAACAAACCAATGCCAATATTTTTAATGCCTTTGATACTGAAATTATAGTTCAACCGCACATCGTTCACAAAATATTGCGGCAGCGAGCGGCTTTGAGTTGAGGTGTTATCCAGGTACTGACGGCTAACATATTTGCTGACAAAAGCGATCTCGGTGTTTTTTAAAGGCTGATAGCTGATGGTGCTCGACGCGGTAAGGTTTGGTGAGTACGCAATATCTGTTGTACCATATTTGTTTTCGTCAAGGTTACCCGTATCATAATTTTCTATGAACTGACTAAAGTTTTTAACCTTATTAGCACTTAAGGTTGCATTGGCTGCCCAGCTTAAGGGTTCGGCTATTTTTACTTTCCCGTAAGCCTCTATGCCTGCGCGGTAGCTGTCTTTTATGTTAGTGCGGATAGATTCGCCAACATCATCCAACGATCCGGTCAATACCAGTTGATTTTTATACAGCATATAAAATCCGTTAATGCCCGCGCTAAAGTTTTTTTGGCTAACGCGGTATCCGGCTTCGAAATCTTTCAAATTCTCGGCTTTAGGGCGGCTGCTGGGCGATGAGTTCACAAAATCACTGCGGTTAGGCTCGTGATTGCCAATAGCGAATGAGGCATATATATTGTTATGATCATCCAGATCATAAGTAATACCCACCTTGGGGTTAAAAAAGTTGAGCGTTACCGCCTGCTGCACATTATTCAGGTTTTGATCGAACCCTAAAAATGAGTAGTAGATATGGCGGTATTGAACATCGCCATAAAACAACACCTTACCAACGTGATATTCGGCCCGGCCAAAAATATTGAAGTCGGTTTTTTTGGCATTGTTGCTTGAGTACTCATAATCGGGCGGAATGTTGGTGCTTTGTTGCGTCCACTCAATATTGTTATAATGCTGGCCCTTGTATTCATTATAGGCTCCTCCCAATGTCAGGTCGAGCTTATTATCGGGCTTATAATTCAGATTATAGGTAGCTCCGTAAAAATCATTGCTTAACCATAAGCGGCGCACCAGGTCGGTTTTGTCAATAACGGTGCCGCCGATGGTTACCGGGGTAATACCATAGTCGCTCAAAGCGGCATCATTTACATATTCTTCGTAATAACCATATCCTCGCGTATAGTGCAAAGCCCCGCTAAATGACAGGCCCGGGCTTAGCTGTTGGTTGTATAGCAACTGGTAATAATTCTGGTTATAATTATCGGTTTGGTTCTTGTAATAGGTATTGCTTGATGCGATGTAACCCAGCTCGTTATATTTTCGGTTGCCGAAATTCACGCTATCCTCGGGCACGCCGTCCCAGGCCTGGTGAGTTTGTTCGTAGCCGCTGAACACATTTAAACGCAGCACACTTTTTTCGCCATAATAGGCCCCGCTTAAAAAGAACGACTTAAGCGTGGAGCCAGAACGATCGATGTAACCATCAGACCGCATATTTGATAAACGGCCATCAAAACTATAATGCCCGCCTAATAAACCCGTACCCACGCTAACCGTATTCTTAACCGTTCCGTATGAGCCGGCCGAGTTATTCAGTTCGGCATAAGCCGTATCATGACGGGTGGTGGTTTGTATATTGATACTTGCGCCAAAAGCTCCGGCACCGTTTGTTGAAGTACCTACACCACGTTGCACCTGTATATTATCAACAGATGAAGCCAGATCAGGCAGGTCGACAAAGTACACGCCCTGATCTTCAGCATCATTTAGCGGGATACCATTAAGGGTAACATTAGTGCGAGTAGCGTCCGATCCGCGAATGCGGATACTGGTATAACCCACACCCGCACCTGCGTTCGAGGTGACTACGGTTGATGGTGTTTGCTCCAGTAAATACTCAAACCCACGGCCCGAGTTGTTTTTTTCGATATCCTTTTTATCCAGATTGGTAAAAGCCGTAGGCGATTTGGCCGATGCGCGGGTGGCATTAACGGTAACTTCCTCGGTCATGATGGCACCATGTACCAATGCAAAATCATGGGTCGCGTTACCGGTTACGGTTATGATTTTTGTTGCAGTTTGATAGCCGATGTAGCTAACCGACAGGGTGTAGGTTCCGCCGGTTAAATTGTCAATACGATAACTGCCGTTAGCTGCGGCTTCGGTATTTACGGTTTTATTTTTTAGGATGATGGTGGCGCCGGGCAGTGCTTCGCCGGTTTGCTGGTCAGTAATTTTCCCTGATACAGAGAATTGGGCCGATGCCAGGACAGGCAGCAGCAGGGCAAATAATGCCGTGAATAAATTTTTCAAAATGTGTTATTAATAAACAATGTTAAACCATCTGCCCACCAGGGTTGAATGCACAGTACACTTAACTTATTACCTCTCCCTACGCCGGCATTACCCGGATCAGGTGCATGTTTTGGATTTTGTAGAGACACAATACCTTGTGTCTCCTGTTAAAGACGCAAAGTATTGCGTCTCTACATTTGGATAATCCAAAACAATGGGTTTGATCTCAGCCTGTCTTTCAGTTTGGTAAAATATGCTGCAGCGATATTTTGCTATCCCAAAACAAGGCACCCCTTGAGAATTATGGGGCAAATGTATAAATACATTTCGAATTATTATTATTTAGATTTGTGTAATGCTTAACCAGGAGTTTACAGCCGTTTTACAAAAAAGCCCAGCCAAAGGTGGCAAGACGTATGTGGTATGGCCTGAATCCATATCATTTTTTGGAACACGAGGGTTAGTAAAAGTCAGTGGAAAAGTTGATGAATATCCCTTTAAAAGTTCATTTATGGCTGCAGGAGATGGCACCCATTGGTTGCCTATTAAAGCCGAAATCAGAAAAGCCATTAAAAAAGATGCCGGCGATACGGTTACTGTAAAGCTGGAGCAATACATTGAAAATGTAAAACGGGGTTGAACTCCCTGTACTCAATCATTCATTTGCCCCATAACAAACCTTTTACTTTTACCTTTCTGCTTTCACCTCAAAAATGTACTTTTGCGAACTTTACAAACACGTTACTATGCTACGAACACATACCTGCGGCGAACTAAATATCAGCCATTTAGGCCAATCAGTAATTTTATGCGGATGGGTGCAAAAATCGCGCGACCTGGGCGGAACCACATTTATTGACATGCGCGACCGTTACGGCCTAACGCAACTGGTGCTAAACATCGATACCGATGCGGCCCTGCGTGAAACCAGCCGCACCCTGGGCCGCGAGTTTGTGATTAAAGTGAGCGGCAAGGTAATTGAACGTACCAACAAGAACACCAAAATACCCACCGGCGAAATTGAAATAGCCGTTGAAGCTATAGAAGTATTAAACGCAGCTAAAATTCCGCCGTTTTTAATTGAGGATGATACCGATGGCGGCGAAGAGCTGCGGGCCAAATACCGTTATCTTGACCTGCGCCGTAACCCAATACGCAACAATATGGTGCTGCGTCATAAAATGGCGCAGGAGATACGCAAGTACCTGGATATGCTGAACTTTATCGAGGTTGAAACCCCGGTACTGATCAAATCGACCCCGGAAGGCGCGCGTGATTTTGTGGTGCCAAGCCGCATGAACCCCGGCGAGTTTTACGCTTTGCCCCAATCGCCGCAAACTTTTAAGCAATTGCTGATGGTAAGCGGATTTGACCGTTATTTTCAGATCGTAAAATGTTTCAGGGACGAGGACCTGCGTGCCGACCGCCAGCCGGAGTTTACCCAGATAGATTGCGAAATGTCCTTCATCACCCAGGAGGATATCCTGAATATTTTTGAAGGCTTAACCCGCCACCTGTTTAAAACGGTAAAAGGTATTGAGTTTAATGATTTCCCGCGCATGCAATATGCCGACGCGATGCGTTTATATGGTTCAGACAAACCCGACATCCGTTTCGGGATGCAGTTTGTTGAGCTGAATGACATTGTAAAAGGCAAGGGCCTGGGCATATTTGATAATGCCGAACTGGTAGTTGGAATTAATGCCAAAGGCTGCGCCGAATACACCCGTAAACAAATTGATGAGCTGACCGAATGGTTAAAACGCCCGCAAATTGGTGCTACCGGCATGATCTATTGCCGTTATAATACCGACGGCACGCTAAAATCATCAGTAGATAAATTTTATACCGAAGACGACCTGACCAACTGGGCTGCAGCTTTCGAAGCCGAGCAAGGTGATTTAATGCTGGTTTTAGCCGGCACTGCCGATAAGGTACGCAAGCAATTAAATGAATTGCGCCTTGAAATGGGCAGCCGTTTGGGCTTACGCGATAAAAATACATATGCACCACTTTGGGTGCTTGATTTCCCGCTGTTAGAATGGGATGAAGAAACCGAGCGTTACCACGCTATGCACCATCCGTTCACGTCACCAAAACCGGAAGATATTGAACTGCTTGATACCAACCCCGGCGATGTTCGCGCCAATGCCTATGACCTGGTGATAAACGGTACCGAAATAGGCGGTGGTTCTATCCGTATACATGACCGCGCTTTACAGGCATTAATGTTTAAGCATCTGGGCTTTAGCACCGAAGAAGCGCAAAAGCAATTCGGCTTTTTAATGGACGCTTTCGAGTATGGCGCGCCGCCGCATGGTGGTATTGCTTTCGGTTTCGATCGCCTTTGCTCTATATTCGCGGGATTGGATTCTATCCGTGATGTGATCGCATTCCCTAAAAACAATTCGGGCCGCGATGTAATGATCGATTCGCCATCAACAATTGCTGATACCCAATTAAACGAATTGAAAATAAAAACGTCTAATTAGGAAATTTGTTAAATTTTATATTCTCTTTATAATTTTTAAATATAAAATCAGTTATAAGGTTAAAATCAAGATATGAGAAAATATTTTTTACTTTTTAGTATAGCGCTTATTTCTTTATCATCCTGCAAAAAAGGATTTGACCAAAGCGCGCAGAATGCGAAAGATGACCAGGATATACAAACGTATCTTAAGCTTAATAACATAATTGCCACTAAAGATGCTTCCGGCCTTTATTATCAGGTGGTTAACTCCGGTAGTGGCGCTCCCCCTCAATCTACCTCTACTGTTGAAGTTGCTTATACCGGTAGTCGGTTAGATGGCTCGGTGTTTGATCAGCAGCAGGATATTGTGGTTTATTTAACAAGCGCGATACAAGGCTGGCAAATAGGCTTACCTAAAATTGCTCCCGGCGGCGAAATAAAACTCTTTATACCATCATCATTAGCTTATGGTAACCGCACTTATGCAACAATTGCCCCCAATACAGTAGTGGTTTTTGATATACATTTAATAACGTTCAGCAATTAACCTTGCTAACAGGCAAACTTAACAACGGATTATATTTTGTAATTTCGCTGGAAATGTTAAAAAAGTTAAATTTTAGCCTCTTTTGTAATTTTTAAGTACAATTTAAGTTATTTAGCGGTTGTAAAGTAAATCCTTCATGAAAAAACACCTTATATTATTTTTTAGTTTGTTTGTTTTAGGTTTATCGGCCTGCCAGAAATCAGACGTTACTACCGATCAGGCTGCAATTGACGATGCGAAAATACAGGCGTATTTAAAGGCTAATAAACTTACCGCGACAAAAGATCCATCAGGAATTTATTACCAGATAGTAACAAAGGGAACGGGTAACCCTATTTCAACATCGACCGTACAGATAACTTACACTAATATATTTTTAAACGGAATAACTTTTGACCATGTTGATGTGGTGAGCTTTAAGCTTTCAAACCTGGTTAAGGGTTTACAGATAGGGATACCTAAAATTGGTACCGGCGGCCGTATAATTATATATGTACCATCTGCTTTGGCTTATGGCAATACAGATCAGTTCACCATACCGGCCAACTCTGTGCTGGCTTACACGGTTGATTTGATCGGTTTCTATTAATCAGGCTTATATTCAAATTATAATAAAATGAAAAGATATTTAATACTGTTGGGGTTTTTTGTAATTGCTTTATCGGCCTGTAAAAAATCATCTAATGCCGATGCTGATGCAGCCGCGCAGGCAGCAACTGATGATGCACTTATACAAACTTATATAAAAAGTTATGTTTCAGGCCAGATAACGAAGGATCCCTCAGGTTTGTATTACCAGATCATAAATCCGGGCACCGGCGCGCATCCAACCAATACGTCTAATATAACCGTTAACTATACCGCTTCTTTATTAGATGGCACCCAGGTTGACTCAAGAGCAAGCAGTTATTTTTCTCCTTTGGGCAGCCTGATTGTAGGCTGGCAAATAGGTTTAAGTAAAATTGGTACCGGTGGCACTATTTTATTGATCATTCCATCAGGATTGGCTTACGGTACTACGGCACACGGCGCCATACCAGCCAATACCGTTACCATGTATACTATTACCTTACAAGGCTTTAATTAACCGCTTAATTTACTTTCTTGAATTCGTACGGGTCTGATTCAATAAAATCGGCCACCTTAATTCGCACACTGGATATCTTTCCGTTTTGAAATGTGAAGGGTAAAACGGTTTTGCCATATTCAGGGTCAGAAAATACGCCATAAAAACGATTGCCGCCTATAGGCTGTAAATGCAGGTACATTTTTGGGTGATGCTCAAATCTAACTTCCAGGTCGTTTCCTTCGCCTGGAGTTATGGTAAGTGTACCATACAGATCGTTGACATATTTACCGGTATAGTTTTGTATCGGCATGGCCGGTTGTAAATTCATCGCTACCGAGTCGCGCAGTTTTTTATTGATCTTTTGTTCATCGGCAACTTGTGTTTTATAATTGTTCAGATAAACATCGCTGTAATTGCGGTATGGTTGCTTAAAATAGGCATCCATAATTTCCCAGCGCAGGGCCTCATAAAATTCATTCTGGTCGGTATTGGTTAATATCACTATCCCCAAATGATCCTGCGGAACCAGTGTTACTGACGATACGTAGCCATTAACCCCGCCATCATGCATCACCAAACGGTGGCCCGAATAATCCTGCAAAAACCAGCCTAATCCGTACAGCTCATAATTGGTTTCCCCGTTTAAATGGCGTATGCCGCCAACAATATCCTGCGCCTGCCGGGTGGCCTGTATAGCGGCAAAAGGTATTACCTGCCGGGTGCCCACCTTCCCGTTGTTTAACAGGGCCATCACCCACTTGCTCATATCATTTACCGATGAGCAGATACTTGCCGCGGGAGCCAAGCCGTTTAATTGCGCGTAAGGTATGGTAACCAGTCTTTCGTCGACAATAGTATGCGGGGCCGTTTTATTTAATGACCGTGGCATCTCTTCTGTTGATGCCAGGGTATTACCCATGCCCAGCGGCGCAAAAATATACTGCTTCAAATAATCCTCCCATGATTTGCCGGTTACCTTCGGGATGATCTCACCTGCAGTTAAGAATGCCGAATTGGTATACCCCCACTTGGTCCTGAACGGATAGGTGGCTTTCATGTGCTCCAGCTTATCAATGATCTGCTGGCGGGTAAGATTACTGTTATAAAAGGTAAAATCGCCCTGAAAGGTTTTAAAACCAAGGCGATGGCACAGCAGGTCGCGGATAATAACCTGCTCGCCTGCAGCTTTGTTGTCCAGCGTAAAATTGGGTATGTATTTACTTACATGATCATCCAGCGAAAGCTTTTTTTCGTCCTGCAGCATGGCAAGCGCGGTAGCGGTAAATGCTTTGGTGTTACTGCCTATCATGAAAAGTGTGTTTTCATCTACCTTATCGGGCAGGCCCAATTCTTTGGTGCCATAGCCTTTCATCACTACAACTTTACCATCTTTTACTATACAAACGGCAGCACCGGGTATGCGCCAGTTGGTTAGCGCCCGGTTCACATATACATCAAGGCTGTCGCGAATAAACGAGTCGCTGCGGTCTGCCTGCGCGTAAGTGAATAATACAGTTAATATGAGGCAGGCAGATAAAAAGAGTTTCTTTTTCACAGATTTTTTATTTTGATAGTTACCAGGGTACCAAGCAGGCTTATGTTGTATATACCCGCTGCAATATGGGCTTAAAATACTAAATTAACGCCCAATTGCTGATCTCATTATTTATTCAACTAAAGCATTAACAAATGACTGTTAAATTTAGACACTTAACAACCGTAATTGGTTTTTTATTGTTTGCATTTTCGCAAAACGAAGCAATGGCCCAACGCGGGGCCGGCCCGCTTTACTGGGCAAAAGATGGTTATCAATATTACGCTGCGCG
>DATJJI010000133.1:0-52432 GCA_035492275.1 Mucilaginibacter sp.
GCCAGGTAAAATAAGCGTCGGGATAATGGAAAGCAACGACCTTAAGATCCTCTTTTTTGACATTGGCGGTATCCTGTTAACTAACGGTTGGGGGCATGAATCGCGCAAAGCGGCAGCCGAAAAATTCGGGCTGGATTACGAAGAGATAAAAGAGCTGCACACTTTCATATTTAACGTATATGAAATTGGCAGCATTACGCTCGATCAGTACCTGGATACGGTGATATTTAATCATCCGAGAGATTTTCCGCGTGAAGATTTTAAGGAGTTTATGTACGCGCAATCCATCGAGCTTGCCGGCACGCTGCAATGGCTGAAAGAGTGGAAAAAGAATTGTGGTTTCCGTATCATATCTATCAACAACGAAGGCAAAGAACTGAATGATTACCGCGTGAAGAAATTTAAGCTGCATGAGTTTTTTGATGCCTTCGTATCTTCATGCGAAGTAAAGCTGCGCAAACCCGATCCGGCTATATTTAACCTGGCTATGGGTATAGCCCAGGTTAACCCAACACAGTGCGTTTATTTTGATGATCGCATTATGTTTGTGCGGGCAGCCGAAAAATTGGGTATCCGCGCTTTTCAGCATACCGACCTTGAAACGACCAAAAAAATATTACAACAATTAAAAGAAGAAAATCACAACAAATAATATGAGCACACCAGATAAATATGATTTTGGCATGATTGGCCTGGGCACCATGGGCCGAAACCTGCTGTTAAACATGGGCGACCATGGCGTAAAAGGCGCCGGTTTTGATAAGGATGCCAGCAAAGGCGCTTTGTTAGAACAGGAAAGCAAGCACGGCAATTTGAAAGGTTTTAGCGATGTAAAAGAATTTGTATCGAGCCTGAACAGCCCGCGCGCTATTATGATGCTGGTGCCAGCCGGTAAAATTGTTGATGATGTTATTGAAGAACTATTGCCCTTACTGGATAAAGGCGACCTGATCATCGATGGTGGTAACTCGTACTTTTTAGATACCAATCGCAGGGTTGAATACCTGGAAGGTAAAGGCATCCACTTTTTTGGTATGGGTGTATCGGGTGGTGAAGAGGGTGCACGCAAAGGCCCGAGCATGATGCCGGGTGGCGACAAGGATGCCTATGCTGTAATGAAACCTATTTTAGAGGCCATTGCCGCTAAAGTTGATGGCGCGCCATGTGTTACGTATTGCGGCCCTGGTGCTGCAGGTCACTTTGTTAAAATGGTACACAACGGTATTGAGTATGGTATTATGCAATTAATTGCCGAAACCTACGAGATATTGAAAAAAGGTTTGGGCTTAGATAATACAGCCGCTGGTGAAATATTTAAAGAATGGAACGATGGCCGTTTAAAATCATTCCTGCTGGAAGTTACCCGCGATGTTTTCCAATACAAAGCACCGGGCACCGATCATTTATTATTAGATGATATAAAAGACGAAGCCCGTGCAAAAGGTACCGGTAAATGGACATCGCAAGTGGCTATGGACCTTCAGGCTCCTATCCCAACTATTGATTCATCAGTTTCCATGCGCGATCTTTCAAAATACAAAGCGTTGCGCGTTAAAGCCGAAGGTATTTATGGTGGTGTTAAAGCTCAATTGAGCGCTGATAAAGACGCGTTCTTAAAATCATTAGAGCAGGCGTTTTACTTCAACATGATCATTACCTACTCACAAGGTATACATATGCTTTCAAGAGCATCTGCCGAGTATGGATACGACTTGAAATTAGACGAGATCGCTAAAATATGGAGAGGCGGTTGCATTATTCGCTCTATTTTCCTGAATGATATTTATAATGCATTCCAGGCTAACCCAGGATTAGAGCATCTGTTGTTAGACAACGGCGTAGCTAACGAAGTAAAAAGCGCTGTTGACGGTGCACGTACTGTAGTATCGGCTGTTACGGCAGCTGGCATTGCTGCGCCATGCTATGCTGAGTCGCTGAGCTATTTTGATGCTTTCCGCAGCGGCCGTATGCCATCAAACCTGATACAGGCACAACGTGACTATTTTGGCGCGCATACTTATGAACTGATCGGGAAAGAAGGAACTTTCCATACACAATGGGTACCTAAAAATTAATATTAACCGAAATATTATCATGTCTACAATGAAATCAGAGCCAACTATATTTGTAATATTTGGCGGTACCGGCGACTTAAACGCACGTAAACTTGCACCGGCATTATATAATCTTTTTTTGGACGGATGGCTGCCAAAACAGTTCTCTATCATCGGCACCGGCCGTACCCAACTGACTGACGAGCAGTTCAGGAAAAACCTGAATGAGGATATCAATAATTTCTCGCGCAGCGGTAAAGCCACTAAAGAGAAATGGGCAGAATTTGAAAAAAACATTTTTTACCAGGTATCTGACGCGAAAGACGCGGAAACTTATAAAGAGTTTGGTAAACGCATAGATGCGCACAACGCCGAGTGGAATGTTAAAGCCAACGTAATTTATTACCTGGCTGTAGCACCTTCATTCTTCCCTATCATTACCGCTAATTTGGTTAAAGCTAAATTGACTACCGATGTTGAAAAGAACCGTGTAGTTATCGAGAAACCTTTTGGCCATGACCTGGAGTCGGCAAGAGAGCTGAATAAATCACTGGCTGCCTTGTTTGATGAAAAACAGATCTACCACATTGACCACTACCTGGGTAAAGAAACTGTTCAAAATATCATGACGTTCCGTTTTGCCAACTCTATTTTAGAGCCGATATGGAATCGTAATTATATTGAGCATGTACAAATATCGGTTACCGAATCATTGGGCGTGGAGGACCGCGGCGATTATTACGACGGATCGGGCGCTATGCGTGATATGATCCAGAATCACCTGTTGCAATTGCTTTGCTTAATTGCCATGGAAACTCCGGTTAATTTTAACGCCGATGAGGTACGCAACCGCAAGGTGGATGTATTGCGCGCTATGCGCCGCTTCTCGCCGGAGGATGTGCGTATGTCGGCCGTGCGTGGCCAGTATGCCAAAGGCTGGATGGAAGGCAAGGAAGTACCGGGCTACCGCGAAGAACCAAAGGTTGACCCGAACTCGAACACCGAAACCTTTGCAGCTATTAAATTTTTTGTTGACAACTGGCGCTGGCAAGGCGTACCTTTTTACCTGCGTACCGGTAAAAGGTTGCACCAAAGCTCGTCTGTTATATCTATTCAGTTTAAAGACGTTCCGCACAAAATATTCCCTACCGAGGCAGCCGAAAGCTGGCAGCAAAACAGGCTCATCATCAGCATACAGCCTGAAATGAGCATCCGTTTACAGGTACAGGCTAAGCGCCCGGGATTGGATATGATACTGAATACCGTTGATATGGTATTTGACTACAAAGGCACGTACAGCAACCAAACGCCGGAGGCTTACGAAACCCTGTTGCTGGACACCATGCTGGGCGATCAAACCTTGTTTATGCGCGGCGACCAGATAGAAGCCGCCTGGGATTTGATCATGCCGATACTAAGCACCTGGACCAACAAAAAGAGCCTCAACTTCCCCAACTATACAGCGGGTGCCTGGGGCCCTGAAAGCGCCGAGGCTTTAATAGCACGTGACGGTTTCACCTGGTTCACCTTACCGTTGAATGGTAAAAAGTAAAAAGTCCCTCCCAACCCTCCCCGGAAGGGAGGGCTTTAAATAAATAATTAAGTAGAAAAATAAAACATAAATTAAAAAGTCTCCCCTGCCGGGGGAGATTTAGAGGGGGCAAAATGAACTTAAACATATTCAACACCGCCGACGAAACGCTTGCCGCGTTAGCCGATTACTTTGTTAAGATCGCTAATGAGTCTATCGCCGCGAATAATAAATTTACCGTAGCCCTGTCAGGTGGCAGCTCACCTAAAAAACTGTATGAACTGCTGGCCTCAACTACCTATGCCGATAGCGTTGAGTGGGGCAAAGTTTATTTCTTTTTTGGCGATGAACGCAACGTGCCGCAAACTGATAAGGACAGCAATTACCTGATGGCTAAAAAGGCCTTATTTGAGCCTTTGTTTATTGATGCCGCAAATATATTCCCGGTTGATACCACGCTTGCGCCAAAAGAAGCAGCACAAAAATACGCCGAAGAAATAGCGGAGTTTTTTGATGACGGCGAAATGAGCTTTGACCTGGTGCTACTGGGTTTAGGCGATAACTCGCATACGGCGTCGTTGTTCCCATACACGCCGGTTTTACATGATGTTACCCCATCGGTAAAAGAAGTTTGGCTGGAAGATCAACAGGTATACCGCATCACCCTAAATGCGCCATTAATTAACGAGGCTAAATACATTGCCTTTTTAGTTTATGGCGAAGGCAAAGCCGAAGCCGTACATCACGTACTGGAAGACGAAGAGGATATTGAAAACTACCCGGCCCAGCTGATCGACTCGATCACCGGCGAGGTAGAGTGGTTTCTGGATGAAGCCGCGGCAGCAAACTTAGAAAGCGAATATTAATATTCGCTTTTTTTGTGCAAGTTCATTTGAATATTAAGATTTTCAGGCGATCATAAATCTGCTTTATCTTTTATTGTATATTCGTCAAAACTTTTCAACATATGAGCGCATACAGTTTTGTTCAGGAGCTGCATTCGGGATTCCGGTTTGTAGTAATGGTATTGTTTATTTACGCCATTTTAATGGCGCTGCTGGGTTGGCTGGGCAAACGCCCCTATACCAACGGCAACCGTTTAACCAATTTGTTTGCCATGATATCGGCACACACCCAATTGTTGATCGGCATTGTATTATACTTTTTAAGCCCTCTGGTACAGTTTAATAGCAACACGATGAAAGACCCCACTACCCGCTATTTTACGGTAGAGCATTGGTTTGCTATGATAATCGCCATCGCTATTATAACTGTAGGGTACAGCCGCTCAAAAAAGGTGGTATTGCCCGAGGTTAAACACAAAACAATTGCCCTGTTTTATGGCATTTCACTGCTTATAATTATTGGCGCTTTGGCTGCAGGCAAAATTTCTATCTTAAAATAGTTGAAAAAAAGTTCAGAAAAAATTTGCTAATTCAAATTTCTTTATAAATTTGCGTCCACAATGATCAAAAACAATAAAATAAACAGCTGGTGGCACCAATTAAATTGGGCAGCCGGACTATGCTTTTGATCAGCGACACTAATCAATTGTAAACCTAATACAAAAACCCGGCGACCCTCATCCGCCGGGTTTTTTGTTTTACAACAATTTTTAACATTTACATGAAAAAGTACAAAATTATAACCACCTATAAAAAGCTGCTTGCAGACACTACCACACCGGTAAGTATTTATTTACGCTTACGCGATATTTTCCCTAATTCATTACTATTGGAAAGCTCCGACTATCATAGCCGCGAAAACAGCTTAAGTTTTGTGTGCTGCGACCCTATAGGTGGCATGACGCTTAACAACGGCAAGCTGGACAAGCAATACCCAGATGGTACCGCCGAGCATTTTGATGAAGGCCAGTTTGAACTGATCAGCCATATTAATAATTTCCTGAACGCTTTTGAAACAACCGACCTGGCGCTGAAAATTACAGCCAACGGCCTCTTCGGTTATTTTACCCATGAAGCGGTTGAGCATTTTGAAACCATCCGCCTTAAAAAAAGCGATAATACTGCCCGTAAAATACCTACTATGCAGTATCACATCTATCGCTATATCATCGCTATTGATCACTTTAAAAACGAGCTGTATATTTTCCAGAACCGTTATGAAGGCGAGGCAGAGAATACCGGGCTTGATAGGATACACGACCTGATCAAAAACAAAAACTTTCCCGAGTATACCTTCCAAAGCTCGGCCGGGGAGCAGTCGAATTTAACCAACGAGGATTTCATCGCCATTGTTGAGAAAATGAAGCAGCATATTTATCGTGGCGATGTGTTCCAGATCGTGCCTTCAAGAGCGTTCTCGAAACAGTTTACCGGCGATGAGTTTAATGTGTATCGCGCGCTGCGTTCTATCAACCCATCGCCTTACCTGTTTTATTTTGATTACGGCGATTTCAGGATCTTCGGTTCATCGCCTGAAGCGCAGATCACGATTAAAGATCGCCGGGCCACTATCTACCCTATCGCTGGCACCTTTAAACGCAGCGGCGACGACGCGAAGGATGCAGAGCTGGCCTTCAATTTAAAGAATGATCCCAAAGAATCGGCTGAGCACGTGATGCTGGTTGACCTTGCTCGTAACGACCTGAGTCGCCATTGTGAGCAGGTAGAGGTTAAAGCATTTAAAGAAGTACAATATTATTCGCATCTGATTCACCTGGTATCTATGGTAAGCGGTAAGCTGCTGCCTGATGTGCCTACTTTTAAAGTGGTAGCCGATACCTTCCCGGCAGGGACCTTAAGCGGAGCGCCAAAATATCGCGCGATGGAGATCATCGACGAAAACGAGAACATCAAGCGCAGCTTTTACAGCGGGGCCATTGGTTACCTGGGCTTTAACGGCGATTTTAACCACGCCATCATGATCCGCTCGTTTTTGAGTAAAAACAATACACTACACTACCAGGCAGGCGCGGGCATCGTTGCCGGCTCGATAGCTGAAAGTGAATTAAATGAGGTAAATAATAAAATAGCTGCACTTAGAAAAGCAATTGAACTGGCGGCAGAGCTATAAGTTTTAAAACAACAACAATAAATATTTAGTTACGTAAAAATATATTCCCTGTTTTAAATGAGGGTGAGAGGTGCAAAATGGAAAAGAAAATTCTAATTATTGATAACTACGATTCGTTCACGTATAACCTGGTACACTTGGTAAATGAGATTGGTTTGCAATGCGATGTGTGGAGAAATGACCAGTTTAAACTGGAAGATGTAGACGCCTATGACAAGATCATCCTGTCGCCGGGCCCGGGCGTACCATCCGAAGCCGGTTTACTGCTGGATGTGATAGCAAAATACGCACCTACTAAAAGTATATTTGGCGTATGCCTGGGTCAGCAGGCCATTGCCGAAGCCTTTGGCGGCAGCTTATACAACCTGAAACAACCTATGCACGGCATAGCCACCCCTATTACGGTTATTGACGATCATGAAAAACTTTTTGCAGGCTTACCGCATAGTTTTAACGTGGGCCGTTACCATTCATGGGTGGTTGACGAGAAATCGATCCCTGATGTATTAACCGTTACTGCTATTGACGAGGTGGACAATTCGGCTATGGCATTAAGGCATAAAGAGTATGATGTACGGGGTGTACAATTTCACCCGGAGTCCATCCTTACACAATATGGTAAAGAAATGATGCAGAACTGGTTGTCGCTTAATTAATAAATCCTGATTTTTACAGTGCACTTGCGCACTTTCTATGAACATACTTGATCAAATCGTCCTTAATAAAAAGACAGAGATAATAGCAGCCAAAAATACCACCAGTGTAAACGAACTGGAAAGCTCTGCCCTGTTTGGCAGGCAAACCTACTCGTTCAGAGATTTTCTGCTTGATCCTGCCCGCACCGGCATTATCGCTGAGTTTAAACGCAGATCGCCCTCAAAGGGAATCATTAACGATAAGGTAGCTGTTGAGGATGTGACCACAGGTTATGCCGCGGCAGGTGCTTCGGCCTTATCTGTTTTGACCGATAAGGACTTTTTTATGGGCACTCAGGCCGATCTTTTTAAGGCGCGCCAGGCTAATACCATCCCGGTTTTGCGCAAGGATTTCATGATAGACGAATACCAGGTAATCGAGGCAAAAGCATGGGGCGCCGACGTGATTTTATTGATAGCCGCCATACTTACCCCGGCCGAGATACAAAAGCTGGCATCGCTGTCAAAAAGCCTGGGGTTGAACGTATTATTAGAGGTGCATAATTTAACCGAGCTGCAACGCAGCATTAACTCAAATGTGGATGCTATCGGTGTAAACAACCGCAACCTGGCCGATTTTACCGTATCGGTTGAGACCTCATTCGAGTTGGCTGAACATATTCCTGACGAGTTTTTAAAAATATCCGAAAGCGCCATCAGCAATACCAAGGTGATCAAAGAATTAAAACAAGCAGGCTTCAGCGGCTTTTTAATCGGCGAAACTTTTATGAAGAAGGAAGACCCGGGCGCAGCGATGGCTGAATTTGTGAAGGGGTTGAAATAGGATAAAACCGGTATTCCAATTCTACTATACTTGTATCGGATGTTGTGAGTATCCTTACTGCCTGAACAATATTGGGTTTGATAAATTCCCACATTTCGCGGTTGTCACAATTACCTTTCTTTATAACAATAAGTTTGGGCGGGGAGCCTAAACGGCTAATTAATTCAGGAAAATCCGCATCTTTTGAAATAATAATTACTTTGCCGTTTTCTTTTGCTTTATAATAGATGGCGGTATCGGTTAAATTATTTAATTCAAGACTATATGAAGATCTGACTGTGAACCCTGTATGTTCCGTCATCCATTTTGCAATGATTGGCGACAGTTGGGTATCCAGCCATATCTCCCAATTTTCAGGCGGCATGTATAATAACTGTATTTTTTATTTTTCGTGATGCATACAGTAAAGCGGCTTGAATATCTTCTTTTTCTAAAACCGGATGTTGTTCTAAAATATCCGTTTCTGACATGCCAACAGATAATAACTCCAATATATCACTCACTAAAAACCGTAATCCTCTTATTGTAGGTTTGCCGCCTAAAAGATCAGGTGTAAGCGTTATACGTTCAAGCAAATTCTGTTGATTGGCATTCATAATATAAAGTTAGCCAATTTTTTTCTGATATTCTGTCATAAATACTGCACCTAAAACAACACTTGTACCAGTTTTCGTAACTTTGCACTTTGATTGATAATCAATACTGAATGAAACAAAAATTTTATGATACTGCTGTGAAGCAGGAACGGGCCGTGTTGGTTGGTGTTATTACCGCTAACGAAACGGATGAGCGCGCGAAAGAATATTTAGAAGAACTACAATTTTTAGTGGACACCGCCGGGGCCGAAACAGTTAAAATATTTACCCAAAAACTGCAAAAACCGGATAGAGCAACCTTTGTTGGCTCGGGCCGCTTAGAGGATATTAAGGCCTTTGTAAAGGAAGAAGAAATAGACATCGTGGTGTTTGACGATGAGCTTACCCCCTCGCAACTGCGGAATATTGAGAACGAACTACAAGTAAAAATACTGGATCGGAACAATCTGATACTTGACATTTTTGCCAACCGTGCACAAACTGCCCAGGCTAAAACACAGGTAGAACTGGCACAACTACAATACCTGCTACCCCGCCTTACCCGCTTATGGACGCACTTAGAGCGCCAAAAAGGGGGTATCGGTATGCGTGGACCAGGTGAGAGCCAAATAGAAACTGACCGTCGTTTGATCCTCAATAAGATATCGCTGCTGAAAGAAAAATTGAAACAGATAGACAAGCAAAACGAAACGCAGCGCAAAAACCGTACAGCCATGGTTAGGGCTGCCTTGGTGGGTTATACCAACGTAGGTAAATCAACCATCATGAACATGATCTCTAAATCGGATGTGTTTGCAGAAAATAAGCTGTTTGCTACGCTGGATACTACGGTTAGAAAAGTGGTAATTGAGAATGTACCCTTTTTATTATCAGATACTGTTGGTTTTATCCGCAAACTGCCTCACCATTTAGTGGAGTGTTTTAAATCGACCTTAGATGAAGTTCGCGAGGCAGATATACTGATACACGTGGTTGATATTTCGCACCCCAGCTTTGAGGACCAGATACGCGCTGTTAATGAGACGCTGAAGGACCTCGGTGCCAGTGATAAGCAGACCATCACCGTATTTAATAAGATCGACGCCTTCAAACCCATGCAGATGAGCCCCGACGAAGAAGTGGAGCCTGTAACACTGGAAGATTTTAAACACAGCTGGATGGCAAAAAATAATAGTCCGGCTATATTTATTTCGGCTACCAAAAAAGAGAATGTTGACGAGTTCAGGAACTTGCTATACCATTATGTAAAACAAATACATGTGGACAGGTATCCGTACGATCATTTGTTGTATTAAGCCCTCAATTAATTCTTGTCATTCTGAGCGTAGCGAAGAATCTTGTAAATGCGATAGGTATAACGTATAAGATTCTTCCCTACGCTCAGAATGACAAGAAATGAATAATTATACCGGATGGTCATGCCGAATTTATTTCGGCACTCACCAAAAAGGTGAGCCGAATTCATACTTTGCATGTGGGATCCTGAAACAAGTTCAGGATGACGCTATTATTTCTTTATATCCTCAATTATCTTATCCAAATATCCGTTAAATTCATCAGGAACCTCGATCATGGCGAAGTGCCCGGTGCCGTGTGTATAAAACACCTGGAAGGGGATGTTTTTCGCTGTCAGGTATTTGGTATTGGTTGGATTTACGTCGCTGTTTATCAAATATAGTTTCTTTTTTGATTGTTGCAATTTAGCCAACTCATCAAAATCATTCCCCTGCTCCATCGCGGCTACTGCTACTATGGTATCAGCATGATCAACATCACTCAATACTCTCTTTTTTATTTCGGACGATGTGGTTTTCGAGAACAGCATCTGGCTAACATATCCATTAGCAACCTGCTTAAAATTCTTTTTCATGGCAGCTATTGCGTCCGCAAAGCCTTTTTTATCTGCCTCAGTTTGCGGTGCGCCGACGTTTTTAAAATTATCTACGCCCACAATGCCTATTACTCTATCCGGATTATCAATTGCCGACTGTAATACAATATCGCCCGACATGGAATGCCCCACCAATATCACCTTCTTCAGATTCAATTCTTTAATAACCGAATCAACATCGCTGCTGTATTCTGTAGTTCCCCACTTATCACGGTTCTTTCCTGATTCGCCAAAGCCGGGCAAATCAATAGCGACAACACGGTAACGTTTGCCAAAATAAGCCGCCTGATTTGCCCAGTAGCCTTTGTTTATAGCCCAACCGTGTACAAACAATAACGTAGTGTCGCTTTTTCCGGTGTCGGTATAAGCTATATGAATATCACGGTCATGTACAGTAATGGGGCCGTTATTGGTTACGGAAGAGTTTCTCTGCGAATTATTGCAAGCAAGCATAGCTATGCTTATCACTGCCAGATAAAACAGTTTTTTCATGATAAATGCTTTAGGATTAATTAACTACACCAAACTAATATTGTTTGTGCTGATAAGCTAATGAAGCGAAAGCATTTAACGTTATTTAACAGTGATTGATAAACCATTAAATTCCCCTCTTGAGAGGGGAATCGCACATGCCTGGTTTTCTACGTTAAAAATATCCCCTCTTTTATCTCCGGAATAATCCCTTTCTCCAAAGCGGTATCAAACAATAAATTGATCGCTTTTCTTCCCTCCTCGCCCAAATCGACAGAATATTTATTTACATAGAGGTCAATGTGTTTATACATTACTTCTTCGCTCATTTCCTGCGCATGCTGGCGGATAAAGTCGAGGCCCGATTTTGGGTTGGCAAAAGCATATTCTACCGATTTACGCAGTACCCGGTTAATTTTATGCTGAACATCCGCCGGTAAATTGCGGTTAGCAACAATGCCGCCAAGCGGGATGGCGCAGCCGGTTTGTTTTTCCCAGTAATCGCCCAGGTCAATGATTTTTTTCAGGCCTTTATCCTGGTAGGTGAAGCGGTTTTCGTGGATGATCAAACCAACATCAACCCGGCCTTCTAAAACAGCGTCCTCAATATCTGAAAATACCAGCTCAATTTTATTTGTCGCACAGGGGAATGCCAGCCCCAATAAAAAATTAGCGGTGGTGTATTTGCCGGGGATACCGATCAAAGGATTTCGGATTTCGGATTTTCGATCTCGGATTTTTCCGCCTTGTAAATCCGAAATTGAAATTTCGAAATCCGAAATCAACAATGGCCCAACGCCAAAACCCAGCGCGCTGCCGCTATCCAGCAAAACATATTGATTGGCTACATAGGCAAAGGCGTGGTAGCTAAGTTTGGTAATATCCAACTCGCCGCGAAAGGCTTTTTGG
The DNA here is from genome assembly GCA_035492275.1 of Mucilaginibacter sp. GTDB lineage: Bacteria > Bacteroidota > Bacteroidia > Sphingobacteriales > Sphingobacteriaceae > Mucilaginibacter. The sequence goes on from DATJJI010000133.1 coordinate 11,968, forward strand.
TTAAGCGTTTCTACATCATCATAAAACACTTCAAAGTCTAATCCTTCGGTGTCAATTTTATGATGAATAAGCGCGTCGAAAATAAAGGTATCATTAGGGCAGGGCGAAAAACCGAGAGTTAGTTTCATTTGGGTTAGAGATTAGTGATCGGTTAATTAGAGATTAGGCCTAAACATTCGCTCATTCAATAATTCACTCATTAATAAATCACCTACAACTCCTTCAACAAGTCGAGCGCAAATGTATTCAGATTTTTAACAGCAAGCCCTATCTGCCAGTTGTCGCGGTTACGTTTTTCTACATAATTTGACACTGCCCTGATCTGTATGCAGGGAACCTTCAGTTCGCGGCAGGCATAAAAAAAGGCGGCGCCTTCCATACTTTCCAATTGCGGGTTAAGGCGGTCAACGATGCTACTGATCGAATCGTCATTTCCATGCACGGTATTTACTGTAATGGCCTTAGCTTGTTTAAGGTTAACCTTTTTGGTGAACTGGCTAATACTGCTGGTAGGTTTAAAAATACTGGCCCCAAAACCCAGTTTTTCAATACTGATAAAATTATTATCGTCTTCGGCGCCTAATTCAGCAAAGGTATCTTCGGTTATTTCGGCCAGTTCGCCTAAGGCTATGTTCCTGTCAAAACTGCCTGCAATACCCAGGTTGATTACCAAATTATAAACATTATGCGGCAAATGCCGAGCCAGTGCAAAAGCGGTAGGTACCATGCCCGCGCCTGTTATCAATACCGAGCAATTGGCGATGGAAGCATGGCGGGTGTTAAACAAATTAGGTTCGTCTTCATCCCCGTGCATACCTAAGGCCTCCATTAAAGGCTCAACTTCGGGCTGGGTGGCGGCAACAATTAATATGCGCATATTATTTTCTTTATTTCAACCAAGATAGTTAAAATTAGTTTGCAGTTGGCAGTGGCAGTTGGTAGTAAAAAATATAAAATTAACACCGAAATGTAAACTGCCTCCCGCAAACCATATACTGCAAACCGAAAATTGTATATTTGCACCCATTAATTATTATGATGATACACGTTACGCGCAAGGAACATTTTAATGCCGCACATAAAATGTACCGTGATGAATGGAGCGCAGAGAAAAATGCAGAAGTATTTGGCAAATGCGCCAACCCTAACTGGCATGGGCACAACTATAACCTTTTTGTAACTGTAAAAGGTGAGGTTACACATGCTACAGGGTATTTAATTGACCTGAAGGAGTTGAAAGTGATCATCCATGATTATGTGATCGAGAAGCTTGACCATAAAAATATTAACCTGGATGTTGACTTTATGAAAGGCAAGATGGCATCGACCGAATTGCTTTGCATTGAAATATTTAACCAGCTTAAAGCTCCGATTGAAGCATACGAAGGTGTATTTTTACACTCGGTAAAATTATATGAGACCGAAAATAACTCGGCAGAGTATTTTGGTGATTAAACCTGAATCATGATCAATGACAATGATATCCCTGACAGGGATGATGACATAAACGGTTACGAAAAAATTGACCGCTACAACCCCGAACTGATCGAAAATCTGTCGGGCCATTATAAAGAGGTATTAAAGCAACTGGGCGAAAATCCTGAACGTGAAGGCCTGTTGAAAACGCCGGAACGTATTGCCAAAGCCATGTTATACTTAACACACGGCTATGACCTCAATCCTAAAGAGATATTGAACTCGGCTTTATTTAAAGAAGAGTACAGCCAGATGGTAGTGGTTAAAGATATAGAAGTATATTCTATGTGCGAGCACCATATGCTGCCGTTTTTTGGCAAAGCGCATATTGCCTACATTCCTAACGGGCACGTGGTAGGGCTAAGCAAAATTCCTCGTGTGGTTGATGCTTACGCGCGCCGCCTGCAGGTACAGGAACGTTTAACCAACGAAATACGTGATTGCATACAGGATGCCCTGCAGCCTATTGGGGTAGGTGTGGTTATGGAATGCCGTCACCTGTGCATGTGTATGCGCGGCGTACAAAAACAAAACTCGGTTACCACAACCTCGGCTTTTTCGGGCGGATTTTACCAGGAAAAAACCAGGGCGGAGTTTTTACATTTAATTTCGTCAAAATTGAGTTGATTGGGTTAGAGGTTGATTAAGTGAATGGTTATCCATTATTTTGCTTAATCTGCCAACAACTAATTATATAAATTGTATTAACTACTCACACAATCAACTTAATAAACCAATAACCAATACATGAACGCATATATTTTCCCGGGACAAGGCGCGCAATTTGTAGGTATGGGTAAAGACCTGTACGAAAACTCTGACCAAGCGCGCGAACTATTTGAAAAGGCTAATGATATTTTAGGTTTCCGTATCACCGATGTAATGTTTAGCGGCACCGACGAAGACCTGAAACAAACCAATGTTACTCAGCCTGCCATATTTTTACATTCGGTTATTTTAGCCAAGGTTTTGGGCGATGGCTTTAAACCGGATATGGTTGCCGGTCATTCATTGGGTGAGTTTTCGGCCCTGGTAGCAGCCAATGCTTTATCGTTCGAGGATGGTTTGCGTTTAGTGGCGGCCCGTGCCAACGCTATGCAAAAAGCCTGCGAGATACAACCATCAACCATGGCCGCTATTTTAGGTCTGGATGATTTTACGGTTGAGGATATTTGCCAGCGCATAAGCGATGTAGTTGTTCCGGCTAATTATAATTGCCCCGGGCAATTGGTGATATCAGGCACCATATCAGGCGTTGATAAAGCTTGTGAGCTAATGACCGAAGCCGGCGCGAAAAGAGCTTTAAAGCTAAACGTCGGCGGCGCGTTCCACTCGCCATTAATGGAAGCCGCCAGGGTTGAGTTGGAGCATGCTATTGTAAATACGGTTATCAACCAGCCGGTATGCCCTATCTACCAAAACATCGATGCCCGGCCGTATACTGATCCGGAGCAAATAAAACACAATTTAATACGGCAGCTTACCGGCGCCGTTAGGTGGACACAAACCGTGGTACGCATGATAGAGGATGGCGCAACCGCATTTACCGAAGTGGGGCCCGGCAATGTACTACAGGGCCTGGTTAAAAAAGTAGACCGGGCAATGCCGACATCGAGCGCCTCACTGCAACAATAATTTTATAAGCCGCAAACTAAAGCGGCTTTTTTTTATTTGTAAGTTTACATAAATCTATTAAAAGCAAAATTGAGTTACGCCGCTAAAATACGTTTAATGCTGGCCCTGCTGGCCGGTACTTTATTGTTAACGGCAATAATAGTACGGTCAACGTATACTCCCGTGCTCAATTTAACCCAAACCGCTAAAATACTCGAGAACAATCTTCATGATAAAGAAGAGTTTGTTAATGATGCCATTAGTACCCCCGAAGGATTTAATCAGTTTAAGACCCTGGCCAATAGCGAGAAGGGGCTTGATTACATAAAAGAGTATACCAACAACCATAGCATCTGGATAACTACTTATGAAAACAATAACCTGCTTTTTTGGTCGGGGGTTAAGGTTATTCCAACTAACCCATCAGCCATAAAAGAAGGTTACTCGTTTATTTATCAACCAAACGGCTATTATGAGGCTATCAAGAAAAGCCAGGGCAGTTTTTCAGTTATATTTCTGATCCCCATAAAAATAAATTACTCGGTACAGAACCAGTACCTGCAAAATATATTCGCCAAGGACCTGCTTACCGATGACAATATTGAAATAGCTGATTTTACTGACAAAAACATTTACCCGGTACACAGCATTAATGATACTTACTTGTTTTCGGTAAAAATAAAGGCCAACGAGGTTAACTACCGCTTTTTTTATTTTGAGCTGGTTATATGGCTGTTAACGTGTATTGTGGTATGCGTGTTAGTGCAAAAAATATGCAATTACATAGTTTACAAGGGTTATACCTATCTGTCGTTATTGGTTTTGGCGATATTTATCGCGGCGCTGCGCTACGCTAACCTCATTTATAACTGGCCCAATTTTACTTACAAGCTTTCTATTTTCGATCCGGCGATTTATACCGCAAATCAATTCAGCCCATCGTTAGGCGACCTGTGTATTAACATTTTTATGCTGAGTTGGTTCACTACCTTTTTATACCGGCAGCGTTTTAAATTGCTTACGCGCGTACCGGGCAAAATTCTGAGCTATGTTATTTTGGTGATATGCATTTTCATACTCATTGCCGTATCTACCGCGTTGTTGAGTGTTTTTTACGGATTAGTTGTTAATTCAAGCATAAGCTTTGATGTAAACAATGTGCTCAGCCTTTCGGCATTCAGCGTGTGCGGGCTGCTGTTATTGTGCTTTAGTTTTTTCATTTTCTACCTGTTAAACGAAACGCTTTTAACCATAACCAGCAAGTTTAACATACCCATATTGCAGCAGCTTTTAATTGTGGTAATATGTGGTGTGGTAGGAGCCATCATGCGAACCATTTATTACGGCGAATATTTCCCATTTTATATTTTCTGGGGATTTATTGTTGTAACGCGGGGTTATGCCTTTCATTATCACAACGGCCGTATCACTATGCCCATGTTCGCGGGCATACTGTTCATGTTTGCCGTTATCGCGTCGATCAACCTTAACCAGTTCGAGTCGATAAAAGAAACCGAAACCCGGAAGGATCTGATACAAAAGCTGGAAAATCCTAATGATATAACAGCCGACTATCTGTTTAAAAAAATAGAGGAAAAAATTATTGCCGACCCGGTAATTACTCAATATTTTAATGATACGCTGCACAGCAACGATTATTTAAAGAACCGGTTTCAAAAACTTTATTTTGATGGGTACCTGTCAAAATACGAGTTCACCATACATGAGTTTGACAATCAGGGGCAATCCCTATCGGCCGATAAAAATTATTCGCTTGATACTTTTAAGGACCTGGTGCTTTACAGCTCGTTTAAAGTGTCCGACTATTTTTACCGGCAAAATGAATCGTTCGGATTTCAAAATTACTTTGCCATACTTCCGGTTATGCAGGGCGATAGCAGCCTCGGCTCGATGGTTATCGTATTAAAATCAAAGGCCCTGCAAACTGTTGACTATTTCCCCGAATTGCTTATTGATGGCGGGCAGAATGCACAAAACGATTTCAAAGGGTACTCTTATGCCTTTTACGCGGATGATAAACTGGTATCACAAAGCGGGAATTATGTATACAGTTTGCAAAATACCACGTTTAAGGCTTCGCTAAAAACCTACACACAAAAAACCACTACCACTATTAATGGCACCTGGTATAAGCCGTTTACTATATACAGCCATATTTTTTATAAACCAAGCGCACGTAACCTCATTGTATTGAGTCAGGAAAAATACACGGTGTTTTATGACATCACCTCGCTCACTTTCTTTTTTGTGATATTGCTGACATTCAGCATGATCGCCATCCTCACCAACTGGGCCTGGATACGCATTAAAATATTAACCATTACCAACGACAGAATAAAGTGGGGTTTGAAAATAAACTTTGATAAACTGCTATATAAAACCCGTATACAATTTTCGATGGTATTTGCCGTGGTAATTACACTGATATTGGTGGGTATTGTAACCGTTGTATCCATCAGCGCGCAATACCAGGAGCAGCAGGACAGGATGATACGTGATAAGATCATCAAAATAACCGGTGCCTTTGAGAGTGGCCTGCTCAACAAATACATGGCTAACGTTGACCAGGAAAGCCAGATAACCTTTGACGAGCTCGCGGCCAGCTATGCCTCTGACCTTGCTTTGTTTGATAAGCACGGCGCGTTAATAGTAACTACCCAGCCGCGTATATATGAGTACGGTTTAATAACCAAACACATGAACGGCAAAGCGTTCATTAATTTAAGAAACCTTCAACGGTCGGAGTATGTGAATGCCGAGGTTATAGGCAACCTTACCTATAAAGCGGCTTACGCACCAATAAGAAACGCCAAAGGCGAAACACAGGCGTATTTACAACTCCCATATTTCTCGAATGAGTTGGATTACCGCGAACGTATTGGTTCGTTACTTAACGTAATGATCAATATTTACGCGTTGATATTTATTGCCATTGGGTTATTCGCGGTTATCATCGCACGGCAAATAACCAACCCATTAAGCTTTATACAGCAAAGCCTCAGCAAAACTATTTACGGTAAAAAGAACGAGCCTATTAAATGGGGCCGTGATGACGAAATTGGCGAGCTGATAACCGAATATAATAACATGATCGGCGCCCTTGAGGTTAGCGCACAAAAGCTGGCACAATCAGAACGTGAAAGCGCCTGGCGCGAAATGGCCAAGCAGGTAGCTCATGAGATCAAGAACCCATTAACGCCATTAAAGCTGGGGCTTCAGTTATTAGAAAAATCATGGCGCGAAAAAGACCCTAAGTTTGATCAAAAGTTTGAAAGGTTCAGCAAATCGTTTGTTGAGCAGATTGAGAGTCTGTCGTCCATAGCGTCCGAATTTTCGGCATTTGCAAAAATGCCCGATACCCGCATGGAGCGATTCAATATTTTTGATGCCATAAGCCAGGCGGTTACTATTTTTAAGCAGATGGATAATTTTAACATCATTTACAGCGCGCCCGAAGAGCCCTTTTTTATCAATGCCGACAGGGATCAGCTATTGCGCTGCTTCAACAACCTGTTAAAAAATGCCATTGAAGCTACCCCTGCCGACAGGTTTGGCATTCTCGAAATAAATCATCAGATAAGCGAGAAAGATATTCTGATAACCGTTAAGGACAACGGCAACGGTATCCCCGAAAACATGCACGAAAAAATTTTCGAGCCAAACTTTACCACCAAGAGCTCGGGTACCGGGCTGGGGCTGGCCTTCGTAAAAAACTCTATCGAAAATGCCGGCGGCAAGGTTTGGTTTGAAACCATGCAGGGTAAAGGCACTACTTTCTTCCTGAAACTGCCGGCCTCGGGTTAATTACCATCCAAATACTTTGTAATGAATTACTTACCCGGCCGGTAAAGTATTTGCTTAAAATATATTCTTATATTTGCCGTTAATTCATGCTTATAAATCATTAATGAAAATATTCTTGTCTGCTATTTTCTGTACCGTAGGCCTTACCGCATCTGCTCAATTCTGGCACCGTAAGCCTAAGTTAGAGGAAATACGTTCTCCGCAATTAGAAGAAGTAAAAGCTCATACACCTATATCATTTGTAGCCGCTGTAAATATTCCTGCCGCCAACACCGTTCATGATAGCGAACTGCCGCGCAAGGGCTATAGTTTGTTAGCGGCCGAAAGTCTGTTGATACACGAAGCCAAATACAACATGCATTACCGGATATTTAACGTAGCCAGCAACAATTTTACCGACCTGGCAGCGTTTTATATCCTGCAAAACAGGTTCTCGGAAGCGCAATGGTATTTGCTGCAAAGCAATGCTATTACCCGTACCAATGGCGATAATAAGCATACGCTGTCAAACCTGCTCATGCTAGCCGATATAAAGGCGCGTATCGGCGAAAACGCCCTGGCGCAGGCCGAGTTGCAGGAAGCCCGCGATCTGGCTATAAACAAAGGCCTGCTTGCTGATCTGCCAGAGATCGACAAAAAAATTAAATATTTACAAACTGTAAAAGTAGTAACTGCGAAACCCGCTATGCGTTATGCAGAATCGGTTGAGACGGCAAACAGCAAAACGGCAGTAAACTAAACTGCAATTATAACCTTATCGTAAAATACCTGCTGGTATCATAAATCTGTAAAACATTATTGTAATATTGTTACTTATAATTAGTCTAACAGATAAGGGCAGTTTAATTGTCCATTTTATTTAAACAAAAAATTAATAATAGGCACAAGTATTGATGTACCATAAAACCACTGATTTAACGTTAGTAAAAGATATGTTTAAGAAATTTTATTTTGTGCTGATACTGGGTACAGCACTGGCCTGTAAAGCAGCCCCTAGCAAACCGGTTAAGGTACCGGGTTCAAACAACCTTGAGCCAACCGAGCAGCAAAGCATAATTTGTAAAGCGGTAGCCCAGTTAATATCAAAATACAATTATAAAAAAGCCGATCTGAACGACTCTTTATCGGCAGCGATATTTAACCGTTATATAAAAAGTTTAGACGAAAATCATACCTACCTGCTGGCGTCGGATTTGAAGGATTTTGAAAAATACAAAAACTCGCTTACCGATGATATACAGAATGGCAACCTGAATGATGTGTATTATATATTCAACGTGTTTCAAAAAAGATACGAAGAACGTGTAAACTACTCTATTGCTCAACTGGATAAAAACTTTGATTTTACCCAGAAAGAATCATTTACCTACAACCGCGCCGACCTGCCATGGATAGGCTCGGAAGCCGAAATGAATACCGAATGGACCAAGCGTGTAAAATATGACTTGTTGAATTTACAACTGGCCACTAATGATATCGCCAAAAACAAAGAAAAACTAAAAAAACGTTACCAGGATCTGCTCTCGCAAAACAGCAAGCTGAACACCAACGATGTTTTCCAGATATTTATGGACGACTTTACCGAGGCCGTCGACCCGCATACCAACTATTTTGATCCCTTTCATGCTGCCCAGTTCAATATGGAGATGTCAAGATCATTACAGGGTATTGGCGCTACATTAGAAACTAAAAATGAGTACATTACCATACAGTCCGTTGTAAGCGGCGGCCCTGCTGATAAAAGCCACCAGGTATTTACCGGCGACAGGATTGTAGCTGTTGCGCAGGGTAAAGAAGGCGAGTTTCAGGACATCATAGGCTGGCGTATAGATAATGCCATTAAATTGATCCGTGGTACAAAAGGTACGCTGGTTAAACTTAAAATTTTGCCGCAAGGTAAAACCGTATCTGATCAGCCAAAGATCGTGGAGATAGTTCGTGAAAAGATTGTGCTGAAAGACCAATTGGTTAAACAGGAAATAAAAACCTATAACAGCAACGGCAAAACTTATAAAATAGGTATCATCAATGTTCCGGCATTTTATGCTGATTTTGAAGCTTACCGCGCCGGCGATCCGAACTACCAAAGCACTACCCGCGACATGAAACTGATACTGGACACCCTGAAGCGTGCTAATGTTGACGGTATAGTGGTTGATTTGCGCGAAAATGGTGGAGGCTCATTAAACGAGGCTATTTCATTAACCGGTTTATTTATTAAAACCGGGCCTGTAGTACAGGTTAGGGATACCCGTAATGATATCGACGTAAATAAAGACGAGGATCCGTCAATTGCTTATAACGGCCCTATGGCTGTTTTGGTTGACCGTTTCAGCGCATCAGCTTCTGAGATATTTGCAGGCGCCATACAAGATTATGGCCGTGGTTTGATCATTGGTACACAAACTTATGGCAAGGGTACGGTGCAAAGCGAAATTGATATGGATAAAATTATCACGCCAACGCTAATGGATAAGATGGGGCTTACTGCCGGTCGTAAAACTGGTATAGTTTCAACAGGTAGTGAAAGTAAGTTTGGCCAGTTAAATTTAACTATCGCTAAATTTTATCGCATCAGTGGTAACTCAACCCAGCATAAAGGTGTAATACCCGATATTCAATACCCATCATTAATACCGATGGATAAATATGGCGAGGACACCGACCCATCGGCATTGCCGTTTGATATCATCCCTAAAAGTGATTATACCAAAGTTGGCGACTTTACCGCGGTTATTCCACAGTTAACCAAACAGCATGAGCAACGTATGAGCACCAGCGCGAGCTACAAAGCCATATTAAGCGAAATTGCTGACTACAAGAAAATCGAGACCGACAAAACAGTTAATCTGAACGAGCAGCAGCTAAAAAAACAACGTGATGATGATGAACAAAAATCATTAGAGCGTGATAATACGCTGCGGGTGGCTATGGGCTTTAAACCTCTAAAGAAAGGTGAGGCTAAACCAAAGAATGAAGATCTTGATCCGTTAAAACTTGAAGCCGGACAGATATTGATTGACTACATGAACATTGATAATAAGCTTACCCGCGTAGGTGTGGCTCCTCCGATGAGGAAATTACAATAATTTAGATATACAGCAACAACAAATCCCGGTCCTATCAGTCCGGGATTTGTTGTTTAAAACCTATTTGGCTAATAAGGGTTTATATTAAATATGGCTAAAAAACCGCTACTTGAATTTACCGACAGGGGTATATATTGTGCCAAAGGCAAATTCTACATCGACCCCTGGAAACCGGTTGATGATGCGGTAATTACCCATGCCCATGCCGACCATGCCTATATTGGGCATAAACATTACCTGGCCCATCATTTATCAAAACAGGTATTGCTTTATCGTTTAGGCGACATTCAATTACAAACGGTTGAATATGGCGAAAGTGTAATGAAGAACGGTGTAGAGGTAACGCTGTATCCGGCGGGGCATGTAATAGGCTCGGCGCAAATACGGGTAGCTTATCAGGGCGAGGTGTGGGTGGTATCCGGCGACTATAAAACCGAAGATGACGGCGTGTCAACCCCATTCGAGCCCGTAAAGTGTCACCACTTTATTTCGGAATGTACCTTTGGTATGCCGGTTTATCAATGGAAACCGCAGGCGCAGATATTTGATGATGTAAATAACTGGTGGCGCGGTAATGTGAGCAATGGCGTAGCTACAGTGATAGTGGGGTATTCATTAGGCAAGTCGCAACGCATACTGCAAAATCTTGACCTGTCTATTGGCAAAGTATACACCCATGGCGTTATAGAAAACACTAATGAGGCTTTGCGGCGTAACGGTATAATTTTAAATCCCACAGAAAGAATAACCCAGGATACGCCCAAAGAAGATATTCGTAAAGGTATTGTGATAGCCCCGCCATCATCAGTAGGTACACCCTGGATGCGCAAATTTGGGCCTTATAGTTTTGGCTACTGTTCAGGCTGGATGGCCATACGTGGAGCCAAAAGGCGCCGCGCCGCCGATCGTGGTTTTGTCCTGTCAGACCATGCCGACTGGGATGGCCTGGTAAGCGCTATTGATGCCACCGGTTGCGAATGCGTGTATTTAACCCATGGCTACACCGCATCCTTCACCCGTTATTTAAATGAGATAGGTTTTAATGCCCGCGAGGTGCATACTTTATATGGGGATGATGAAGGCGAGGAAGCAGCCCCCACCCAACCTCCCCCGGAAGGGGAGGAGTTTACAGAAGCAGGTAATAACAATCAAAAAGTCTCCCCAAAAGGGGGAGATTTAGAGGGGGCTGATGCATCATGAAAGCATTTGCCCAACTTTTCCTTTCTTTAGATGAAACCAACAAGACTAATGAAAAGGTCAAAGTATTAAAACACTATTTTAACAGTGTGCCCGATACCGATAAAATGCACATGCTGGCCCTGTTTACCGGTCGCAAGCCCAAACGACAGATCAATGCTACGCAGATACGCACCTGGGCTACTGAGATCACCAATATACCCGTATGGTTATTTGAAGAAAGCTACCACGTAGTAGGTGACCTTGCCGAAACTATGGCCCTGCTGATGCCGCAAAACACCGATAGCAGCAGCAATAAAACCCTGACCGACTGGATAGGCGAGCTAAATGAACTCGGCAATAAAACCGAAGATGAGCGCAAGCTATGGCTCATTGAATCGTGGGAGATGCTGGATACGCAGGAACGCTTTGTATTCAACAAACTGCTGACGGGTAGTTTTAGGGTAGGTGTATCACAAAATTTAGTGGTCAAGGCGCTGGCTGATATTACTAAACTGGACGCGGCTACCCTAACGCACCGCATTATGGGCAACTGGCTGCCCGAAACTTATACTTATGATCAGCTGACGCAGGAACAAGGCGCCAGTGATGACATATCGCGCCCCTACCCGTTTTTCCTGGCTTATCCTATACAAGAGACCTCAGAAAAACAAAAATCGGCAGATGAGCTGAAAACCGCTTTGGGCGATGCCCATGAGTGGCAGGCCGAATGGAAATGGGATGGCATACGCGCGCAATTGATAAAACGCGATGGCAAGATATTTATATGGAGCCGCGGCGAGGACCTGGCAACAGATAAGTTTCCCGAGCTGCATCCCTTTTTAAACGCTTTGCCAAACGGCACTGTATTGGACGGCGAGATACTCAGTTTTCAAAACGGCTTGCCTATGCCATTCAATGTGCTGCAAACCCGCATCGGCCGCAAAAATCTGAGCAAAAAGATATTGGAGGACAGCCCGGTAGCGTTGATCGCCTATGATTGCCTGGAATATGCCGGTGAAGATATCCGGTCTAAAACCCAATCGCAACGGCGGGAGATATTAGAACAATTGCAGGCAGCAACGCCGTTTCCCGAGATCTTCCGCATATCGGCATTGATACCCTTTAGTAGTTGGGACGAGCTGGCCATCATTCGTGAGGATTCAAGGGCGATGATAGCTGAAGGCATTATGCTGAAACGCAAAAGCGCTACCTACCAGGTTGGCCGCCGCCGTGGTGATTGGTGGAAATGGAAGATTGACCCACTGTCGGTAGACGCGGTAATGATCTACGCCCAAAAGGGCCACGGCCGCCGCGCCGATCTGTATACCGACTACACCTTCGCGGTTTGGGATGGCGACAAGCTGGTGCCCTTTGCCAAAGCCTATTCGGGCCTAACCGATGCCGAGATCAATAAGGTAGATCATTTCATCAAACGCAATACTCTCGAAAAGTTCGGCCCGGTACGTACCGTAAAGCCCGAGCTGGTTTTCGAGATAGGTTTCGAGGGCATCAATCGTTCAACCCGTCATAAATCGGGTATCGCGCTGCGCTTCCCCCGCATACTGCGCTGGCGGCATGATAAACCCAAAGAGGAAGCGGATACATTGGATAATTTAAGGGCCTTGCTGGGTGATTAATAGGATAAGTGGTGTTTCACGAAAAGGTGAATCACATGAAACAAGCGAAACACTTTTTTTGATTAATTAATTGAATTATAGTGTTTTGCAAAATAAGGTGAAACAAAATGAAACAGTTTTGTCGGTTTTCAATCTCTATCCGTCATCCTCGTCACCACGTCATTGCGAACGTTATGTTCTCCCGCGCGTCATTGCGAGCGATAGCGTGGCAATCTCTGCACATGCTGATCAACTCTTCCATGTAATTCATTCTGTCGCGAACATGCGTTCCGGGCCCTTCACACACGAGGCTTGGCCCCGCTCATTCGCCGCGGGTAGGCTGTTACTTTTCTCTTGATAGAAAAGTAACCAAAAGATCAAGTCAGGCCGATTCCTACAGCCCGCAAGGCCATACTCCCTGGCTCGGCGCCCTGACGAGGCCTTTACGCGCATTTTTTGGTTTATTCGTTATTTAGCACTAAGTATTTTTTGTGTATTTCCGTCAGCCGAACAGCTTCGGATGAAAGCAGGTAAAATTGATGGCCTTGTGTGGTGGAAGGGGCATCAGGGATTTTGCAGGGATGGCAATGTGCGCAGCCGCAAAAGAACGTAGCCCGTGGTTTTACCTGTTTTGCCGCGTAAAGGCCCTGAGCGCAAAGAAGCATTTTGGCTGAATGATTATTCACCTGTTGTTTGTTTTTTTTAAGGTGTTCATGAGATCGCTATGCTCAGTTTTTTGTTACTTTTTCATCAAGGAAAAAGTAAAAGGCCTCCGCGGCCATAGCGGGAAAAGCCTCGTGTGTGAAGGGTCCGGAACGCGTGCGATCGCAGATGAATTACATAGAGGATATTGATTAGCAAATGTAGAGATTGCCACGCTATCGCTCGCAATGATGGCGTTTCCAAAATTTGCACGAAATCCTCATTTTGTTCCTTATAAATAATTCCCTAACTTTGATCAACACAAAACGGAAATGGTGTCTTCCGTATCCAACCGCCCTAAAAAGCTGATGGCGCCTGCAAATTAATTAACCCACGGTTGCGCCGTGCTTATTTGTAGGCTATGAACAAAATATTCTCTTCCACCCATTTCAATACCCTTAAACATCTTATCCGCTGGACAACTATTACCGTGCCCGTTGCCGTGGCTATAGGCAGCATGGTTGCCCTGTTTTTATGGCTGCTTAACTGGGCCATTCACTTCAGGTTCGCGCATCCGCAATTATTGTACTTGTTACCGATAGTGGGTATCGGCATTTATTTCACTTATAAATATTGGGGAGGTTCGTCCGCCAAAGGCAATAACCTCATTATGGACGAGATACATACCCCCGGCGGTGGCGTGCCCAAACGTATGGCCCCGCTGGTGCTGGCAGCTACGGTGGTTACGCACTTGTTTGGCGGCTCGGCCGGGCGCGAGGGTACAGCCGTACAGATTGGTGGCAGTTTGGCTCAGCTTTTTGGCAAATGGTTTAACTTAAACCCTGCCGATACCAAAGTAATTTTAACAGCCGGTATAGCGGCAGGGTTCGGGGCTGTGTTTGGTACCCCTTTAACCGGGGCTATATTCGCGATGGAGGTATTAACGCTTGGCCGCATTCAATATACCGCCCTGATCCCTTGTTTAGTAGCAGGTATTGTAGGCGATATTACCGTATCCCTGTGGCACATCCATCATACGGCTTACCATATCGATGTAATTTCAACTATTCCTAACCTGTTTGGCGGATACTTTCCGTTTGATGTATTGTTGTTGGCAAAAGTTATCATTGCCTCGATAGGATTCGGGTTGGCAAGCTTACTATTTGCCGAAACAGTACACGGCGTTAAAAACGTGTTCGATAAATATATCGGCATCAAATGGCTTATCCCGGCTTTGGGTGGGCTCATTATCATCGGCCTTACGTTTATTAACGGCAAACCCGATTACCTGAGTTTAGGCGTTGATGCCGAACACGTGGGTGCTGTTACCATACCGTCCGCCTTTCATGCCGGTGGCGCCGATACCTGGAGCTGGCTATGGAAAACCATTTATACCACCATTACTTTGGGCACGGGCTTTAAAGGCGGCGAGGTTACGCCGCTATTCTATATCGGCGCTACTTTGGGCAATACCCTTTCGGCTTTATTAAACGCGCCGGTGAGCCTTTTTGCGGCCTTGGGCTTTATCGCTGTTTTTTCGGGAGCTACCAATACACCGCTGGCCTGCACTATTATGGGGGTTGAGCTTTTTGGTGGTGAATATGCCTTGTTTTTTGCCGTAGCTTGTTTTACCGCCTACTTTTTTAGCGGTAACTCGGGCATATATACTTCGCAGAGTATAGCCGTCCCTAAAATTTTTGATGACGGCGGGGAATATAAAAAGAAAGGCTATTTACATGGTAAGGTGAATAAGTACAGGGTGGGAAAACGGAAATAAAAAATGGCAGATTATCATGCTTCCCGAAACTTCGGGATCGAAGCATGAGCGTTTGGCCTTTACGCGCGTCCTTCGACAAGCTCAGGATGACAACCCTTCTTAAATTCGTTGTAACAAATTCTTACAAATTGCACTCTAAGCATTAATTTAAATGCTTAGCCTCATGGAATGGAATTTCAGCTTTAAAAGAAAAGATCAACCGCAAAAAACTAAAAAATCAAAGACCCGCGAGTGGGTTGATGCCATTGTATTCGCGGTAATCGTTTCAACTATTATACGGGGATTATTATTTTCGGCTTATGCTATTCCTTCCGGGTCGATGGAAGGTACCGAGCTTACCGGCGATTATTTATTTGTGAGCAAGATAAGTTATGGGCCGCGCATGCCGAATACGCCTTTGTCTGTTCCTTTTACCGAGCCAACCGTATACGGTGTAAAAACTTACTCGGACGCTATTAAGCTGCCATACTTCAGGCTGCCGGGATTTACCAGCATCAGGAATCGCGACATCGTAGTATTTAATAAACCCGACGAGGCTGATCCGCAATATAACCTGCCGGTTGATGAGCGCACCTGTTTAATTAAACGTTGCGTAGCTATCCCCGGCGATGTGCTGAGTATAGTGAACGCGCAGGTTTATATTAACGGCAAAGCTTTGCCCAACGCGCCAAAACAGCAAACCTCGTATACGGTAGTAACTGATGGCAAAGACATGAACCCACAGATATTTCATGACCTGAATATCGAGGTACGCCAGCAAATGGCGCCCGATACTTATGAGATGATCATCCCTACGGCTAACCTGGCAACATTTAAAGGCTATTCGAACATCAAAAGCGTGACCCCGGTTGTGGCAGCTGCAGGCGTTTATGATGCCGAAATATTTCCGCACAGCAAAAGCTTTAATTGGAACCTGGATAATTTTGGTCCGCTTAAATTACCTAAAAAGGGCTGGACTGTTCAGTTAAACGACTCGACCTTAACTTTATATCGCAGGGCGATAGAGGTGTATGAAAATAACAAAGTAGCCGTAAGCGGAAAAGATATTTTAATAAACGGCAAGAAAGCCGGCAGCTATACCTTTAAAATGGATTATTACTGGATGATGGGCGACAACCGTCATGATTCGCTCGATTCAAGGTTTTGGGGCTATGTGCCCGAGGATCACGTTATCGGCAAGGCGATGCTGACCTGGTTCAGTACCGACTCGACAGCTAACCTGTTTAACCGGATTAGGTGGAACAGGGTGTTAAGGCCGATAGAGTAACACAGTATTACCCGCTTTGTCATTCTGAGCATAGCGAAGAATCTTATCACATTGGTAGGTAGAGTGTATAAGATTCTTCGCTACGCTCAGAATGACAGGTGGTGACAAAAAGAGAAAAGCCTCTGAAATCGGAGGCTTTTCTCTTTTTGATTTGTGGGATTAATTATCCTTTAACTCTTTCTACATAACTGCCGCTTACGGTATCAACCTTAACTTTATCGCCTATGTTAATGAATAGCGGTACGTTTATTTCGGCGCCAGTTTCAACGGTGGCTTTTTTAAGGGCGCCACTTGAGGTATCGCCTTTTACAGCAGGTTCGGTATAAGTAATTTCAAGCTCGGCCGATCCGGGGATCTGGCCCATGATAGGCTCTTCGCTTTCAAAAGCTACGATCACGTTCATACCTTCTTTTAAAAACTTTACGGCAGGGCCAAATAAAGCTTTTGGTACGTTATGCTGTTCGTAGGTGGTATTATCCATTATCACTAACGATTCACCATCTTCATATAAATACTGATAATCATTTGTTTCAACGCGGGCAATAGTTACATCTTCGTCTGTACGGAAACGGTATTCAACCAGCTTGCCGGTTTTTACGTTACGCATACGGGCCTGGTAAAAGGCGCGCAGGTTACCGGGAGTACGGTGTAAAAATTCTTCTACCTGTAACAGTTCCCCGTTAAAGCGAAGGATGTTACCATTTTTTACTTCAGATGCTTTAGACATAAATTAAATATTGAGGCGCAAACTTAGGCACTTATGGTGAAAGTTGCAAGAGAAGAGTATTTGTTGATTAAGTTAACTGGTTGATTAAGTTGATTAGGGCTAACTGCTCACCCCATCAACTTAATCAACCAATAACTTACAAAGTAGCCATATCGATCACAAAGCGGTAGCGCACGTCGCCTTTTTCCATACGTTCATAGGCTGCGTGTATATCTTTGATGTCGATCATTTCTATGTCCGAAACAATGTTGTGCTCGGCGCAGAAATCAAGCATTTCCTGGGTTTCGGCTAAACCACCGATAGATGAACCGGCCAGGCTTTTACGTCCGGCAATTAAGCTAAAGGCAGCTATGTCGGCCGGCTCAGGCGGTACGCCAACACATATCTGTACGCCGTTGGTTTTTAGTAAACCCAGGTACATATTAAAATCATGCGGGGCCGAAACGGTATCCAATATAAAATCGAACGTGCCTTTTGCGGCTTCCAGTTGTGCCGGGTCAGTAGTAACTACAAAGTGGTGTGCTCCTAACTTTTTAGCGTCTGCTTCCTTTTTAGGCGAGGTACTTAAAACGGTAACCTCGGCACCAAAAGCAACGCCAAACTTAACACCCATGTGGCCCAGGCCACCCAGGCCTAAAACGGCCAATTTATGGCCCTTACCCACTTTCCAGTGGCGCAACGGCGAATAGGTGGTTATACCTGCACACAACAATGGTGCTGTTGCAGCAAGGTCAAGCTTGTCTGAGATATGCAGCACAAAGTCTTCGTGAACTACAATGCTGTTCGAGTAGCCGCCGTAAGTTGGGGTTTTGTGGTCCTGCTCCATACCGTTATAGGTAAACGAACCACCATTTAAGCAATATTGCTCCAGGTCTTGCTTGCAGTTTTCGCAAACGCGGCACGAGTCGACCAAACAACCGGTACCGGCAAGGTCGCCTACCTTAAACTTCTTTACGTGGTCGCCAACTTTAACCACGCGGCCAACAATTTCATGGCCCGGCACCATGGGGAATATACCCTCGAACCAGTCGTTCTTTATCTGGTGCAGATCGGAGTGGCAAACGCCGCAAAATTGAATATCAAACTGAACATCGTGAGGACCAACTTCACGTCTTTCAAAATCCCATGGGGCAAGGTCGGTTGTGGGCGATTGCGCCGCATATCCTTTTACTGGTATCATAAGTAGTTTTATTGTGTTTACAGATTTGATTTAAAGGTAGGTTATACCATTTTGTTTGCAAAAGCGCGATTGTCCTTATTTTGCAATAATTTATTTACGCTTCGCTTTTCAATGCTGACAACGGATAAAAGCTATCGCGCCAGTAAATGCCGCCTTGCTTCAGAGTGGTGTATGCCGATCTTGAAATTATATAAGCTATTAAAAAACCGGTGTAGGGTATCATCAAGATGTACCACCATTTGTTGGGTGGAACAACAGACATGTACAACAATTGCATTGCAGTTAGTAAACATGCCATTAAACGAATATCAGTGTTACCAAAAATCAGCATTACGGGTAAGGGTAAAGCAACAAATAACAAAGCTCCCGAAACATCAAAAAGGGTTCTGAATAAATTAAACCTGTTCATAGCAAAGCTATTTTTCATTAGCCCATTCCTAAACTGTTTTATGCTTTTATACCATTCTAAACAAATAAGCCCCTCGCCGCTTAATGCATCCTGACGCAGGCCGGCACGTTTAATGTTTTGGCCAAGTATGGCATCATCAAGAGGCTTGAGCTTTATTCTGACATGAGTTCCTGCTTTCTCATAGGCGGTACGTTTTACCAGGTTAAATGCGCCCACTCCTACAAAACCTCTTCGTTTAGGATTCCGGGCTTCCCACGGTCGCATAACTGTCATCAGCATTAGTGTGAAAGTTGCCAGTACACTGTTTAATAAAGCTGATCTTGAGCGTACATCTGGCAGTATAGATAAATGGTCAAGTTGATGTTTTTCTACATAACTAAACGCTTTACTAATAGCATCGGGGTGGAATTCTACATCTGCATCGGTAAACAGTAGCCATTCTTCGGTACTTGCTAAATAGCCCTGGTATAAGGCGTTGTTTTTACCCAACCAACCATCGGGCAGGGTATCAAGTGTAATAATTTCAAGTTTAGGCGAATCAAATTTCTGCAAGATCTCCGCAGTACGATCGGTGGAACGGTCATTTATTACAATAAGCCGGTGGTTGCAATAATTGATATTACAAAGGCTTTGCAAGGCCTTTTCCAGATCTTCTTCCTCATTACGCACTGCTACAATTATAGCTAACGCAGGTTGTGTTGCAATAATTGGTTGTGCTTTTAGTTTTTTTATCTTTCGGAGATTTAGCAGTAAATAAATCACCATGCTTATGCCTACTAAAGTTACTATGACACTATAGATAAAGATCATTGCTTATAGTCATTTACGCTTAGCCGGTGCTGGCAGAATCTATATTCATGCTCCTGGTTTGAGCAGATCACGGTAAGCCTGTCTTTAGCGAATTGCTGTACCAGGCTCAAATACCAATCAACACCCTGGTTATCTAAATTTGAGGTTGGCTCATCCAGCATCAAAATGGGGGTATCAGCGCAAAAAGCCAGCGCCAGCTTAAGCCGCTGTTTCATGCCCGACGAAAAGTATTTTATAGCTTTATGTTTGCTGCCGGGTAAGTTAAGCAGTTCAATTACCTGTGCCTTATCCATACCCGGGCGGTAGGATTTGAACTTGAAATGAAAATCGATCATTTCCTCCAAAGTAAACTCTTCTATAAGTTCAAGGTATGGGGCGGCAAGGCCCAGGTATTGAAAAATATGCTCCGCTTCAACAGGCCTATCGTCCTTAAAATAACTGATGGTTCCTGCCGATGGGGTCAGGCTGCCATTAAGCACCTGCAGTAGCGTTGATTTACCCGACCCGTTCGACCCCAGTATAGCATAGCTTTCGCCGCCGGTAAAGGTATAATCTATCCCCCGGAAAATCCACTCGCGGTTAAAACGGCGGCCTATGTTTTGGAGGGTGATTTGCATTTGGCTTTTAATTAAATAAAAGGGATGTCACCCTGAGGCACTCGAAGGGTGAGCGCAAACGCCCCCGCACAATACTTCGACAGAGCTCAGTATGACAACGCTCTTTTTTCTTAGTATTACTAACTATTCCCAAACCCCTTCATGATACCACGCTGCGAGTTTTGTACAAAGTTAATGATCTCGTCGCGTTCAACGGTTGGGTTAAACTCGGCCTCAATAATATCCAGGGCTTTGGTCATGTTGTATTTTTTAAGGAAAATGATCCGGTATATCTCCTGAATCTCATTGATCGTTTCGGCCGAAAAACCGCGGCGGCGCAAGCCAACCGAGTTAATACCGATGTACGACAAAGGCTCACGGCCCGCTTTGGTGAACGGAGGCACATCTTTACGAACTAATGATCCGCCCGATATCATGCTGTGTGCGCCTATCTCAACAAACTGGTGTACGGCAGATGTGCCGCCAATAAAAGCGTAATCATATACGTTAATGTGGCCGGCTAACTGTACCGCGTTGGCAATAATTACATTGTCGCCGATAACGCAATCGTGCGCTACGTGAACGTAGGCCATCAGCAGGCAATTACTGCCTATGGTGGTGGTATTTTTATCTAAAGCGGTACCGCGGTTCAGGGTTACGCATTCGCGGATAACGGTATTATCGCCAATGGTTACCGTGCTGGGCTCGCCTTTGTATTTCAGATCCTGCGGCGGTGCCGATACTACCGCGCCGGGAAAAATACGACAGTTTTTCCCGATGCGGGCACCATCCATAATTACAGAGTTTGAACCTATCCAGGTTCCTTCGCCTACCTCAACATCTTTATGTATGGTAACAAAGGGCTCAATTACAACATTGTCGGCTATTTTGGCCTGTGGGTGTATGTATGCCAGGGGTTGGATCATAACTACTCGGTTTTTGTTTTTTTAACGATTTGTGCCATTAGCTCGGCCTCTACTACCACCCGCTCGCCAACCATACCAATGCCTTTCATTTGGGCAATGCCACGGCGTATAGGCGCTATCAGGTTACAATGGAATATTACGGTATCGCCCGGTACCACTTTATCTTTAAAACGGGCGTTCTCTATCTTTAAAAATAAGGTAATATAATTTTCAGGATCGGGCACTGTGTTTAACACCAGTATGCCGCCTGTTTGTGCCATGGCTTCAATTTGCAGCACACCCGGAAACAAAGGCGCCCCCGGAAAATGGCCCATAAATATTCCCTCGTTAATGGTCACGTTTTTTAGCCCTACCACCTGGTTTTTGGTTAGTTCCAGAATTTTATCGATCATCAGCATCGGGTAGCGGTGCGGCAATATCTTCATGATCTGCTCGGTATCATATACCGGTTTCGCGTTGGGGTCGTATATTTTATAATGCTTACGGCTGCGTTCCTTTTTAATCAGCGTCTTTATTTTTTTAGCGAACGCCACATTAGCCGCATGGCCCGGCCTTGCAGCCATAATATGCCCGCGCAGCGGAACGCCCACCAGGGCCAGATCGCCTATCATATCCAGCAGCTTATGCCTTGCCGGTTCATTTTGATGGCGAAGTTCAATATTATTTAAAATACCCTGCGGTGCAACCTTTATATCCTTACGGTTAAACAGTTTGGCTAAGTGGCTCAGTTCCTCGTCGTCTACATCCTTATCAACCACCACAATAGCGTTGTTTAAATCACCGCCTTTTATCAGGTCATGCTTTAACAGCATTTCCAGCTCATGTAAAAAGCAAAAGGTACGGCATGAGGCAATTTCTTTTATAAACTCGGTGATGGATGATATACTGGCATGCTGGCTTCCCAATACCTGCGAGTTATAATCAACCATGCAGGTAAAGCGGTAATCGTCGTCTAAAGGCATGGCCACCATTTCCACTTTACGGTCGGGTTCTGAATAATGGATGTTATAAGGAATATGATAATACTCGCGGTCGGCTTCCTGCTCAACGGTGCCGGCTGCCGATATAGCCTCAACAAACTGAATAGAGCTGCCATCCATAATAGGGGTTTCGGGGCCGTCCATATCAATCAGCACATTATCAATTTCTAAACCCACTAAAGCGGCCAATACATGCTCAATAGTGCTTACACTCGCCCCATTTTGCGATATGGTGGTACCGCGCGAGGTATCAGTAACATTGTCTACATCGGCATCAATAACAGGCATACCCTCTACATCTATCCTCCTGAATTTATAGCCATGATTTTCGGGTGCAGGGTTAAAGGTCATGGTCACCTTTTCGCCGGTATGCAAGCCCGATCCCGAAACAGAAACCGGCGATTTAATAGTTCTTTGTTTAATATTCATCCTTATAAGTTCATTTGTTCATTAGCTTACTGGTTCATTGGTAAATAGTTCGTTGGCAAAAAAACCAATGAACTATTGAACCTGGTGAACTATTGAACCTTATTTCTCAGTTCAGCTATTATTTTTTCTAATTCAATAATTCGTTTTTCTAATTGCGGCAGGCGCGCCAGTACCAGTTGAGAACGTACCCAGTCAAAGTATGGCATTTCAGGGTATCCTGCCCATTTCCTGTTCTCTTCTTTAATTGAGCGGGTAATGCCGCTTCTGCCACCAGCCTGGGTTCCTTTAGCTATTGTTAAATGCCCGGCAACACCTACCTGCCCGGCAAAAACTACATTCTCACCAATTTTGGTACTGCCCGATATTCCTGCCTGTGACGCAATCACCGTATTAGACCCTACCTCCACATTATGCCCTATCTGTACCAAATTGTCCAGCTTCACGCCTTTATGAATAATGGTCGAGCCCATTGTCGCCCTGTCAATAGTGGTATTTGAGCCTACTTCAACATCATCCTCTAAAATAACATTACCTATCTGGCTTATTTTATTATAGCTGCCATCAGGGTTTGGGGCAAAACCAAAGCCATCGCTGCCAATTACCGCGCCCGAATGGATAATTACATTATTGCCTATAACGCAATCAAAATAAACTTTAACACCTGCAAATAAGGTACAGTTTTTACCGATGGTCACATTATCTGCCACATAAGCATTGGGGTACACCTTACTGTTATCGCCCAGTTTTACACCCGGGCCAATGTAGGCAAAGGCGCCTATATACACATTGCTGCCAACCTGTGCCGATGGATGGATAAAGCTGGGCTCTTCAATGCCGCTTTTATCCAGCTTAATGGTGTTATACTGCTCAAGTAATACTGAAAAAGCGCTGTAAGCATTTTCAACACGTATTAAAGTAGCTTTAACAGCATCGCTAAGTACCAGGTCATTATTTACAATAACTATCGATGCGTTTGTGCTGTACAGGTACTGTTCGTATTTAGGATTAGCTAAAAAAGACAAAGAACCGGCACCAGCCTCTTCAATTTTAGCCAGCCGGTCAACTGCTGACGACGGGTCACCCTCAACTGTTCCGTTGAGTAATAAAGCTATTTGCTGGGCGGTAAACTGCATCGGGCAAATTTAATGTTAAAATTATATTATTAGTTATTAAAGATTGGTGATTGAAGATTAAAGATTGGTTAAATGCAAATTCCTAATCTTCAATCTTTAATTAACTAATCTTTACCCCAAGATCCTTACTATAACAAAGTATATATTTCTCAACTGTTTTAGCCAGTGCCTCTAAATTTGAGTAATCGCTGGCGGTCGCAATGTCTTTTACGGTACCGTCCTTCATCAGGATGCGTATATTACCATCGCCTACCCGGTAGGCATTGTTGCTTATCGAGTCGGTAAATACAAAGTATGAGGCGTCCTTTTTGCTGATGCCGTATTTGACGATCGCATTTTCGATAAGCTGGTCTACTTCTTCTTTATTGGCCGGCTCGTTGGCAATATCTACATGAAACAGCTTACGGTGCACAAAATCATTGCACAGCTTAGCCAGTACAAAATCATTGCTCAAGGCCCAAACTTTTACTGCCGACAGGATATCGGTATCATCCAAACGGGTAAATATTTCGAGATGGCCGTCCTTTAAAAATTCTTCGCGGGTTAGCGTATTGGTTAAAAAATGATTCAGGGCCGGGGTAGCGAACAATTGTTCACCCTTTAAAACCAGCTCGCGGCTGCGCTCCAGTATTTTAACCAGCAATTGTTCGGCGGCTATTACCGTTTTATGCAGGTATACCTGCCAGTACATCAACCTGCGGGCAATAATGAATTTTTCGACCGAGTAAATGCCCTTTTCTTCAATAACCACATGATCATCCTTCACATTCAGCATTTTGATGATGCGGTCTGAACTGATCACCCCTTCGGATACGCCGGTAAAAAAGCTGTCGCGATTCAGGTAATCCAGGCGGTCCATATCCAGCTGGCTTGATACCAGCTGATGTAAAAAGCGGCGTGGGTAAGTATCTTTAAAAATACTGATCGCCATCGTCAGCTTTCCGTCAAACTGTCCATTCAGCTTATCCATCAGCAAAATCGAAATATCCTCGTGCGATATGCCTTTAACAATGGTATTTTCCAGCGCGTGCGAAAACGGGCCGTGGCCCACATCATGCAATAGTATGGCTATGGTTACGGCTTCCTCTTCTTCGGTACTGATAACCTGCCCTTTGCTGCGCAGGGTTTCGATGGTCAATTTCATGAGGTGCATAGCACCCAGGGCGTGATGAAAACGGGTGTGCAGCGCGCCGGGATATACCAAATGGGTCATGCCCAGTTGTTTAATATAACGCAGCCGCTGAAAGTACGGGTGCTCGATCAAATCGAACACCAACTCGGTAGGTATGCTGATGAACCCGTATACCGGGTCGTTTATAATTTTCTTTTTATTCAATGTATAGTTTAAACGCTGCAAATGTGTTACTTTATAGTAAGCAATGTAATTTATATTTGTTAATTTTTGTTAATACTTTGCCATAATACATAACAAAACGGTTGCTTTCAGGTTATATCGCTATGTTTGGTTTAACTATTGTTTACTGAACGATATTATTTAATTGATATTATAAATTTACCATGCAGGATACCACCATATTATGGGCCGATGACGAGATCGATCTGTTAAAACCACATATACTTTTCTTAAGCGAAAAAGGCTACAAAGTGACCACCGTAACCAACGGGAACGACGCGGTTGAAGCTTTCAAAAATAATTATTTTGATCTGGTTTTTTTAGATGAAAATATGCCCGGCCTAACCGGTATTGAAACGCTGGCGCAAATCAAAAATCTGAATAACGATGTCCCTATCGTGATGATCACCAAAAATGAGGAAGAGTATTTGATGGAGGATGCCATCGGTTCAAAAATAGGCGATTACCTGATTAAACCGGTACACCCCAAACAAATACTGCTCACCATAAAAAAACTGACTGAGAATAAGCGCCTGGTGACCGAAAAAACTACCATGGCTTATCAGCAGGATTTCAGAAACCTGGGCATTACGCTGAATGACAACCTGGACCACCAGGAATGGGTTGATGTATACAAAAAACTGATATACTGGGAGCTTGAGCTGCAGCAGCTGGAAGATGCCGGGATGCACGAAATATTGACCCTGCAAAAGGCCGAGGCCAATATGCAGTTTTGCAAGTTTGTAGAGAAGAACTACCTGAACTGGGTAAAAAACCCCGATAACGCCCCAACCAGTTCGCCGCAGCTGTTTAAAAAGAAAGTGTTCCCTAAACTGGATGCCGGAGGCCCCCTGTTCTTTATTTTGATCGACAATTTACGTTACGATCAGTTCAAGATTATTAACCCGATCATATCCGAGTATTTCAGGCTGGAAGAAGAGGACACTTATTATAGTATTTTACCCACTGCCACACAATACGCGCGTAATTCTATTTTTTCGGGCCTGATGCCTTTAGAGATGGAGAAGCGTTACCCGGATATGTGGCAGAATGATGAGGATGAAGGCGGCAAAAATCTGTACGAATCTGATTTTATTGCCGACCAGATAAGCCGCGTATGGCGAAAGGATTGCAAGCACTCCTACCACAAAATTCTGAATCTGGATGAGGGCCGCGCGCTGAATGATTCGGTGAGTAATTTGATGAAGAACGACCTGAATGTTGTGGTTTACAACTTTGTGGATATGCTATCGCATGCCCGTACCGATATGCAGATGATACGCGAACTGGCGAGCGACGACGCTGCCTACCGCTCGTTAACCCTGTCGTGGTTTGAGCACTCGCCTTTGTTTGACCTGTTGAAGTTTTTGGCAGGGAAACAGGGGCGCGTGATCATCACGACCGATCATGGTACTATTCGCGTAAAAAAACCAAGCAAGATCATCGGCGACCGTAACACCAATACCAACCTGCGCTACAAACAGGGCCGTAATTTAAACTTCAACGCTAAGGATGTGTTCCACATACGCAACCCGCATGATGCCATGCTGCCACGCCTGCACGTAAGCTCAAGCTTTGTGTTCGCTAAAGAGGATACTTACTTTGTATACCCGAATAACTATAACCACTTTGTTAATTTTTATAACGAAACGTTTCAGCACGGCGGTATCTCGTTAGAAGAAATGATCATCCCGATAGTTACCTACGGGCCTAAATAATAAATTATTGTCATTCTGAGCATAGCGAAGAACTATTTTCTTGAGCGATAGCGAAAAATCTTCTAAACCATGCTTAGCACGAATGATAAGATTTTTCGCTATCGCTCAAGAAAATAGTTCTTCGCTATGCTCAGAATGACAACTAATATTAAAGATTGCTTTGTAACTTTGCTTTGTAATAAGTAAATACAAAGTGACACTAACTGCTACCTCCCTAACAGACCTGCCCGCTATTGCACAGCAATTAATTACCTACGCCGGCAACAACCGCATATTTTTATTTCATGGCGATATGGGCGCCGGTAAAACTACCTTTATTAAAGCTTTATGCGAATGTTTGGGCGTAAAAGAGGGCGTAACCAGCCCCACCTTTGCGCTCGTAAACGAATATCCGGCTACAAGCGCTAAAATTTACCACTTTGATTTTTACCGTCTCAAAACCCAGACCGAAGCGCTGGATATGGGCTGTGAGGAGTATTTTTACTCGGGAAATTACTGTTTTATTGAGTGGCCCGAAAAAATACCTGATATGCTGCCCCTGCATTATACTGACGTTACTATTAAGGTTTTACCTGATAACAAGCGCGAGATAAGTATTGAAAATATATAGTGTATTTTTCTTATCTTCATCAGCCATAAAAATAAAGCTATGAGTTCAGGGAAATACAGCGGGTTTTCGGACATTGCAAAACAGGCAATGCGGCAACCCCAGGAGTCGATGCTCGAAGTAAAGAACAAAAAAAACAAACTATATATCGGTATACCCAAAGAGGTCTCTTTCCAGGAGAACCGGATACCGTTAACGCCCCTTTCGGTAGCCTTGCTGGTTAATAACGGGCACGAAGTAATGCTAGAAAGCAATGCCGGTAAAGCCGCCAAATTTTTAGACAAGGATTATGCCGAGCAGGGAGCGCAGATAGTATTTGATACTAAAAAAGTTTACGAAGCCGATATCATCATAAAAATAGCCCCGCCTACGTTGCAGGAAATCGAGATGATGAAACCGGGGCAAATATTAATATCGGCCCTGCAGGTATCAACCTTAAAATCCGAATGTTTACATGCCCTGCTGGCTAAAAAAATAACCGCGCTTTGTTTTGAGCACCTGCGCGATGAAGGCGACTCGTTAACCGTAGTGCGGGCCATGAGCGAAATTGTGGGCGCAACCTCCATACTGATCGCTGCCGAGTACCTGAGCAACGTGTTTGATGGCAAGGGACTTATGCTGGGCGGCATCACCGGCGTACCCCCTACCGAGATCGTGATATTGGGCGCGGGCACCGTTGGCGAATACGCCGCACGTACCGCTATATCATTAGGTGCCGAAGTAAAGGTGTTCGATCCGTCTATTTATAAACTGCGCAGGCTGCAAAACAACATTGGCAGCCGGGTATTTACATCGGTTGTGCAGCCAATTGTGCTCGAGAAAGCCATCACCACCTGCGACGTGGCCATTGGCGCCATCCGCGCTGAGGATGGCCGCAGCCCCTGTATCGTATCAGAAACTACGGTGAGTAAAATGAAACCTAACTCCGTGATCATTGATGTAAGCATTGACCAGGGAGGCTGTTTTGAAACTTCTGAGATCACTAATCACACCCACCCTGTGTTCCGTAAATATGATGTTATACATTATTGTGTGCCTAACATCGCGTCGCGCGTGGCGCGTACCGCCACTTATGCCCTGACCAATATTTTTGCGCCTATCTTATTAGAAATAGGCGAACAGGGCGGCATAAAAAACGTGATCTGGCAAAAATCAGGCATCCGCGAAGCGGTATACATATACCAGGGACAGCTAACCAATAAACACGTCGCAGAGCGATTTTCACTACCCTGTAAAGACCTTGACCTATTAATTGTATCACACCACTAAAAAACCACATGACCAAACCTTACTTATTGCCTAAAGCAACTGCATTTTTGTTGCTTATTTTATGTTTATGCAATAACCTTTTTGCACAAACAACTTTACAAAATGCCTGGCAGGCATTTTTTGAAAACAAAACAGAAAGCGCCCGTTCGCTATTTACAAAAGCTTCAGCCGAGCAGGCAACTGCCGGGGATGCCTTATTGGGTTTAAGCTTACTGGCCCAAATGGACAGGCCGGCGACAGAATCGTTTGACTATTTTAAGAAGTTTTACCTGCAAAGCAAGGACCCGCAGCCTTATATTTACGCATTATGGATGACCTCGTCTATCAATGAAACCTCCGGTAAAAAATCGGACGATCAGTTAGCATTCTTTCGTGAGCTGACGCAGAAGAAGGATTATGACGGCACTGTAGCTGCCATTGCCTACTCAATGATAGGGAATAGCTTTAACAGCGCTAAACAAAGCGATGCGGCGGCCAAAGAATTCGCGCATATCGGCTCGATAGATAACTGGGCCATAAGCGGCGAGTTTGAAAACATCTCGACCAGCGGGTTTGATAAAGAATACCCAACCCTGTTACACCCTGAAGATAAATCATCATTTATAAATAAAAACGGCGTAAGTGTTGCCTGGCACCCGGTACCTTACCTGCGCCACGATAAATGGTTCGATTTTACCTACTATTCAAATGCATACGATGCTATATTATTTGCGCAAAGTTTTATTAACTCGCCTACCGACCAGGAGGTACAGCTGCGCATAGGCGTATCAGGCTCGGTAAAGGTTTGGGTAAATGATAAGCTGATGCTATCAGAACCGGAAGAAAGAAACAATGACCTGGATAGCTATATACAATCTGTTAAACTAAATAAAGGCTATAACCGGGTTGTAGTTCAGATAGGTGAAAGCTATGCAGAAAGATCAAATTTTTTAGTGCGCTTTACTGACAAAAACGGACAATTATTACCCGGCATTACCTCATCGGCAAGCTATCATCCTTATATGAAAGAAAGCAGCTACGAGTCGAAAAAATCAGAGCAGTTTGCCGTGGCTTATTTTGAGCAGCAAATTAAACAGCATCCTGACGATTACCTGCCGCAATTATTATTGGTTCAAACCTGCCTGCAGCTTGACCGCACTTATGAGGCCCGGAAAGTATTACAACCATTGGTAAGTAAATTCCCTAACAGCACCTATTTAAATATACAACTGCTAACGCTGTTCAATAAAACCAAAAACAAAACAGGCGCGCAAACCATCCGTGAAACTATAAAGATGGCCGACCCGGAAAGCCTTATCGGGTTAAGCTTAAAGTATAATGAGTTTTATGAGCAAAAAGCCTATGATAAAGCTGCCGATGTTAATGCCAAAATAGAAAAAGCATATCCGTTTAACCTGGAAAATGTTTATTCTAATAAAATTGACTTGGCCGATGCGAATAAGAACCAGGAAGAGCTTGTAAAACTTATTGACGAGGCTTACCAGAAGTACCCTGACAATAAAACATTCATGGGCGATAAAGTGTATGTTGAACAAAACATCCGGAAAGACCTTCAAAAATCAATTGAAGTACAACAAAAGTTTGTAAATACGAATGATAACTACTCGGCAGCAAAGGATCTTGCCGATATGTATTTTAACTCAGGAAAGCCGGCCGATGCCATTAAAGTTTTTCATAGCGAAATCGCGAACGATTCTATCGGCATTAAAATATATTCTGACCTGGCAGAGCAATATTACAAGCAGCAGCAGTATGATAAGGCCGCGCAGAATTATTTAAGCTGTATTAAAATTTCGCCTACAACCGGCGATTATTATACCTCGCTTGGGCAGGTATACGCTGCAATGCCTAATCAAAAGTTAAAAGCTATACAAGCCTATCAAAAAGGCCTGCAATTAAACCCGAGCGATTATGAGTCGATAAAAGCGTTGCGTAAGCTTCAAAATAAAAAAGATGTGTTCAGCTATTTTGAAGAGCCGGATGTGGCCGCTATGATAAAAAACGCTCCTAAAGCCAACGATTACCCGAATGATAATTTTATTATTTTGGATAAAGAAGTACAAAAAGTAGCTTATGAAAACGGCGGCTCGGAAGATCAGAACTACGTAGTTGTAAAAATATTTAACCAGAAGGGTATTGACGCGTTAAAAGAATACAGTATTGGCTATAATAACGATCAAAACTTATTGATTGAAACCGCCGAAGTAATAAAACCTAACGGCACCAAAGTACCTGCTGACCGGAACGAAAACAACCTGGTATTTACTAACCTGGAAATAGGCGATGTGATCAATGTAAGCTATAAGCTTTCAAATTACTTTAAAGGCAGCCTTGCTTCGCATTTCTGGGATTCATTTTACTTTTCTATGGGCTTCCCTTCTGTGAAATTAAAATATTCGCTTTTAGTGAGCAAAAACAAAAAGTTCAGCTATAAATTTTCAGGGCAAAACATTGAGCCGGTGAAAAAAGATGCGGATGAATTTACTTTATACAGCTGGAAAAGCGACAATAATAAAGGTATAGTTGTTGAAGATAAAATGCCATCCTCGGCCGATGTTTCAAATACGTTTTATTTAACCTCGATACCTGACTGGAAATATATATCAGACTGGTATAATGATATCGCGACAGCCAAAGCCCGCCCAAACTATGAAGTTAAAGCTGTTGTAGGCGAGCTTTTTGAAGGCAGTAAGGGCCTTAACGATCAACAAAAAGTAGAAAAAATATACAACTATATTACCGGCAATATCAGCTACAGCTCTGTATCGTTCAGGCAAAGCGGCATCATCCCGCAAAACCCTGCCGATGTAATTAATACCCGCATTGGCGACTGTAAGGATGTAGCTACTCTTTTTGTAACTATGTGTAAAGAAGCCGGCATAAAGGCTCAATTGGTATTAGTAAAAACCAGGAATTTTGGCTTGAACAGCATGGTATTGCCAACAATTGATTTTAACCATTGCATGGCAAAAGTTAATTTGAATAATAAGGACTATTATTTTGAACTTACTTCAAAATACCTGCCTGTTAGCTTTATGTACACCCAATACGTGAATTCATCTATTCTTGAAATTGGAGGAGCCGATCCAATAAAAGCCATTAAGTATTTAAACCCGGCTACCCGTAAAGAAAACGATATTAATATATCAACAGATATCGCGTTCAGGGACAAGGATTTGCTGATTAACGAAAAAAGCAACAGAACCGCGGCACAAACGGCTATGTTCCGTACCGCATTTAAAGACCTGTCGGCAAGCGACCGTACCAAAAAGTTCAAGGAATTTATTTCGTCGCAGTTTCCAGATAATGACATTTCTGAACTTACCTTCAACAACCTTGACAATACCTCTGATACGGTATATGTTCATCTTAAATATGAAATACGCAACGTTGCCAAGGAAGTTGCCGGTTTAAATATATTTTCATTACCGTGGGAAGATAAACTTTCTCCCAGGTATTTAAATATCACCAGTCCCCGTTACAGCGGTGTAGATATTAGCCAGATGTTTGCCATGGACAGTGAATCGGAAACCATAACCTTAAACATGCCCGAGAATAAAAAACTGGTTGAGGACCCATCGCCCATAATTTTAAAAAGCGATTTTATGGATTACAGCATTATACCGCAAACCAAAAACGGCAAACTAATCATCACACGTTCATTAAAATTAAAAAAGGATTTTATTCCTGCGGATAAGGCGCTGGAATTTAACACCTTCTTCAAAAAAATAATTGAAGCGGATAATAAAGAGTTCGCGATGAAATAAAATTTGCTTCGACATAATAACTGAAACAGGGCCTTACTCCTGTTTCAGTTATTGATAAGCGGGATCGTTTTTTGTTAAGGCACCAAAATTGCTAAGAGATAAATAAAATAGTCGATTTAGTATGAGCATTTTCAGCAAGGCGTATCTAAACAAAATTTGGAAAGTTTTAGTGGCCACTTTTAGTGGCTTTATTAATGATAATGGTTTAAAGCTAAGCGCGTCGCTGGCTTATTATACTGTTTTTTCGTTAGCGCCGCTTTTAATACTGGTCATATCATTAGCGGGTTTATTTTTGGGTAATGACGCGGCCACCAACAGGCTTTATCCGCAAATTGCGCAGTATGTCGGATCGGCTGCCGCTGTACAAATACAGGAAATGTTAAAAGGACTGGCATTATCTGGTAAAACAGGCATAGCGGTTGTTATTGGCGTTATAACCTTATTAGTAGGCGCCAGCAGCATTTTTGTTGAGATACAGGATTCGCTGAATATTATATGGCGGGTAAAGGCTAAGCCCAAAAAAGGTTGGCTTAAGTTGATACAGAACCGGTTTTTATCGTTTTCATTAATTGTGAGCCTTGGATTTTTGTTACTGGTATCATTAGTAATAAATTTCCTGATGGATGCGCTCAGTAAAAAGCTTTTGCATTTTTTACCTTACATAACCGGCTTACTGATAAAAGGCATTAACCTGGGTATTACCTTGGTAGTGATATCTGTTTTGTTCGGTATTATTTTTAAGGTACTGCCTGATGTGAAGATAAGGTGGAAAGATGTGCGCTCCGGATCGATATTTACAGCCTTACTGTTTATGCTGGGACAATATTTAATTAGCCTGTATATTCAATATACGGCGCAGAACTCGGCCTATGGCGCTGCCGGCTCCATCATCATTATTTTATTGTGGATATATTACACTGCCGCTATATTATATATAGGCGCCGAATTTACACAGGTTTATGCCGAGGCCATTGGCAGCCATATTGAACCGGCCGAATATGCCGTACATGTACAACAAACCGAAGTTGAGAGCGTAGTAAAGCGTCTTCCCCCGCAAAACCCTCAGCTTCAGGACAAACTAAAGAAACCCGAAAAGCCTAAACCGGCATCGTAACAAGCTAATTATTGCCTGTAAGTGTAATAATTTATTAAATTTGGTATCCAATCATAAACGCTTTGTTTACTTTGCTGTACCATATTAAACGCTTTTGTGCCATAATTCTTCTTTTATTATGCGGTAGTGTTTTGTCGGCCAGCGCCCAATATTTTGATCTCGCCAAAGGCAAACATGTCACTATTCCGTTTAAAATGGTGCGCAACCTGATCGTGATCCAATTAAAGATTAATGAGAAGGGGCCTTATAATTTTGTTGTTGATACAGGGGTTGGTTTTATGCTGATTACCGAACCCTCGTTAGTTGATTCGATAAACATACCGAATAAACGCACCATAAAAGTATCCGGTTTTGGCGAGGGCGAAGATTATGAAGCCTTTGTAACCCCTCCCATAAAAGTTGATATTCCCGGCTTAGTGAGTACCAACATAACCGCGGCCATATTAAAAAAAGACAGGTTTAACCTGTCGAGCTACGCGGGTGTGCCTATACATGGTTTATTGGGGAATGAATTTTTTAGCCACCTGGCGGTCAAGGTAAGTTTTACAGATTCGACCTTGCAGGTTTGCTATCCGTATGCTATGCATTATTTTAATAAAGACAGCAGGATACCGATAACTATTGAAGAAGGAAAGCCTTACGTAACTACAGATGTTGTTTATAATAACGGCACCCGGAAGAAAAGCAAATTAATAGTCGACCTGGGCGCCGGCCATTTTATATCGCTCGAAAACGTTAAAAACAAACATGAGCTGCAAACTAAATTTATTGAAGCCAATTTAGGCGTAGGCATAAAAGGCCAGATAAGCGGATTGCTGAGCCGCATAAAAGAAGTTGACTTGGGGAAATATAAAATGAAGGATGTTATTGCCGCGTTTCCTGAAGACGAGACGCGCGCGTTAAGCGTACCGCGCGACGGTAATATTGGAATTGGCCTGTTAAAAAAGTTTGATATTATTTTTGATTATCCCAACAATGCCATGTACCTGCGGCCGGCCCGTGATTTTGCAGCGCACTCCGAACATGATATGAGCGGCCTGGTGTATTACTCGGCGGGTAATGAATTTGACCATATTGTTGTTGACCGGGTAGAGCCCGGCTCGGCAGCGGATGAAATAGGGCTCGAGAAAAACGACGAAATCATATCTATAAACTTTAAGCCGGTAACGCACATGACGATGCAGCAAATAGATAATATTTTCAAATCGCAGGATGGGCGGGGTTTGATACTTGAAATTTATCGTAATAAAAAATATTACAGCATTCCAATAATCCTTAAAAGAAGGATTTAGAAAAAAGGGCAGAAGAGTTATTTAAGCTGGCTGATGTTTTCAAAGAAAGCGGCTTGCAGGTCTAACAACGACCGTACATTAACTTTTTCGCCATACATATCAAAACACAAAAATTTGGCATTCTTGGTATCGCCTACTTTGTTCCGCTCAAAAAAATTAAAGGTTTCAAAAAAATAATGATTGGTAGTAACATTATTCTCCTTGTCGGTTTGTGAAGCATTGAGCCTGAATCCAACCGAATCGATCCATTTATGCACCTTTCCGTGCAGGTTACGTATATTATTCATAGGTTAATGTTTAGGTATTTTAACGAAACTTTAAAATATATGTTTTAACTTTATCAATACATTTATAAACATTTGTTAACTTTTGCGTAAACGATTTTGTTAATTTTATAAAATCAAACGCAATTTTATTGCCTTTTAAAAAAATAATTGAAACCTAATAATTCCCGTTGCGTAAAAACTCCCATAAACATTAATACTCCACAAATAATTTAACATGACAAAAATCAAGTACTCATTTATTATACTGCTTGCAGTTATTAGTTTAAACGCTTGTAAAAGCACCACTCCCGGCCCTACAGGTGCGACAGGCGCTACCGGTTCAACAGGTGCGACAGGCGCTGCAGGTACAGCAGGAGCCGGCGGCCCGCAAGGTGTTGCAGGCGCAACAGGTGCCACCGGCGCGGCAGGTACAGCCGGAGCTACAGGCGCAACTGGTGCCACCGGTGCAACGGGTGCTACAGGAGCTACGGGTGCAACCGGGGCTACAGGCGCAACTGGTGCTACAGGCGCAGCAGCTACTATAGCCAACTATTTATTTACAAACCAAAGTGTTGTTTTAACGGGTAATGTACGATTTACCGTACCTGCCATTACGCAAGCAATTGTTGACCAGGGCATTGTTTTGGTATATATCAGGAGCACAGGTACTACACCATGGTTCTCATTACCTTACAACGAATCGGGCAATACCTTAAGTGTAGTAGCTTACGGTGTTGGTTATGTCGATCTTAAATCAAACTTTAATTCAGCAGGTCTTGATGTGCGTATAGTGGTAATACCAGGCACCTCACTTACTAACATGATGCTGCATAACCCGGGTCTTAATCTGAATGATTACGAAAAGGTTGCAGCCGCTATCGGAGCAAAAAACTGATCTCAATACTATAAATTACCAGCAAGGGCATGATCATTAGGGTCATGCCCTTTTCTATTTTCAGGGCGATTCCCTATTTTGTGCATTATGCAAAATATACAGGCACAACAATTCCGCAAAACCCGCATCGCTCCTACACCCAGTGGGTTTTTGCATACAGGCAATGCCCTGTCATTTGCACTTACAGCGGCGCTTGCCCGCCAAACCGGGGCAAAAATATTGCTGCGGATAGACGACCTTGACCAGCAGCGGGTAAATGACGCCTATGTGCAGGACATTTTTGACACGCTGAATTTCCTGGGGATTGATTGGGATGAAGGCCCGCGCGATTTAGCTGATTACAAAAATAACTGGTCGCAATTGCACCGCATGGAGCTATATAAAGAAGCCTTGCAGCAATTAGAGGACCAGCGCGAGGTATTTGCCTGCAAATGTTCGCGCGCGCAGTTACAGGGCAGTAATTACCCCGGCACCTGCCGTAACCGCTCTATCCCCTTAGATACACCCGATACCGCCTGGCGGCTATATACTGATGAGCGGGAATTGGCCATTAAAATTTTTAATAAAGGCACCATCAAAACCCAATTACCTGCCGGGATGCATGATTTTGTGGTAAAAAAGAAAGACGATCATCCTGCCTACCAGTTGGCCTCGCTTATTGATGATCTGCATTTCGGGGTAGATCTGATTGTTCGTGGTGATGATCTGTACCCATCCACCATAGCGCAATGTTACCTGGCTGATATTTTGGGTAAGGACGATTTTAAAAATATCACCTTTCATCATCACCCGTTATTGATGGAAGATGATGATAAAAAACTATCTAAATCGGCTGGTTCAACATCAATAAAATATTTGCATGAGTATGGTAAAACTACGGGTGATGTTTATAGAGAGATAGGGCGAATGCTGGGTATAAGCGAAGACTTACGAAGTTTTGAAAATTTTGTAAATCTGATTTAATAGCTGATTAAACAGATACCGTAATTGTTTATCTTTATTAAAAGAAATCTGAATTATGAAACCCTATATCACCGCTATAATTATTGGCGTTTCGGCCATTGTAGCTTTTACTATTATTGGCCGCGCTTATAAGTACCGGTCAACTACTATGGAAAACATAGTGGTTACGGGCCTTGCCGAGAAAGATTTTAACAGCGACCTTATTGTTTGGAACGGCACGTATTCACGCAGGTCGGCTGATTTAAAAGAAGCCTACTCAACACTAAAAACTGATGAGAATGCTATCCGCTCTTACCTGCTGAAAAAGGGCATCAGCAACAACGAAATGGTTTTCTCGGCAGTAACCATTAACAAGGAGTTTACACCTGCTGTTGATGAAAATGGCCGGAACATAGGCCAGAAGTTTACGGGATATAGTTTGGTGCAAACCGTAAAGGTAGAATCGGCCGATGTTGATAAGGTAGACAAAATATCGCGCGAAGCAACCGAGCTCATAGAAAGCGGCATAGAGCTAAATTCATCATCGCCCTTATTTTATAATACGAAGCTAAATGAGGTAAAGATGGAGCTGTTAGGCAAGGCCAGCGCCGATGCAAAAGCAAGAGCCGAAACGATCGCCCAAAACGCAGGCAGCTCCTTAGGGAAACTTAAAAAGGCCACAATGGGCGTATTTCAAATTACAGGAAAAAACAGTAATGAAGATTACAGTTATGGCGGCGCTTTTAACACCTCGAGCCGTATGAAGACGGGCTCCATTACTATTAAAATGGAGTTTCAGGCAAACTGATCAAAAAGTTCGATACATTGAAGAGAGTAAAGACTTACGAAGTTTTAAAAACTTCGTAAGTCTGATATCACTAAGACTCAATATAATAAAATTGTCATTTCGAACGAGGTACGAGCGAGAAATCTATACACAAACAGGCTACTGACTTGCCTATGTATAGATTTCTCCCGTTGGTCGAAATGACAATCATGGCCTGGAAACAAAAAAAGGGCCTGATCCTAAAATCACGCCCTTCCTATCTTAATTCTTGACTCTTGTTTCTTGAATCTTAGTAACGGTAGTAATCCGCTTTAAACGGACCTTCAACCGGTACGCCGATGTAATCAGCCTGATCCTGATCCAGTACTTCCAGTTCAACACCAATTTTAGCCAGGTGTAAACGGGCAACTTTTTCGTCAAGGTGTTTTGGTAAAGTGTAAACTTTGTTCTCGTATGCCGAAGCATTGGTCCAAAGCTCTAACTGCGCCAAAGTTTGGTTGGTGAACGAGTTACTCATTACAAAGCTTGGGTGCCCTGTAGCGCAACCTAAGTTAACCAAACGTCCCTCGGCCAAAACAATCACATCGCTACCATCGATAGTATATTTATCAACCTGTGGCTTAATTTCAACTTTAGTGTTGCCATAAGCGCTGTTTAACCAGGCCATATCGATCTCGTTATCAAAGTGACCGATGTTACAAACAATGGCTTTATCTTTTAAAGCACGGAAATGTTTTTCGCGAACAATGTTCATATTACCGGTAGCGGTAACCACAATGTCAGCCTCGGCTATTGCTGTGCTTAATTTTTTAACTTCATAACCTTCCATAGCTGCCTGTAACGCGCAGATAGGGTCAATTTCGGTTACAATAACACGTACACCGGCGTTGCGTAATGAATCGGCCGATCCTTTACCTACGTCGCCATAACCGCAAACAACACCAACTTTACCGGCCATCATTACGTCGGTAGCACGACGGATAGCGTCAACTAACGATTCGCGGCAACCGTATTTGTTATCAAATTTTGATTTGGTAACCGAGTCATTGATATTGATAGCAGGAATTGGCAAAGTGCCGTTTTTCATGCGCTCATATAAACGGTGAACACCTGTAGTGGTTTCTTCTGATAAACCTTTGATGCCGGCAACCAGTTCAGGGTAACGGTCAAATACCATATTGGTTAAATCGCCGCCATCATCCAAAATCATGTTTAATGGTTTACGATCTTCGCCAAAGAACAAGGTTTGCTCAATGCACCAGTCAAAATCAGCTTCGTTAAGGCCTTTCCAGGCATAAACAGAAATACCTGCAGCAGCGATAGCGGCAGCGGCATGATCCTGGGTTGAAAATATATTACATGATGACCAGGTAACTTCGGCACCCAGTTCAACCAATGTTTCAATTAAAACAGCGGTTTGGATGGTCATGTGCAGGCAACCTGCAATGCGCGCACCCTTTAATGGTTTTGATGCACCAAATTCGTGGCGTAAAGCCATTAAGCCCGGCATTTCTGCTTCGGCTAATTCGATTTCTTTGCGGCCCCATTCGGCTAATGAAAAGTCTTTTACTTTGTACTTTGTGTAAGCGGTCTCTACTGATGACATAGCGTTTTAATTTTTTTGAAATGCAAAAATACGACATTCCGCTATCAAAGTGAAATTTACAGCGGGTGGTTTATTATTTATCTGTACTGATGGATAGGCGGTTAGTATACCGCTTATTTATGTTTGGTATCCGCGCTTGTCATAGCCAGTTTGCCATTGTATACACCACCGGCTTCAACCTGCAGGGTCGCGGTTTCAATATCGCCGGTTATTTTTCCGGTAGCTTTAATTTCGAGCGATTGTACACTTATATTACCATGTACAATGCCGTAAACAATTACCTGTTTAGTGATTACATTACCTTGTATAGTTCCTTTTTCGCCTAATATCAGGCCCTCATCAACATGAACATTGCCGGTTACCTTTCCGTCTATGCGTGTAAATGCCGGTGCTTTCAGATCGCCGTCAACCGTTGCCCCTTCGCTTATTAAAGTTGATATGGCCTGCAGGTCAAGCGCTACCTTTTTTTTTGAAAATACTCCCATACTTTGGCTTTAAACTATTTTATAACTCCCATTTAAACGGTAACAAATAAGCTTAGTTATAAACAAAAGTAATTTTTTGATGACGACATTCTGCTACCCAAAGCTATTACACACTATATCAACGTTTTCCGCTAAAATTTAAACTAAGAAAAAATGAAATCTCTACCCATCATCAGTAAATTAAAATTTGTGCTGTTTGTTTTGGCCACTTGTGCACTGTTATTTTACGCGTGCAAAAAAGGCGGCAGCAACAGCAATGGCGCTAACCTAACTTCAAAAATATGTAACGATATAACCGGAGCCGAGGCAGTTTACTGGGACCTGATGAACGGTATTCCACGTACCGACATTCCGGGAGGGCTGCCAACTATAAAAGCTATGGGTGGTGTGTATTCGCATCCGTCTTTTCCGTTGTTAAGCTTTACCTATCCCACAGGGTATACTCCGCATACTGATGCTACAGCCGGGGCAGTAGGCGTAAATTATCCGTAACGATAATAAATCAATATGGCGGTATACAAGCCTTTTTGTGAACAGCAACGTAAGCCCGCAACAAGTAATTAGCAATGAAGTTGCCCAATTAAAAAACTTTTTTGGCAGCAATGGTGTAGTTAATACCTTGTGCTCACAACAAGGTTCATTGCCGCGGGCCGCGGGTATAACCACCAATAGCGCTTCGGTTTTTATC
>DATJJI010000134.1:0-37902 GCA_035492275.1 Mucilaginibacter sp.
TGCAGCATACCATGTAGTTAGCGATGATGAGCAAAACGGGCTTTGGCGTGTTGTTATGCTGCCGCCTGCGTTTAAATATGTCATCAGATAACATGGTGGATTATTTTATTTCTTCATAATCAACAAACTCGCCCTCGCTGTCAGGAAATTTGCCTTTTTGATTTTCGGGTACATAATCAACCTTAATGCGGCCAGTAGGCTGCTCGCGGCTGCTGTAGTTTTGCTGCTGATTTTGCTGTTGCGCCTTATTGATCACACTTTGAAAAAGCATAGGCAACACCCAACGCACAATAGCCCTGATAATATATAGAATTCCGATCGCGATGAACAGGAAACGAATTAACTCTTCCATTGCATTAGTATTAAGTATACAAATATAATATATAACGTGTAAAATCATCGCTTATGATGTGCACTTTAGTAGGACAAACAGTTAATAATGTTGTTACATCCCATATTTGTTAATGACAATAGTATGAATTTTCAAATCCTCAAATCAGCGCATTTTTAAATTAAAACTTCTCCTCCATCATTTTTTCCAGGGCAAACATTTCGTCGCGCAATTTGGCGGCGCGTAAAAAGTCCATGTCCTTGGCAGCTGCAAGCATATCTTTCTTGGTGTTTTCTATTGATTTTTTCAGATCGGCTTTCGACATGTATTGAACAATCGGGTCGGCAGCCATGGTGATGATATCCGTTTCAACATAGGCCTTTTGAACGCCACCCTGAAAATCAACAACCGATGTTTGCTCAATAATTTCTTCTTTTGATTTGCCTACGGTTAATGGCGTAATACCATGTTCCAGGTTATATTGCATTTGCTTTTCGCGCCTGCGGCTGGTTTCGCTCATGGTAATTTCCATCGAGTCGGTAATTTTATCGGCATACATAATTACCCGGCCCCGGTCATTACGCGCGGCGCGGCCAATGGTTTGTATCAGTGAACGCTCACTGCGCAAAAAGCCTTCCTTGTCGGCATCCAAAATAGCTACCAGAGACACTTCGGGCAGGTCCAATCCTTCACGCAATAAATTAATACCTATTAGTACATCAAACTCGCCCAAACGTAATCCTCTTAAAATCTCCACCCGTTGCAGGGTTTTAACTTCCGAGTGTATATAGCGGCATTTTATGCCCAGGCGGTCCATATATTTCGCCAGTTCTTCGGCCATGCGTTTGGTGAGTGTGGTCACCAGTACACGATCGCCCATTTTTATGGTTTTATCTACCTCGTCTAACAAATCGTCTACCTGGTTAATAACCGGGCGCACATCAATGATGGGGTCAAGCAATCCTGTGGGGCGTATTACCTGCTCCACCACTACCCCGCCCGATTTCTCCAATTCAAAATCAGCCGGGGTAGCGCTTACATAAATGGTTTGCGGCGCCAGGCGTTCAAACTCCTGGAAGTTGAGCGGGCGGTTATCCATCGCCGCAGGTAAACGGAAACCATAATCAACCAATGATATTTTGCGCGAACGGTCACCGCCATACATGGCGCGTATCTGCGGCACCGTTACGTGGCTTTCATCTATCACCATCAGGTAATCATCAGGGAAATAATCCAGTAAACAGAAAGGCCTTGCACCCGGCGCGCGCCCGTCAAAAAATCTTGAATAGTTTTCAATACCCGAGCAGTAGCCCAGTTCGCGTATCATCTCGAGGTCGTAATTTACCCTTTCTTCCAGGCGCTTGGCTTCCAGGTAGCGGCCATCATCAATAAATTGCTTTTTACGGGTTTCCAGCTCTTCCTGAATGGCCCATATAGATTGCTGGAAACGCTCGCGCGGCGCCACATACAGATTGGCCGGATAAAGCACCATATGGGTCATCTTCTCCAGCGTTTTGCCAGTACCAATGTCAAAAGTGCTTAGCTCTTCAATGTCATCGCCAAAAAAAGAAATGCGATAGGCATGGTCCATATAGGCCGGGAAAATATCAACCGTATCGCCTTTAACGCGGAAGGTACCGCGTTTAAAATCGGCAGTGGTGCGGGCATACAATATTTCGACCAACCGGTGTAAAAAAGCGTTGCGGCTTATGCGTGTGCCCACGGCAAATTTAAATACCGAGTTGGCAAAATCCTCCGGGTTACCCATACCGTAAATGCAGGAAATGGACGACACTACAATTACATCGCGCCTGCCGCTCATTAATGCCGAGGTAGTACGCAAACGCAGCTTTTCAATTTCTTCGTTTATCTGCAGATCTTTTTCAATATAAGTGTTGGTGGTGGGTATAAAGGCCTCAGGCTGATAATAATCGTAGTACGACACAAAATAATTCACCGCGTTTTCGGGAAAAAACTGTTTGAACTCGCCGTAAAGTTGTGCCGCCAGTGTTTTGTTATGGCTCAGAACCAGCGTAGGCTTTTGCGTTTGCTGTATCACATTGGCAATGGTAAACGTTTTGCCCGAGCCGGTAACCCCCAATAGGGTTTGAAAAGGGTCTTGATTGTTTACACCCTCAACCAGCTGCCTGATGGCTTCGGGCTGGTCGCCGGTGGGTTGGTATATCGAGGTTAAATTAAAATCCATGTGCAGCTATAAAAATACGGTTTTTAAAAGATTACTGATCGAAGATTGATGATTAGTTGATTAGCAGGTGTATAGTTTTACATTTTGATAACTAATCAAAATTAGTGCCTGTTGTTGACAACCCTATGTCAGCAGTGTTAGATTAGTTATTGAATATTAGAGATTAGTTTTTACATTTTGTTTGATTAAATTTACAATAAAAGGCGGACAGCCTGATCTTTGATCTTCAATAACTAATCTTTACCGCCCATGACCTTTATACTGAATAAAACCAATACCATTGGCAATTGCTTCCTGGCCGAGATGCGTGATGCCGTTATTCAGAAAGACAGGCCCCGGTTTAAACGCAACCAGGAAAAACTGGGCGAGATACTGGCTTATGAAATCAGTAAGAAATTGAAATATACTGCTACCGAAGTGCAAACACCTTTGGGCACCGCCACCATAAACTTACCGGCAGATTACCCGGTACTCGGCACCATATTGCGGGCAGGCCTGCCTTTTCATGAAGGCTTCATGAATTTCTTTGATAAATCGCCCTCGGCGTTTATTACCGCTTATCGTAAGGTGAAACGTAATGGCAGTTTTGTGATCAACGTGGATCATATATCAACTCCGAACCTGGACGATAAAATTTTTATTTTGTGCGATACCATGCTGGCTACCGGGCAAAGCGTAGTGGAGGTTTGCAAACAACTAATGGCGCAATACACCATTAAAGAACTGCACATTGCCGCCATTATTGCCAGTACCGAAGGTATAGCCCATGTGCGCGCCAACTTGCCTAAAGCCAACCTGTGGCTATGTGCCGTTGATGAAGAAATGACCAGCAAGGCTTACATTGTGCCGGGTTTAGGGGATGCAGGTGACCTGGCTTTTGGGGAAAAGAGTTAAAGATTCTAATCCATGAGTATGAAAAAGCTTTTATTCGTCTTTATCCTTACGATCCCGGTGTTTGCCTTTGCACAAACCGAAAAAAAGCTTATTGAGCAGGCAGAAAAAAATTGGACCATATATCTGCAAACCAAACAACTGGATAAAGCGGTAGATCAATATACTAATGACGCTGTTTTTTATTCGCCTGACGGAAAAAGTTTTAAAGGAAAGAAAGCCATAGGCCGATTGTACAAAACTGTAATGAAGACGTATAACAGTAAGCTGAAATTTTACAGCAATGGCATAACTGTAACAGGTGATGCAGCCAGCGACAGCGGTAGTTATACCGAAACCATGCAGGACGCTACCACCCGGAAAAGCCTTAAACTAAAAGGTAGCTACCTGATAGCGCTGCAAAAACAAAAAGGCGATTGGAAGATATCGCGTATTATGTGGACTGCGGGTAAGTGAGAAAAGATTATTCGCTGTATGAAGCCTCTGACTTCGGACATAACATCCTGTAGTTTGCAACTACCATATGCATGGGCTATTTTTGGAAACAATGAACTCCGAAATAAATAAATACACCCACATTTTCTTCGACCTTGATCACACCATCTGGGATTTTGATAAAAATGCCGAAGAAACCCTGCGCGAGTTGTTCATCATTCATCAATTGGAAGAATTGGGCTTATCATCAGCCG
This sequence comes from Mucilaginibacter sp., assembly GCA_035492275.1. Taxonomy (GTDB): domain Bacteria; phylum Bacteroidota; class Bacteroidia; order Sphingobacteriales; family Sphingobacteriaceae; genus Mucilaginibacter. Next base: position 4,118 of record DATJJI010000134.1, read on the forward strand.
ATGCTTTTATCGAAGTATACACCCGTAATAATCATCGACTGTGGCGGGAGTATCATTTAGGAAATATCAGTAAAGAAGAATTGCGCAACGCCCGTTTTAACGAAACATTTTTAGAGCTGGGCATGCAGCCTGATCTGCTGCCTGTTGGCTTTGAGGATGAGTATGTGCGCTTGTGCCCTACCAAAACCAACCTGTTCCCGCACGCGCACGAAACGCTGGCTTATCTGGCATCGAAATATACACTGCATTTAATATCTAATGGCTTTAAAGAATCGCAGGCTGTAAAAATAAACGGAACGGGTATCGGTAAATATTTTCAGCATGTCATTGTATCAGAAATGGCCGGTGCCAACAAACCAGATAAAGCTATATTTGAATACGCGCTTGGTTTAGCCGGTGCCACTAAAAACCAAAGCCTCATGATAGGCGACAGCCTGGAAGCCGATGTTTACGGCGCGCTGAATTTTGGGATGGATGCCATTTATTTTAATCCCTTTAACCAACCACAACCTCATGATGTGCCGGTGCAGATAACTCATTTAAAAGAGTTAACTTTAATGTTGTAAAACGTTATCAAACCAAACCAAAATCCGGTTGTCATTTCGAACGACAGAGAGAAATCTTAAACGTCACGCTAAGGCGGATGCCTGTCAGGTGTATAAGATTTCTCTCTGTCGTTCGAAATGACAAGAATAGTTAATTAGATTATGTGGAACTATAATTTTTACGTTTACATAACTACCAATCCAGAAAAGACTGTATTATATATCGGGGTTACAAATGATCTGGGTAAGAGGTTATACGAACACACAGAAAATAAAGGAAATAGCAATTCGTTCGCAGGAAAATACTATTGCTACAATTTAGTTTACTATGAACATTTTACTCGTATTGAATATGCTATTCAAAGAGAAAAAGAAATAAAAAAGTAGAATAGGAAAAAGAAAAATGCGCTGATAGCAATAATGAATCCTGAATGGAAGTTTTTAAATCAAGAGGTAGCTGAATGAATTTAGTTACCTGACAAGCGTATAAGATTTCTCTCTATCGTTCGAAATGACAAGTGTTATTAATTTGCAAATTGAATAATTCATCAAATGAAAACATCCACCCAAAAAAAAGCTATTGATACTGCGTTAAATGATTACCGCGATCAGTTGGATGTTATTCCTGATGAGCTTTTTGGGGAGACACCCCCGGATGGAGGATGGTCATTTGCCGAGGTTTACTCGCATATTTTGCAGGCCACGCTGGGATCAACCATAGCTGCCGAACGTTGTATAAACGGCACCTGTGAGCCTACTAAAAAAGGACTGACCCTGGTAGGCCGGATGCTGCTGTTATTTAAACGTTTCCCCATAAAAGTAAAAACACCCACGTCCGAAGCGGCTAAAATGAAAGTGGTAAAGATCACCAAAGAAGAAGCCAAGAACCTGTTGGTGAGATGCCACAGGCGTATTAACGAAATAGCACCGCGTATTAAAGAAGCCGAGCCGCACAGCCGATATAAGCATTCGCGTTTTGGTATGCTCAACGCCGGGCAATGGTTCAGTTTTGTGCTCATTCACCTGCAGCATCATTTAAAACAGCTTAATCGCCTAAAGCGTCAATTCAAAATCAACTAACGCTATTTGTTACAGAAATGCTAATAAATGTTTAAATGTTTATAAGTATTTGTGTAATAGGGTGTAAACCTTTTAGAATTAACGGCGTCTTAACATTATAATAAAGTAAATTGCCAAACTTTGTAAAAACCCTGTATTATGCATTTTGAATACGCATATATGGTTGTAATAGGACTCCTGCTCTTAGTGGGCGTGTTTTATTTTAGTCCATATGAACTTACAGTTAATAAAGACGAAGACGACGAATAAGCGCCGCCTTATAACACATCATTCCCCCATACCTGGTAAAAACTACCGGGCGGAAAATTATCCCCCCATATTTTAATGGCAAAACGTGAAGTCGATATTGTGATCATATCCGATGTGCATTTAGGCACTTATGGTTGTCACGCTAAGGAATTACTCAAGTATTTAAAAAGTATTAAACCCAAAATGCTGATCCTGAACGGCGATATTATTGATATATGGCAATTCAGTAAATCGTACTGGCCCGAAGCGCATATGAAAGTGGTGCGCCGTATCATGAAGTTTATTACCGAAGGTATCCCGGTGTATTATCTCACCGGTAATCACGACGAAATGCTGCGCAAATTTGCCGATTTTGACCTGGGATCATTTAAACTGATGAATAAAGTGGTGCTGAACATTGACGGTAAAAAAGCCTGGATATTTCATGGCGATGTGTTTGATGTTACCATGCAGCACTCCAAATGGCTGGCCAAATTAGGCGCGGTTGGTTATGATACATTGATATTGTTAAACAGTTTCACTAACTGGGTACTTACCACTTTGGGTAAACAAAAAATGAGCTTTTCACAAAAGGTAAAAGCTAAATTTAAAGATGCCGTTAAGTTTATCAACCAGTTTGAGCAAACCGCTGCCGACCTGGCCGTGGCTAAAGAATATCAGTATGTTATATGCGGCCATATACACCACGCCGAAATACGTGAAATGACGGCTACCGATAACCCCGGCAAAGTAATATACCTGAACAGCGGCGATTGGGTAGAGAGCCTTACTGCATTAGAGTACCATAATAAAAAGTGGGAAATATTTAAATATGATCCTGAAAGCTTTAAAAAAGAAGTTGACGACGATGATCATACCGATGCCGAAGACCTGGACGCCAAACTGGATGTGAATTTACTGCTGGAAAGATTTAAGCAGGAAGCTCATTAATGTTGAAAGGTTTAAACGTTGTAAAGTTGTAATGTTATGGTGAAAGTTGATATTGCAGCATACTTGCATTAAAACATTTTTTACATTTAGGCCTTATTAAGCATACAGCATTTCAACCTTACAACATCATTGAAAATCCTCTACGCCATACAGGGAACAGGGAACGGACACATTAGCCGCGCGCGCGAAATTGTGCCCCTGCTGCAGCAATATGGTGAGCTTGACCTGCTGGTGAGCGGTACCGAGGCCGAGGTTAGTTTGGCGCAGCCGCTTAAATACCGTTTCCATGGCATCAGCTTTGTGTTTGGCACCCAGGGCGGGGTTGATAAATGGGGTACCTATAAATTATTAGATCTGCCGCGGTTTTGGCGCGATATGCATAGCCTGCCGCTAAAAGAATATGATCTTATTATTAACGATTTTGAGCCGGTTAGCGCGTGGGCCTGCAAGCTTAAAAAAATGCCGTCGGTATCGTTAAGTCATCAATGTTCTTTCGTTTCAAAAAAAACGCCGCGCCCTAAAAAATGGAATTACGGCGAGTGGGTGCTTAAATATTATTCGCCCACTACGCACCACGTAGGTTTTCATTTTGAACGCTATGCCGATTTTATACATACCCCGGTTATCCGCAGCGAGATACGCGATCTGCAAACCAGTAATAACGGGCATTATACCGTTTACCTGCCGGCATATGATGATAAAAAGCTGGCACAATATCTTGCACTTGCGCCTGATGTGGAGTGGCACGTATTCTCCAAGCGCGAAAAGGCAGGCTACCAGGTTGATAATGTAAAAGTATTCCCGGTAAATAACGAAGCATTTAACACCAGCCTGGCCAGCTGCGAAGGCTTGCTTACTGGTGGCGGTTTCGAAGGCCCCGCCGAAGCGATGTTCCTGCAAAAAAAGGTAATGATGATACCCATGCAAGGGCAGTATGAGCAGCAATGTAATGCCTTAGCCGCTTCGCGCATGGGTGTACCGGTCTTACAGGCTATCGACGATAATTTTGCCGCGAAGGTGAAAAAATGGATAAAGGAAGAAAATAAAGTATGGGTTGACTTCCCGGACCATACCGCGCAGATAGTTGATGATATGGTAAAGCGATATTCAAAATAGCTTAAAAACTTAACTTTACCCTAAAGTATAGCTGTTTTTTTGAGCAAACACGGCAAGATTATCAACCAGAAAGAAAAATTTCATTTAATTTTCATTTTGTTAAAATATTTGAAACAGGCATGCGTTATATATCGTATTAACTGAACAATATTTAGCTTATGGGTGAAACCTTTACTTTTAACGAGTTCACTAATCAAAACGAGGTGAAAAATTCAGATGTAACAGAAAATTTGGAAGCCGATGAACTTATGTTCTATCACGCGCTCCGTGCAGATCTGGAGCTTTTAGCAAAAAAGCCAAAACTGCAAACTATTCACTACATCCTTGATTATTCAAAAAGCCTGCGGTAGTTTTTGATTGAGTTAGACGCTCTGAGTCCGAAGCCGAATTTTTTTTCCGCTTCGGATTTTTTTTGCCTTTGCCGATAGGCTAAACACTTTGTATTTTTACCCACATGCGCAGAGCCGAACGTTACCGCCATTTTGTTGAATATTTTTCAAAGAACCAGCCCGAAGCCGAAACCGAACTGCATTACGGTAATCCGTTCCAATTGCTTATTGCGGTTATTCTTTCGGCGCAGTGCACAGATAAGCGCATTAACCAGGTAACTCCAAAGCTATTTGAACGTTTTCCTACGCCCGAAAGCCTTGCCGCTTCTGATGCCGACGAGGTTTTTACCTACATCCGCAGTGTAAGCTATCCAAACAATAAAGCCAAACATTTGGTAGGTATGGCCAAAATGCTGACCGAAGTTTTTAAAGGCGAAGTTCCTTCGGATATTAATGAATTGCAAAAGCTGCCCGGCGTAGGCCGCAAAACCGCCAACGTGATCGCATCCGTAGTTTATGACGCGCCTGCCATTGCGGTTGATACCCATGTTTTTCGCGTTGCGGATAGGATAGGCCTCACTACCAACGCGCGCACACCGCTTGCTGTCGAAAAGCAACTGGTAAAATACCTCCCTCAGGATACTTTAGGCATTGCTCATCACTGGCTTATTTTACATGGCCGGTATATTTGCGTTGCCCGCACACCCAAATGCGAAATTTGCCCCATCAGCTGGTTTTGCCGTTATTACGAACGCGCCCATACCGAAACTGCCTTGTTAAAAGCTGAAAATCAGAAACTTAAAAAAGCGAAAATTACTAAACAAAAAAGAGTTTTGAACCAGATTAATAAACATTTGGCCAAAATAAGTGTGGATAAGAATATTTGATTACTACTTGCGGTATAGGTAAGTTTACGCAGAAACTTATACCACCTGTCTTTTCTGCAATTACCTGGGACAGAGATTCATATGGAAAACTTTACGAAGGGACAGGTGGTTGGCAAAATAATTGCTAAAAAAATTAGCAATTATAAAAATAAGTGTTATCTTTGAGGAAGATAATTTTAAAATGAGTAACGCAGATAAATTGAAAGCACTGCAGCTTACGTTAGATAAGCTGGAAAAAAATTACGGGAAAGGCACCATCATGAAACTGGGCGATTCCGTTATCGAACCTATTGAAGTTATATCAACCGGCTCTATCGGCTTAGACATCGCTTTAGGCGTTGGCGGTTTGCCCAAAGGCCGTGTTGTTGAAATATATGGTCCTGAGTCGTCAGGTAAAACAACCTTAGCTATCCATGCCATTGCCGAGTCGCAGAAAAAAGGCGGTATAGCCGCGTTTATCGATGCGGAGCATGCCTTTGATCGTTTTTACGCTAAAAAGCTGGGTGTTGATGTAGAGAATCTTTTAATATCACAACCTGATAATGGCGAGCAGGCTTTGGAGATCGCTGATAACCTGATCCGCTCGGGTGCTATTGATATTTTAGTTATCGACTCTGTAGCCGCTTTAGTGCCTAAGGCCGAAATTGAAGGCGAAATGGGCGATTCAAAAATGGGATTGCACGCGCGTTTAATGTCGCAGGCTTTGCGTAAGCTAACCGGTACTATCAGTAAAACCGGTTGTTGCTGCATATTTATTAATCAGCTGCGCGATAAAATAGGCGTAATGTTTGGTAACCCCGAAACTACTACCGGCGGTAATGCCTTAAAGTTTTATGCTTCGGTGCGTTTGGATGTGCGTCGTATATCGCAAATTAAGGATACCGACGAAGTATCAGGTAACCGTGTTAAGGTGAAGATCGTGAAAAATAAAGTAGCACCGCCGTTCCGTATTGCCGAGTTTGATATCATGTTTGGCGAAGGTATTTCAAAAGCCGGCGAAATCATTGACCTGGGTGTTGAGCATAACATCATCAAAAAATCGGGTTCATGGTTTAGCTATGGCGATACCCGTTTGGGCCAGGGCCGCGATGCGGTAAAACAACTGATACTGGATAATCCTGAACTGATGGACGAACTGGAAGCCCGTATAAAAAACGAGGTTACCATTGATAGCCTGGTAGAAGAAACCGAATAAATTGATTTTAACTATCGCGGCAGCGATAAAACATAACGAAGTTTGATTGAGCCCTTTCCTTTTATAGGGGGGGCTTTTTCTTTTCACCCCTCCGTATCAAGACACAATACCTTGTGTCTTGATACGGCTTAAAAAGACGCAAAATATTGCGTCTCTACATATTTCTCTCACTCTTTGTTAACATTAAGCATTTTCAACTTAATCAATTGTTAACCTTTAATTTAAGTTATGCATATAATGGGCTGGTAAATTTGCTTAACAACATTTAGCAATAATACTTAAAATGCGAACGGCAATTTTTAAAGTAAAATTACTAAAAACAGGTTTCTTTGTTTTGTTGCTGCTTACCCCCCTAATAGTTTGTTCCCAGTCTGTCCCGCTGCCTAACGCTTTTGCTCATAACGATTACTTTCATAAGCGCCCATTGTTTGATGCTTTAGATAATGGTTATACGAATATTGAGGCGGACATATTTTTGAAAGACAATCAGCTGATCGTAGCTCACCTCAATCCCTACTTTAAAGAGAACCGCACACTCGAGATACTTTATTTAAAACCCCTGCTTGATCGTATTAATGCAAATAACGGGCAGGTTTATAAAGGCTATGATTCGCCGGTTACCTTACTGGTTGATATTAAAACCGATGCCGAAAGTACTTACCAGGCACTTAAACCGCTGCTTGAAAAGTATCGTTCAATATTAACGAGTTATAAAAATGGCCGTGTGATTACCAGGCAGGTAACGATTGTGCTTTCGGGTAATAAGCCTTTCGAAATGATCAAAGCCGAAACCAACCGGCTGGCTTTTATTGACCAGGACCTGCGAGATGCCGCGCGCGATACCAGCTTTAAAAACGTGTTTACTATGGCCAGCTGTAAATATTCAAAACTGATCAGGTGGAATGGTAATGGTATAATGCCGACTGTAGAAAGAAAGTTATTACAGCTTTATGTAACTATTGCACATAAAAATGGTAAAAGGGTAAGGCTATGGGCATCGCCCGAAAATAAAGCCGTATGGCAGGAATTGTTGAACTGCGGGGTTGATTTAATAAATACCGACAAACTGGTGTTGCTGAAGGATTTTTTACTGAATAAAACAACCTATTACGCCACCGCCGATTAGGGGAACGACGTAAAATAAAATTTAAAATATTTTATCAGGATACTTTTAAATGTCATTTTGATGTCATACATTTACGATTGTAACAAAACCGATACAAATTTAAAGACCCCTGTTAATACGTATGCGCCTGAGATTTTGTGAGACGCTTTTTGCTCTTTTGTTCATTATCATTCCAGTTATTGTTAAGTCGCAAAGCATAACGCTTGCCAATGCTTTTGCCCACAATGATTATCGCCATAAACACCCCCTGCTTGATGCCGAAAAAAATGGCTACACCCATATTGAAGCCGATGTATTTTTGCATGACAATAAATTAGTGGTAGCACATATCAATCCATTTTTTAAAGGTAAGCGTACACTCGAAAATTTGTACCTGAAACCATTGTTTGAACAGGTGAGTAATAATTATGGCCAGGTATACGAAGGTTACGACAAGCCGGTGACCCTGATGATAGATATCAAGACCGATGCTAAAAAAACATACGCCGAAATAAGCAAGGTGCTTGAAAAATATCGCCCAATGCTGTCAAGCTATGAGGATGGGAAAGTTACTTACGGAGCCGTCACCATTGTAATATCAGGGCATAAACCTTATGATGTAATTCAAAACGAACAAAGCCGCCTCGTTTTTATTGATGAGGACCTGCGCAAAGCATCAAGAGATTCTGCTATTACAAGTAACGTATTCACGATGGCCAGCTGTAAATACTCAAAATTGCTTAAATGGAAAGGTTCGGGTACCATATCTGATCACGAAAAGCAGCGCCTGTGCAATTATGTATCCATCGCGCATAAAAATGGTGAACAGGTAAGGTTATGGGCTTCGCCTGATAACAAAGCGGTATGGAAAGAAATGTTGAGCTGTGGTGTCGATTTGATCAATACCGATAAATTAGTGGCTCTAAAAAACTTTCTGACATCTGCCCCTCGAAATTCTGTTTCGGCTACCCCGGTTTCTACTCAGCCGGCCAATGCTGTAAGCGGTTTTTAAGGCATGGTAACAGTTCTGATCTGGGTGGTATGCGCGCTAAAATAGCCTAACACCTTACCATCAAAATTATTAGGCGGATTTGACGGCGTTGTGGAATCAAAATTATTGCTTTGCTGGCTAAACGTGTACCAATAAGTATATATTGTTGGGTCAATACATTGCATTTCTACTTCAACCTTATCGCCAGTTTTTATTTTTATGTCATCCTGGTAAAGCAGCGCTTCAACATGGCGGCCATCGCTAAATTGATCATCCCTCACAAATACATCCTTTGCCTGTATAGCATTTACTGTTAAAATAAAGCGATACTTATTAACCTGGTTCGATGGGTCCTGGTATTGAACCGCTACCGTTTTGGTAGTACTATTGCCAAAAGTTTGTTCGTTTTCAGAAAGTGAATCGAGGTTTACACGTTGAACAGGCATAACTGAATTGGCAGAGTAGGTTTGCCCATTAAGCTGAACCTGTAACGTGTACTTTTGCCCATACCTGCCCGTAAACGGGGCCGAGGATGCATAAGTACCAGGTGAACGCTCAACAAAATTGCGGATATTGCCATTGCCATCAACAATTTTAACAGTGGCGCCCGAAACCGCCGGAAAGCTATTGGTACTGTTAAAAGATACTGATTTAGAAATGGTAACTATCTGCGTAGTATTTACGTCTGTAACATTCCCCTCAATAATTAACTGCTGATCTGAATCACTCAAATGCAGATCGATCACCTTTTTGCAAGAGGCTGCAAAAAAACTGATGAACAGAAGAACCGCTAACTGATATTTGATCTTCATTTACCTTATCAAAAATTAAAGTTATAAGTAACAGACGGTATTACACCAAATAAACTTGTTTTAACCGCCTGGGTTCGTGTTTTATCATCCGGATCATCCCTGAAAGTAACAGAATAAGGATTTTTGCGATCGTAGGCATTATACACGCCGAATGTCCAACTTGAATGAAAGTGTTTGTGCTGTTTACCCTCTAATGTAGCTCCAAGATCAAGGCGGCTGTACGGTGGCAGGCGATCAGAGTTACGGTCAGGATAATAAAAACTGGTTAACCCGCCAACCATGTATTTTCCATGCGGATAGGTAACGGCATTGCCGGTGCCATAAACAAAAGTGCCGGATAAGGTCCATCGTTCGGTTAGTTTATAAATACCAACTACCGATACATCGTGTATCCTATCGTGGGTGGCGGCAAAATAGTTGCCGTTATTAATGGCATCAAACAGGTTCTCGGTTTTTGAAAGTGTATAGCCTATCCAGCCGTTAAATTTTCCGTATTTTTTCTTTAAAAATAGCTCAAGCCCATAAGCACGGCCACGGCCATAAACCAACTGTGATTCTACGTCCTGATTTGCTATGAGCTGAGCACCGTTTTTATAGTCTATTTGATTTTGCATCCATTTATAATAGATCTCGCTCGAAAATTCGAACATGTTATTTGCCGAGTTCTTGAAATAGCCTATAGCTACCTGGTCAGATATACCTGGTTTAATATTATTGCTGCTCATTACATACAGATCGGTAGGTGAACTGGCTGTTGAGTTTGAGAGTAAATGGATATTTTGCGTATTGCGGTTATATGATGCTTTGACCGAACTTAAATCATTAACCTTATAACTGGCCGAAAACCGGGGCTCAGGATTAAAATAACTTTTTACAACTTTACCGGAACCGTAAATTGTTGACGATACCAGCGCGTCATTTGCATCATAAGTATTGATGGTGCCCGGGCCTAATAATGAAAATGTGGTTAGCCTTAGCCCATATAAAAGGTTCAACTTATCGGTAGCGTGCCATTCGTCCGAAATATAGGCCGAGGCTTCAAAACCATGACGGCTTTGAATAGTTTTAGGGTTAACGCTTGAGTTATCATTACTCTGGATATCGCCCGGCGAAATAGTATGCTGGGTAGCATTAATACCAAAACTCAGAGTATTATTGTTGTTGATGAAATACTGAAAATCTTCCTTTAAATTAAAATCACGAATTTTTGATGTTACCTTAAAGTTATTATTGGTAGTAAAGCTTTGCACAATAAAATTGTAATCGCTGTAAATAAGCGACGTATTTAAAAATAGCTTGTTATTAAAAATATGATTAAGGCGCAGTGTTGCGGTTTGATTACCCCAGTTGGTGCCAAAATTGTCTTTAAGTCCCAACACATCCTTGCCAAAATAACCCGATAGATAAATCGTGTTTTTATCATCAATGTGATAATTGGCTTTGGCATTTATATCGTAAAAATACAAACTGGCACCCCGGGTGGTCGAGTCGGGCGATAGCTTAAGGAACAGATCGGCATAGGTTCGGCGCGCGCTCACCATGAACGAACCTTTATCCTTAACAATGGGCCCTTCAATTTTTAACCGCGAAGCGATAAGGCCAATACCGCCTTGTACGGTATAATCTTTATCGTTTCCATCCAGCATCTTAATATCCAGTACTGATGAAAGCCTGCCCCCATACTGCGCGGGCATGCCGCCTTTGTACAGGTTTACATCCTTTATGGCATCCGAGTTAAAGGTGGAGAAAAAGCCGAACAGGTGCGAAGCATTATAAACCACAGCCTCATCTAAAAGTATCAGGTTTTGATCGGCACCGCCGCCGCGTACATAAAAACCGGTGTTGCCATCGCCAGTTGATTTTACGCCCGGTAACAGCTGAATGGTTTTTAAAACATCTTTTTCGCCAAAAATTACGGGCACATTGTTTACCTGGCTCAGGTCGAGCTTGGTTAGCCCCATTTGCGGGCTTTCTACATTTTCGTTTTTGCGCTTGTTGCCGGTAATTGATACTTCTTTAAGGCTGTTGCCAGCCAATAGTAAAATATTAACCTGCGCGTTTTTGTTTAATTTGATGGGCTGGGTTACCGTTTCATAACCAATGTAGCTTATAGCAAGGTTATAATCACCTTCGGGTGCGGTTAATGAGAAAAAGCCATAGGCATTAGTGGCCGCGCCGTTCTCCTGTATCTCCTGCAACTTTACAGTAGCGCCAATTAATGTTTCGCCGGTAGTTGCATCCTTAACAGTGCCACTTATAGTATATTTTTTTTGCGCGAATACGGCAGGAACAAATGCCACAATACCTAACCATAAAATAAAAAAAAATAGAAGTTTATGCATAAAAGCTTTGCTCCGGCTACAGTTGGCAGTTGGTTTTTTGCTGTGGTTATTTTTGAAATCGCCCAATTTTAAGCGACCCAAAGATATTAATATGATTATATTAACAAACAGATTATGCAGTAATTAACTGTTTAAAAAGAAGTATAGTATAGGGCCGGGTATTTTATTAAAGTATCGCCTATCCGCACGCTTCATAATTTAGTACCACTACGCCCGAGGGGAACTGCCGGATGTTAAGCAATTTCATACTTTGCCGGTTTTTAAATAAAGATTTACCCTTGCCAATACTTACCGGGTAAACCCACAAGCGGTATTCATCTATCAACCCCGATTTTACCAGCGAAGCAACCAGTTTGCCGCTGCCGTATATAATGATATCTTTCCCGGCTTGTTGTTTTAGTAAGCTGATCTGCTGATCAATTTTTCCGCATATGAGGCGCGAATTATTCCAGGTTAACCGGGTAAGCGTATTTGAACAAACTATTTTGGGGTAGCTGTTCATCATTTCGGCAAAGGCAACATCATCGCGCGATTGCGACAGGCAATTGCCCATGGTCGGCCAGTAACCGGCCATGGCAGTATAAGTGTTTTTGCCCAGTAAAATAGTATCGGCTTTGCTCAACTGCTCACCCATGGATTGGGCCATATCGGCGGTCCAGTTGTTAAACTGCCAGTCAAGCCCTCCATCGACCTCAGCCATAAAGCCGTCAATAGTAATATTCATTGATACAATTATCCGCCTCATTCCATCGCCTTATATGATAACTGAATTTTGTGTAATTCAAGCCTACGCGGCTTGCTCTAACTTTAATTTTTTGTGATAGAAAATATAGGCGCAGGCAGCTAAAACCAAAAATATCAGCATAAAATACCACGGGCCCTCGGGGTTTGGCGTATTGTATAATGAATAAGTGGCGCTTATCAGGTCGAAAGTTAAACCGGCGTATGCCCATTCTTTTAACCGTGGGAAACCGGGCACCAATATGGTTATAGCCCCCAGCATTTTTGCTACACCAATATAAGGCACAAAATAAAGCGGATAGCCCATGATGGTATGCATGCCGCGAACCGCGTCGGGCGACATCATTACATCCGGAATTGCTGAGCCAAACATTGCAAAGGCAAACAGCACGTTAAAAACCCAGTATAAAATTTTTGTTGTTTTCATGATTTAGTGAGTTAAGTTTTTTAATGGTTTAATTAATGATACAAATATATAGTGGTAAAGCAGCTCTGGTAACGTGGGGTTGAGACATAATGAGGGGTGATTTGAGACATGCTGTTTTTTATTGCCGGGGTTTTGTTAGATTTGGATTATAGTACCTCAATATAAGCCGGTTACTATATAAATCAATATGAAACACATATCTATATTAGTGCCTTATGATGCTGTCCCGGCCGCCATTGTCGACCCACGGTATATGTTTACTGCCGTTAACCAGTTTTTAGCGAATGAAGGTAAAGCGCCTGCTTTTGAGGTGGAATTAGTGGGGCTTGAAAAACAAATTCCGCTTAGTAACGGCGTGTTTGCGGTAAATACTGATAAGCTTTGCAGCGCTATAAAGAAAACCGACCTGGTGATAGTGCCCGCCATATCGCCCGATATTAAAGCTGTGCTTGAGCGCAATAAAGAACTGTTACCCTGGATAACCAGGCAATATAATAACGGCGCCGAAGTGGCCTCGTTATGCATAGGTGCTTTCGTGCTGGCCTCAACCGGGTTGCTTAACGGCAAAGAATGCTCAACCCACTGGTTGTTTGCTGATGAGTTCAGGACGATGTTCCCCGAGGTGACTTTAACCGACGGCAGTATTATTACCGAGGCCGATGGCTTGTATTCAAGCGGCGGCGCCGCCTCATACTGGAACGTGCTGCTGCATTTGATTGAAAAATATACAGGCCGCGAAATGGCCATACGTGCTTCTAAGTTTTTTGCGATAGAGATAGACAGGAAAAGCCAGTCGCCCTTCATCATGTTTAACGGGCAAAAGAAACACGAGGACGAACCCATAAAGCAGGCTCAGGAATTTATTGAGGAAAACCTTGCCGAAAAAATATCCATCGAAGATCTGGCCAGCCGTTTCGCCATTGGCAGGCGGCATTTTATCCGGCGTTTTAAAAAAGCCACCAACAACACACCTGCCGAATACATACAGCGTGTAAAAATTGAGGCTGCCAAAAAACAATTGGAAAACACCCGCAAAAACATTAACGAGGTAATGTACGCCATTGGCTATACCGATGTAAAAACCTTCCGCACGGTGTTTAAAAAAATAACAGGTTTGTCGCCTATTGATTATAAGCACCGGTATAACAGGGAAGGGGTAAATTAATTATAATACCTTCTTGCTACATCAAATTAATCAAGTGCTTGATTTTAATTGCCATAGCGCAATGTCAAATAGTTAATGATGTGATATGAGTAAAGTAATTTTTGTAAAATTAAAGGCAATAAAATATGATTTAAATAATATTAATACCTTTGTTTTAACAAATAATAATTTATTAACCTTTACTCATGAAAAAATTTCTTTTCGCATTAGCCGTATTAAGCGGTCTTGCATTCAGTAGTTTTGCGCAAACCAAAACAGACGATGGTAACAAATTTAGTATTGGCGTTGAGCCAGGAATACCGGTAGGTAATATTTCTAACTTTTACAGCTTTGTTATTGGTGGTTCGTTAAAATACGAACGTACATTAAATCAACAGGCCGCTTTTACACTTTCGGCCGGTTACTCTTCTTTTATAGGAAAATCAGGTACTATTGGCGGCATCAGCTTTAAATCTACATCAGCAGGCTTTGTGCCGGTTAAAGCAGGTTTAAAATGTTACATCACCGATGCTTTTTATGGCGAAGGTCAATTAGGTGCCGTTTTCAGCACTCAAAGCGGAGGAGGTACAGCTTTTGTTTATGCACCCGGCATTGGTTACAAATTTAGCCCGAATGTTGACCTGGGCGTCCGTTACGAAGGATGGTCAAAAGATGGTACCATCGGCCAAATTGCTTTCCGCCTGGCGTATAACTTCTAAACATTAATCAGAAACATGAAAAGGCCCCTCATTGCAGGGGTCTTTTCTTTTTAACAAATGTTTTATTTTTGGTCATGTTTATCCGCCTTGCCGCCCTGCCTGATATCCCGCAAATATTGCAATTTATAGCCGATATCATTCCTGCTATGCATGCCGAAGGCAATTTTCAATGGGATGATACCTATCCAAATACCGGTATTTTTGAGAATGATATCGCCTTGAATCAGCTTTGGGTGGCCGAAGCGGATGGTGATATAGCAGGTGTTGCCGCTTTTTTAATCGAGCAGGAGCCTGAATATGCCCAGGCTAACTGGGATGTTAATGAGGAAGCTGTTGTAATACACCGGCTGGCAGTAAGTATTCACCATCGTGGTAAAAGGGTTGCTGCTAAACTAATGGAGCAAGCCGAGCAGGTGGCCATCAGCAAAAATATTCAGGTATTGCGGGTTGATACCAACGCAACTAATACACCGGCACAACAATTATTCCCTAAATTGGGCTATACATTCGCGGGCGAAATAGGGCTGGAATTCAGGCCCGGGCAACGGTTTTATTGTTATGAGAAAAGGTTGGGTAACTAATATATTACCCTATCAAACCATAAATATCTTTACTTTTAATTTCTGTAAAACCAATTGGCGTCCTGTACGCAAATAAATCGCATAATATTTATTGGATAGTTATGAGAAAGATCATTTTAATTGCCTCATTGTTTCTTTATTGCGCTGTTGCTTTGATGGCGGCAGTAAAACCTCATCCCCATAAAGCAACTACAGTCAAGGCCGATAAATTCGGGCCGGTTAACCAGATTGGTTCGGGCATTAATATTCATTTTGTATCGGGGCATGAAAAAGATCTGGATATGATAGCTGCTGCCGGTTTTAAATTTATCCGGATAGATTTTCAATGGCAGGGTATAGAGCGCACCAAGGGTGTTTATGACTGGTCGGCTTTTGACGGATTGATGGCGAACCTTAAAAAGCGTAACATGCGCGCCATCTGCATATTAGATTATTCGAATCGTTTATACGAAACAGATAGCGTTTCCATTAATCCCTTAGACCATAAAGAGCAGCGTGCCACTAATTCGCCACAGCATCCTGAAAGCGTAGACGCCTTTGCCCGCTGGGCCGCCGCAGCCGCGGTTCATTTTAAAGCCAGCAATATAGTTTGGGAAATTTGGAACGAGCCTAATATCAGCTTTTGGAAACCTAAACCCAATGTAAACCAATACACCGCGCTGGCCCTGGCTACGGCTAAAGCCATACGCGCCGCTCAGCCTGATGCGCTAATTATTGGTCCGTGCACCTCGCAGGTGCCATTGCCTTATATTGAAACGTTCATGGCATCAGGCATTTTGCAATACCTGGATGCAGTGAGTGTGCACCCTTATCGTAATTACGCTAAATCGCCCGAAACGGCTATTGTTGATTATAACAACCTGCACACCCTCATAGAAAAATATGCCCCTGATGGCAAAAAGCAAATGCCCGTTATCAGCAGCGAGTGGGGATACTCTACATCAACCAAAGGTGTAGCACTTGATGTGCAGGCTGCCTATATTGTGCGTATGCAGTTAGCTAACCTGCTTTATGGCGTTCCCATATCTATCTGGTACGATTGGAAAAACGACGGCACTAACCCGGCCGAGCATGAAGAGAATTTTGGCACCGTAACTGCCGACCTGCAACCCAAACCTTCGTATAATGCTGTACAGGCCATGAATAACCAGCTTAACGGATTTACTTTTGTGCAACGGCTGAATTTGAATAATGAAAACGATTATGTACTGGTGTTTAAAAACAGCAAAGGCAAATACAAGCTTGCCGCCTGGACGAGTGATGCTGCACATACCATCACCCTGAGTAATAAAATAACTAAACTTGCCAAAGCAATTGCGGTTGATGGAACCGGGGCTTTAGCGGTTTTAAAAACGGAACAGGGTAGTTTGTCTTTGGTGTTAAACGCGCTTCCGCAATATATTTCACTTGCCGGTAAAATTGATATAAATTAAATCTATAATAAAAACAATAACTATAAACAATTTCAATATCTATTTTAAACTACAAAATGCAAAACAAAGCAACCCTTATTAAAACTTTATTGCTTGCCCTTATGCTGTTTTTAAGCATAGGGTTAGTGAATGCAAAAAATCATCCATCAACAGTAAAAAATATTGCCTCGCGCCCGGCACGCCAATACGGGACTTTAGCCGATAAGAATATTAAATATTTTGGCCGGTGGGATTTTAGCAAAAGCGATCAATATGTTAGCACCTGGGGTGGGGCTTATATCAAGGTGATCTTTACTGGCACTACTGCTAAACTTAAAGTAGGTAATACCAGTAATTTTTATGCCAGGATAGATAACGGCGAATGGACCGGCTACATGAAAGCAGGCGGCACCATTGATTTAACGCCAACACCATTAAGCAAAGGAAAACACTCACTGATAGTGATGCAAGGTAAGGATTACAATTACCTGTTTAATTTTCAGGGATTGATTTTGGATGAAGGGGCAGTTACCAAATTGCCAAAAGTATCATCAACACTGATTGAATATATAGGCGACTCCATTACTTGTGGTTATACCGACCCGCAATCAAATTTATCATGCTACGCCCGCGTATGTTCGGATGCGTTGGGTACTGAGCATACACAGATCGCTTACCCGGGTATTACACTGGCAAATGGCTACCCAAAAACAGGTATGGCCACACAGTATTTTAAATTGCAGTGCACTAATAATCCATCACCATCTCCTGATTGGGATTTTTCACAATACACCCCAAAAATTGTGGTGATAAACCTGGGTACCAATGACAATAACAAAAAGGTGCCTGACACTGCGCTTACCCATAGCTACATAGACTTTTTACAGAAGATAAGAAATAAGTTTCCCAAAGCTGAGGTTTTTGTAATGCGTACTTTTCTTGGGGTTAAAGCCGTGCCTACGCTGGCTGCCGTTACCGCGCGTAATGCCGCGGGCGATAACAAAGTACATTATATTGATACCGATGGATGGGTTACCAAAGCCGATTATACCGACGGCCTGCACCCCAGCGTAAGCGGTAATGTTAAAATAGCGGATAAATTAAGGCCTATTTTGGCTCCCTACGTGAAATAAAAATATACTAAATGAATTAACAGGCTCGTACACTTTGTACGGGCCTGTTTTGTTTTACGGTAGTTGTCAACCAATTGGCAATAAACTTGTTATATTCCATAAATGAAAACAAGGCTGTTTATTTATATCTCGCTGGCGGTCGATGTACTTATCGCCATATCTAAATTTATAGCCGCGGCTTTTACCGGTAGTTCTTCTATGCTGTCAGAAGGGGTACATTCTGTAATTGATGCCATCAGCCAGTTATTGCTGATATGGGGTATAAAAACCAGTCGGAAAAAAGCGGATGAGAGCCGCCCGTTTGGTTACGGTAAAGAGCTTTATTTCTGGTCGTTTATTGTGTCGTTATTGTTATTTGTTTTAGGTGGATGTATATCTTTTTACGACGGCGTTACCCGCTTTGGCCATCTCCTATTTGAAGGCAGCCCTGTCTGGAATTATGTAGTATTAGCCATAGCTTTTGTTTTTACGATGATATCCATGTTTTCGGCATTGATCGCCTTTAACAAACAACGGGGCAAAATGGGCTTTTGGCAAGCGCTTATCACCACTAAAGATCCCTCCACCATTATTGTATTGCTTGGCGATATTGGCGACCTGCTGGGATTGGTGGTCGCTTTTTTAGGCGTATTTCTTGGCCGTTTACTAAACAACCCGTACCTGGATGGTATTGCTTCGATACTTATCGGGATCATACTACTGGCTATATCCGGTTTTTTGCTGCGCGAAAGTAAGAGCCTGTTGATGGGCGAAACAACCAGTCGCAAGGTATTACGAAAGGTGGTAAAATTGACCGAAGAAGATGATGCTGTAATAAAAGTAAAAAAGAATTTTTCGATGTATATGGGCCCCGAAGAGGTATTGCTCCATTTAAACACCGTGTTTAAAGACGGCCTCACTACCCGTGAAATAACGGATGCCAATGAACGGATCACTCAAAATATTCAAAAAAATTTTCCGCGCATGAAACAGATATTTATCGAGGCAGTTGCGCCCTGAATGCCATTGTTGTTTTAATACAGAGAAGGCATTCAGCGTAAAATCTGAATGCCTTCTCTGTTGATAAAGGTTAAGGATAATAGGGTTTATTTTGCCTGTAAACAGATGATCTGTTCTGTATAGCTTTCGTTGTTGGTCCACTGGCTATCGTATATTGTCTTTTCGAAAGCTACCAGTGATATTTTGCCGCATGGCGTAATTGCGCCGGCCGTATTAAAACCAAAATTGCCCGATGTGTTCGCCATGCCATTTATTGCCCCGCCAAAACTGCTCACCAGCGAGTAGCTCAGCAAATGCACATCATTAACCGTATACGAGCCGGTTATAGTATCCCCAACTTTATAGTGCGAGCAGTCGCCCATGTCATCTATCTGCAGGTTAACAACCGGCGCGCTGTTATCCATCTGGATAAACTTGGTAAATACCCCGGTAACGCCGCCAATTTCCATCTCGATCTTTAACAGATCGTTTGTGCCGGGGCTCCAGCGGGCCAGTACGTTGTCGGTGTTTTTATCGAAGGTTTGGTAGTCGTAATAAAAAGTAATGGGGTTTGCCTGTACATTGGTGTATTGTACATAAGGGGGCACCATTAACCAGCCCACCGTTATAAAGTCGTTATTTACATAGTAGCTCGCCAATGTGCTCATGTTGGTTACTTTTATACGGTACTGATGGCCCACAAATGATGGTCCTTGTATCACAATTACGCCGCCAAACGGGCTGTTATTATTTACCGGTGCCTGGTTTAATGCAAACTTTGCACCCGGTATGGTTAAGCCGTCAATATCGCTGATCTTATCAACCGGTATACCACCTAAAATATTAAATAATGGTTTTAACTCGCCCGTGCCAACGCCCGGTTTTATCTGTATATAGGCATCCATACGGTTACCCCAGTATTCCAATTTTTCGGGGTTTGAGGTTGATGGCGGTACGCCCCATGACAGCACCGCGCGTATTTTCACTACCTCGGGGCTTGAGCATAACTTGCGGATCTTGTTAAAATCATAAGGCAATACCGCAGCATAGGATAAGCCTTCTTTTGGGATATTATTAATATCGTGTACGTTTACCGTAGTGGTACCTACATATTCCCATTTGCAGTTGTCGTTCCAGTCGGCCCAAAAAGAAACATACTCCAGGCTGCCGTTGCTGCACAGATCGCCCGAATAACCGGCCGGTCTTTTAACCCGGAACGATGCGACAATCTGCTCTAAATTATAATCAAGGCCCAGGCTTTCCAATTGCTCGTAGGCCACATCGGCATTGGTTTTTTCAAGCTCGCCGATGATGGCGCCAAAGTCGATACCGAGGTTTTCCCATAATTCAATACTTTGAAAAATAACTTCAGGATCATAGCTTTTTAAAACTGGCAAAGCGTTTTGTAAACCATACCTGCCTGGCGAAACATTGCTTTTTCCTTTATAAAGTTCAACCAGTGCAGCCGGGTCGAGCAGGGGCAGGTTGTATGATGTTTTTGATTGCTGCAAGGCCAGCTCGCCACCCGGAACCAGTTTTGCCGCGTCGGCAATTTTAAGGGTTGGGTTATCAATAGCCAGTTCAACCAACTTGGTAAATACTGGGCTTCGGGCAATAAGTTCTTTATTCGGCTTTATCTGTATGTAGTCATTAACCGTATTTCCCCAAACCGAAGTATAGTCCGGCTCATTGACGGGCGGTATCTTGTTCCACTCTAATATGGCACGTACCTGTGGTAATACGTGTACGTTGCATTTATTTGTTTTGGGTGATATTTTAAGCGATGCCGAATAGCTCAACGGTTTTTCAGCATGTTTTTTGCAATCCAGTTCAGTAGGGATATCATGCTCATTAACCGCGGTATAGCCCTGGTCTTCCCAGCCGTTACCATAATTAAGGTAAAAACGCACGAAGGCAAAGGAGCCATCGGTACATAAATTACCACTGTAGCCGTAATCTTTTTTAGTTGATAAAATAGCTTCCAGCATCTGGAAATCGGGGTTATAGGATACCTTATGAATTTCTTCATAAAAAGTATTCCCGGAGTAAGCAGCAATACTTTTGGTTATCTTGCTAAATGATAGTGAAGTGGCAGGGTGATTAGAGGCATGTAAAGCACTGAAGCCATTTCTTAAGCTTTGCAGTTTTTGTTCGTTCTCGTTCATGACCGTATTGTTTGATGTAGCCTTGCATCGGCAAAAATTTACCTACTCATTTATCCCTTTTCGGCTTCCGGGCATGCTTAATATTATTGCATTAAGCATGATCCAAAACTATGGCCATTAGCTGGCGTTAGCGGGAGTGCTAACACCTGACTTTGAGCGTATAAGTACGTAAATAAAAAGTGAGTAATTACTTCGCAGTACGGCGTACTATACCTGATGGATAGCGTGGTTTTAGCGAAATTATAGTTGAAATGAGGAGTAAGCGCGGCTTTAGTACAATACGTCCTCTTCTTTGATGATATTATTTTTAAGCGCGAATATCACGACACCTGCGGTATTTTTCGCTTGTATCTTTTCCAGGATCTTAACACGATAGCCCTCAACAGTGCGTTTGCTCAGGCATATTTTATCGGCTATTTGCTGGGTGGTTTGCTGCTGGCATATCATCTGGATGATCAGTTTTTCGCGCTCATTTAAAACCACGGGAGGTGGCTGCGTGTGCGGGGCCTTGCTGCGTACAATCATGGTAGCCAGCAGGAACGATGTTTGCGCGCAGTAATAATTTTTATTTTGATAAACGCTGGTTATAGCATCGATGATCTCGTTTTTGTGGGCGTTCTTTAGCAGATAACCTTTGGCACCGGCTTCCAGCATTTCAATGATCAGGTTCTCTTCATCAAACATGGATAAGGCAATAATGCCTATGCCGGGATGATCGGCCAGTATTTGTTTGGTGCTTTGTATGCCATCAACAACGGGCATACGTATATCTGTTAATACAATATCTGGATTTTCACTGGCCACTATTTCCTGCAGCTGCCTTCCGTTTGATGCCCTGCCGCAAACCTTAAAGCCGGGGTGCTTGGCCAGCATCAATGCCAAACCATCCAGAAAAATTTCATGGTCATCGGCAATTACAATATTTATATTATAAACCATGAGCCTGTGTATTAGTGAGATTTGGTAAATTCATCAAAAACTATTGTAAAAGTAAAACATACAAGTGTTACTTGGGCACCTTAATAATTATTTTACATCCCTCATTTTTGGCGGTAATAATTTTTAAGGTAGCATCAATCATTTCGCACCGGTTCTCCATACTTTTTAATCCTAAACCTTCCGATTTTTCGCGCGTGCCGTTTATGTCGAATCCTTTGCCGTTATCCTCTGATATTAAAAACAAACCGTCCGGCTGATTGGTAATTAATAACTTTAACGTTGATGCGCCCGCGTGTTTAATGGTATTGTGCACAATTTCCTGTATAATGCGGAATAAGTGCAGCTCAATTTTTTTCGGGATGACCGTATTTTGCGGTGCCTCGAAAATGATTTTAAGCGTATGGTGGCTTGATATGCGCGAGATAAACTCTTTTACCACCATGATCAGATCATTACGGTTCAGGCTGCTTGGTAACAGATTGTACGATATTTCGCGCAGGTTTTTTATCGTTTCGTCAATATAGCCAGATGCTTTATCCAACGACTCCTTGTCAGCTTCCGAATCAACATCTATACTGTGCATATATAATTTTACAGTTGACAGCATGGGCCCCAAGCTATCGTGCAGATCATTAGCTATGCGTTTACGTTCCTGCTCCTGTATCATGATCTGCGCCTGTACCCTCTCTTTTTGCAACTGCATGTAGCGTTTATTATAACGGATAACAGATACCACAAAAAATATGATCACGATAGCGATCAGTAATGATGTGATGATAACCGTATAAAATAATTTATCTGCCATGCTGCTACGTTTAACTGCGTCACCGGGTTTGGCTTTTACCGTTTAATTGGCTTTTACCGTTTAAAATAATGATTGTATTCATCTTCATTTTTACCGGTGACAAAAAAGAAGGCGATCGTGTACAATATATTTATACCTAAATTAATATAACCCCAGCCTATAATTATTTTATTGGTCACAACTGATTGGTCATTGCCGACAAAACAGGAAGCCTCATAAATAATTTGGTAGAGAAAGATAATAATAAATCCCAGGGATATGATAAACCTGGGATTTTTAAATAACGCCTCTTCATGATAAAACATCATGGCATTGATCTGGTTAATGCTGAGCAGTATAAGCACGAATGAGTAGAATACACTGAAATACGGGCTAAACGAATTAATGTTTTTAAATACAATGATCTCTATAAACCAAAACGTTACACAAATGCCCCCTAACGCCATGAACAGGCTTTTGCTTTTTGCCGAGTTTTTCCAGATGTATAACTGGTATAATATTAAGCAGCACTCCAGCAAATGGTAAACATTAATAACCGGAGCGTTGCTCAATTTTAAATCATCAATAAAAATAAAGCTGGCTACTTCTGCCAAAAGCCCTACAAGCAGCACAATAAAGAAAGGATAGTTTGTTCTATCCAACCGTTTAATACGGAATGTGCCAATAAGTATAGGAATCAGTATAGATTGGCTCAGTAAAAAGCTAGTCAATATATCCATTGGCAAATATTATTGCGGGTCGTCAGTGCCACCAAATACGCTGCATAGGGTTGGGCAGCGCTGTCCCGATTCAAGCCCAAAAGCGTCGCCGCCGTCATCTTGCGCGTATTTCATTATACGGCCATTTTTGCCGATAATATCATTGCCTTTCTCATCTACAGCAATCAATACCAGGCGTATCAGGCCTTTTTTATCCTCGCCTAAATATATTCTTACCCCACGGGCACCTTTTTGATTTAATAAAGCGGCAACCGCGTCGCGGTTAAATGCTTCGGCTATAGGCAGGTTAAAACTCTTGTTTAAAAAAGCGGTATCTTTTAACTGTCTGTTTAATTGAGTACGGCCTTCTCTGAAAGTTGATGCCAGCTCGGCAGCATCTTTAATAGAGATGATGTGTATTTTAGCTTTCTCCTTATCATAAGGGATCTGCTGGTCGGTTTCATTGACCGCAGCCTGCTTGCATTGTGAAAACAAAAGTGCAATACCAAGCATAAAGCCCGATAGAAATAAGATTTTTGGTGATTTCATAATTGATTGTTTTTTAGTTGGTTAAATTACTTAATTGTTTTTAATTGCCAATAGTAGCGCATTAAAATGCAGCCATTATTAAGCGGGTGATAAATTTAAAATGTATAGCACTTTTGTACTATAAAGTAACAAGTAATGTTGTGTTATTTACAGCGCATTAACACTATAAAATATGCGTACTTATACGCTTAATTTTTAAGAAAGATTTATGCACTTAACTATAAGGAAAGATGGTATTAAACCTAAACAACATCGTTGGTAATAGAAAACATTATCATTATTTTTATGTCCTGATCAATTTCTACCTAAACTCTTAGCAATGCAAAAGCTTTTATTGATATTAACATTCGTATTATTAACCGGACATTTACGCCTGTATGCCCAAACAAGCAATAAGCAGCTGGCGGCCGAAATTCTTGCTGATAAGCGGTTGGACGATATTCAAAAAAGAGCACTGGTGTTATTAAATGGTTTCTCGGCAGGTACCTCATACAGCGAGATATGGATACGTGATTTTAACACCTTTATTAACGGCTCACTGAAAGTACACCCGAAAGAAAAGGTTAAAGAAATGCTGTTGCTGTTTTTCAAAATACAGGGCGATGATGGCAACATTGCTGATGGTTTGGTTGATGTTGTAAAAGCCCGCGAGCGTTATAAATATCGCTTTTCGCCGCTTTTACCTGAATGGGCCGCTTACAAAAATACGGTGGAAACTGACCAGGAATCGTCACTGATACAAGCAGTGAAAAAATACGTAGACTTTACCGGCGATTATAGTATTTTAAATGAAGAGATAGCAGGGAAAACCGTAACCAGGCGGATGGAAGACGCATTAAATTATATTTTAACCGAACGATGGTCGGCAGAATATGGTTTGGTTAAAGGAGCTACTACTATTGATTGGGGCGATGTGCAGCCGGAGACAGGCTGGGGGGTAGCTATTAACCAACAAACAAAATGGGCAATTGATATTTATGATAACGCTATGTTTGCTATGGCGCTGCATGATTTTATAGCCATAATGCCCACAGACTTTAAAACAACAAGGGACTGGGCAGCTATTTCGCAGCAGATAAAAGTAAATGTGCGCAAGCATTTATGGATGCCTGCTAAGCAAAAGTATTTACCGCATATTTATTTGAACGGTACTCCGTTTTCGAAAAACTTTGATGAGCAGGATGTATTATTTACCGGTGGTTCTATCTGCGCCATGATGGCCGGTTTTAATACAGCCGATGAGGTGAAAGAGATAAACAGGCAAATGCGCGCAGCAGCGGCTAACGAAGAGTTTGCCACTATTGGCATGACGGTTTACCCGCCTTATCCTGACAGCGAGTTTCCAAACATGCGACCGTACTTTTATCAGAATGCCGGCGACTGGACCTGGTTTGGCGGCCGTATAGCCGCAGCTTTATTGCCTTACAATATGCCCGGTGAAGCCTACGAAGATTTGAAGCCTATGATTGCGAGAACCAATGCAAATAAAGGCTTTTACGAATGGTACAACGTTAAAACTGGCGCACCTAAAGGATCGGCTGAATTTAGGGGAGAGGCAGGCGTGCTTTATGATGCTATTACACTTTTAAAAAGCTGGGCCACCAATCAGCAGAAATAACAGCAAGGCTATTTGCGAACCGAGAATTTAAAAATGGTTTGCGAACTAAATGTTTCTCCGGGCCTTACCATAACGGTTGGGAACTCCGGGTGATGTGGTGAGTCAGGAAAGTGCTGGGTTTCCAGGCAAAACGAACCATATTTGGGGAAGGTCTTTCCACCCTTACCGGCAATTTTGTTATTAAAGCCGTTGCCGGTGAACAAGATCAATCCCGGCTCGGTAGTGTAAACCTGCATTACACGGCCACTCAATGGTTCGTAGGCGGTAGCTGCATAAGCTAACTTACCGGTTTTACTGCGTAAAACAAAAGTAAGATCGTACCCGCCGCCCCAAATTAATTGGTTATTACTGTCGCCTATTCGTTTACCAATTTTTTCGGGACTGGTAAAATCAAATGGCGTACCTTTCACGTCAAGGTATTTTCCGCTGGGATAGCCGCCTTTATCTGCCTCCAAATATTGGTCGGCAGCTAAAGTTAGTTCTGTATTTAAAACCGTATTATCCTGTCCTCCTGAAAGATTGAAATAGCTATGGCTGGTTAACACCACCGGTGTAGTCTTATCGGTTGTGGCGGTATAGGTTACTTTAAGCTCGTTATTATTAGTGAGCGTATATATAACAGTCAGGTTTAAATTGCCAGGATAACCGTCTTCGCCATCCTTACTTAAATAAGTCACTTTCAAACCTACTTCGTTTTTGCCCGGTATTTCTTCGATGTTCCATATCCGTTTATTAATACCCCATACCTCGCCGTTCTTACTGGTGATCACATTGTATTCCTTCCCGTCAATGCTGAATTGATTATTTGCCAGGCGATTGGTAACACGCCCGCGAATGGCCCCCATGCGCGCGTTCTCTTTACTGATGTATGATTTTAGCGAATCGAAACCTAACACCACATCACCCAGTTGACCGTTTTTGTCGGGCGTAAAAATATCGGTGATGGTGCCGCCGTAGTTAATTACCTTAACAAGCATGCCGTTGCTGTTTTTAAGCGTGTACTGGTAAATTTTCTTTCCCTCGGTTTCACCGTAAAAAATTTTGGTGATGGTGGGCTGCTCTTTATTTGCGGCAACAAAATGCTTATTGTTTGGTGTGGCGGGGCTTGCCATTGCAAAACAATACATGGCTATAAAAAGCAGGCAATATGCTTTTTTTATTAACATAAAATTATGGGTTTATAATTGGTTGGTATAAATATACTAAATCGCAGGTAAATAACTAATTATTATGCAACGTGTTAAGTCAAGTGAAATGCCAATGGTTAACATTTATTTAACATTAAAAGAATTTTAAGTTAATACTAAGCTAATACCTTTATAATCTCACAATAAAATTGAAAGTCATGAAAAATAATATTCAAACAGACGACAGAAACAGAGAAGTAAGCAAAATACAGGATACTTATAATGATGACTACTGGACAAAAACCTACGGTGTTTCTCCGGAAGAATTAAAGGAAACCAAAGATGGTGACCTGTCTGCCCGTATTATCCAGGCTAATATCAAAAATCACAGCTTCCAGAATTAATTTAGCGCGTTAATCTGTAAAGATTATTGCGCGCCAAAATCAAGCGTCCAGTAGCTGCCAACTTTTGCTGCGCCCATTTCTTTAAATGAGCTGCTCATAATGTTGTCGCAGTGGCCCTCGCTTTGCAGCCAGACATTAAATACTTCCTGCTCGGTTTTTTGACCCATGGCTATATTTTCGCCTGCGGCGTGCCATTTGTAACCTGCAGCGGTTATGCGGCTGCTAAATGAAGTGCCATCAGATGAATCATGTGAAAATATACCGGTTGTGTTCATATCCTGGCTATGGTTTAAAGCAGATTTTGCCAATAATTCGTTCCAGGTAAGCAGCGGTACTGCCGGCATATGTGTGGTGCCGCAAGTACAGCCGCTTGCCCTTACACCATTTACTAAATTTAAAAGAGCCGCGTTGTCAATATTGGTTGCTACCGAGCCTTCCGTATTGCCGGTGCTTCCTGCAGTAGTTTTATTTGTAGTTACCGGTGCAATATTATCGCTTGGTTTACAGGCTGTCCATACAGTTAACAGGAATAAAAATGCAATCGCTCCCACCTTTAATACGCCTTCGTTTTTTAACCCCATTGCTATATAAATTAATTACAGGTTAACGCCAAAGATAAGTGTATCTTATACAGTCACGAAAAAATTATTGAAAAGACTTTGTCAGGCTAACCGTTATTGCTGTTGGCATTGCTTTTTAAAGCGGCTTCCCAGCCTATCATTGCATTTTTGCGTGTACTTCCCCAATGATACTGGCCGGTATCGCCTGTCGACCTGATAACGCGGTGACAAGGAATTAAAAACGCGACAGGATTACCCGCCACCGCAGTACCAACCGCACGCTGGGCATTTGGCTTATCTACCTTTTTTGCCAGCATGGAATAAGTAGTGAGGCCGCCCGGTGGCACTTTTAATAATGTTTCCCACACCTTTATCTGGAAATCGGTGGCTTTTAAATGCAGCTTGATTTCGTCTAAACGGCTCCAATCCTGTGTGAAAATAAACAGCGCGTTTTGCTGTGCCCTGTCTACCAACTGGCTGTAGGCAGCATTGGGATATTTTTCTTTTAATTCATCAAACGCTTTTTCTTTGCCCTCATCCACAAATGCCATGTGGCATATTCCCTTATCGGTTGATGCTACGATAACCTTACCAAAAGGTGTATCGGCAAATGAATAATTAATATGAAGCGCCGCGCCGCCATTGCGGTACTCGCCGGGCGTCATGCCTTCAACTTTGATGAACAGATCATGCAGCCGCCCGCCGCCCGAAAGGCCGGTCTCTAAAGCGGTTTCTAAAACACTAACGTCTTCCTGTTTTATAACTTCCTTAGCATGTTCAATGCTTAAATATTGCAGAAACTGTTTGGGTGTTACACCCGCCCACTGCTTAAACATGCGCTGAAAATGGAAGGGGCTTAAATGAACATGCTCCGCAACATCCTCCAGAGTTGGCTGCGATTTAAAATTATCTTTAAAATAGCTGATGGCCTCGGCTATACGGTTATAGTCTAATTCCTGTTGGGTTTTCATATGCGACTGGCTTCATAGGTCAGCAAACTGGCCTTAATATCATTCCCCCAAAAAAAGCCGTTAAAGCTTCCGTCGGCCCTTATTACCCGGTGACAAGGTACCAGATAACCCACCGGGTTGGACCCAACCGCCGAACCGATAGCACGCGAATCAGACTCGTTATCGCCCAGTTGTTTATAATTGGTAAGGCCGCCGAAAGGAATAAGCAATAACTTTCCCCAAACATTTAACTGAAAATCAGTCCCCTTTAAATGTAAATTTAAGGCCATACCTTCTTCCGGATTATTGACGCGGGTTAAAGCAATAGTGATCCACACATTGGTGCCTGCTGTTATGGTGTTTTCCGGGAATCTTCTTTTCAGATCGGCAAGCGTAGCGGCATTATCTTTAATAACAAAACCCAGGTAGGTAACTCCTTTTGCTGTAGCCGCGATCAAAACTTCGCCCAATGGCGTTGTTGTAATCTGATAAAGCATAGGCAGCAATTCATCGCCAGGCTCCCATTTTATGATGATAAATGACGGATGCGCGGTTTTAAACTGTGTACTTTTAATGCGTTCTTTTAAAACTTCTTTTGTCAATATAGCAGCCTTATCGTTAAATAAATTTAATTGCGCTTTCATAACTTGATCTCCTTTTTATACTTCAAATTTACAAGTGTAAAGGGCGCTGCACAACCCGTTTCTTGCGGACTTTCCCGTATCCCGTTTCGCCAAATATAACATCCTTATCAGGCTGCGTATTATAAAACCCGGAATTTCGTTTTAATTTAGCGCATGAGCCTGTCAGACCGTATTCTTTCTTTTATTCAACAGTTGGATGTTTCGGCTATAAAATTGCCTGATGGTATTAGCATGATCGATATTTACCAGGATGAGCAGGTAATGGCTATTGCCGAAACCTTTTATCAGAAGTTTTATAAGGACGATCAGAAACGTTTCCTCATTCTTGGGATAAATCCGGGGCGATTTGGCGGCGGCGTTACCGGCATACCTTTTACTGATCCTAAAAGATTGATAGCGGAATGTAAGATCGATTTTTTTGGAAAAATTACACACGAGCCTTCATCAGTTTTTGTTTATGAGATGATAAACGCTTACGGTGGGGTAGAGGCCTTTTATAAAAATTATTATATCAATTCGCTTTTCCCAATCGCCTTAACCACAATGGACGCGAAGAGCAAACAAAAGAATTATAATTATTATGACAGCCCCGAACTGCAGCTTTCGCTGCAGGATTTTATAGTAGAGAACATCAGGAAACAAATAGGCCTGGGCGTTTATACCGATGTTTGTTTTTGCTTTGGTACCGGGAAAAATGAAGCAGTACTGCGTAAGTTGAATGAGCAACATCATTTCTTTAAAAAGATAATTGCTTTAGAGCATCCCCGTTTTATTATGCAGTATAAAAACAAATACAAGCAGGATTACATTCATAAATACCTGGCAGCTTTTACAGCGGCCGAGCAGTCTGTTAAACTATAAATAATTATGTTACAAAATCGCGTAGACCCATTTGGAAATATTATTAAAACACCGCATCGCGGCGCGTGGCTAGGTAATCGGGGCGTTATACATAATGATAAAAAGGAGATCGTTCGTCAGTTTAAAATAAAGGCCTGGATCACC
Source organism: Mucilaginibacter sp. (assembly GCA_035492275.1). Taxonomy (GTDB): domain Bacteria; phylum Bacteroidota; class Bacteroidia; order Sphingobacteriales; family Sphingobacteriaceae; genus Mucilaginibacter. The sequence continues at coordinate 34,298 of DATJJI010000134.1, forward strand.
TGCGCTTTAACGTTTCGAGGCAGGCACCGTGAGGTAATGACGCCCGACCGATGGACCGAACTTTTCTTTTTAGATGAGGCTACCGCTTTTTCGGCAGGGCATAGGCCGTGCTTTCAATGCCGGTATAAAGATCATCAGCGATTTAAAGAGTTTTGGTTGAAGGGGAACCCGCAATACGGTTTTACCCTAAAAACGCCCGTTGCTAAAATTGATGATATCATCCAGTCAGAAAGAATTACTGCCGACAGATCAAAAGTTATCTACCAGGAAAACAGTAACGAGCTCCCGAGTGGTACATTTGTGAAATACCAGGACAAACCTTATCTGCTAAATAATAACCAATTGTTTTTGTGGAGCCCGGCAGGGTATGAAAAAGGTATACCTATACCTAAAATTGATAAGATAACTGTATTAACACCACGATCTATTGTCAATATGTTCTGCGCAGGCTACTTGCCGCAAATGGCTATCTGAGTAAAAAGTCGATTATCTATCCTTAATAAATTGCTGTAAATACATAGCATTTGTCATCCCAAACTAATAAGTGATTTTATTTGGAACGATTGGTCCAGTATGATATTACATTTGCGGAACGATTGTTCCAAATATAAAAAACAATTACCAAAAACAACATGAAAAAGTTAGCAAATAAAGTAGCCGTTATTACAGGCGCATCAAAAGGAATAGGCGCAGGCATTGCAAAAAGCCTGGCAGAAGCAGGAGCTTCGGTAGTAGTAAATTATGCATCGGCCAAAGCCGGTGCCGATAAAGTGGTTAACGAAATTGTAGCCGCAGGCGGTAAAGCTATTGCTGTGCAGGGCGATGTATCAAAAGCTGCAGACATTAGCCGTTTATTTGAAGAAACCAACAAAGCATTTGGCGCGGTAGATATATTGGTGAATAACGCCGGTGTTTACAAATTTGGCGGTATAGAACAAATTAATGAAGACGATTTTCACAGTCAGTTCAACACCAATGTGCTGGGCCTGTTATTGACCACGCAGGGTGCGGTGAAGAACTTTAATGAAAATGGTGGCAGCATTATCAATATCGGTTCGGTAGTGAGCAGCATTACTCCAGTTGGCAGCTCAATTTATACCGCCACCAAAGGCGCTGTTGATGCCATTACCCATGTACTTGCAAAAGAGCTGGGCCCTAAAAAAATCCGTGTAAACTCTATCAACCCTGGTATGGTTGAAACTGAGGGAGCACATGCAGCGGGTTTTATTGGCAGTGATTTTCATGCCGAAGCAGAACGTACCGCTCCGCTGGGCCGTATCGGTCAGCCTGAAGATATTGCCTTAGTTGCCGTGTTCCTGGCTTCTGAAGATTCACGGTGGTTAACCGGCGAAACTTTATTGGCAGGCGGCGGTATCCGCTAATTATAAATATTTAAGTAAATTGAATAGCTTTGCTGTAACAAGCAAAGCTATTTGTGTTATGGCAAGGACGAAGGATTTTGATGAAGATGATGTGCTTAAAAAAGCAGTGGACCTTTTTTGGTTAAAGGGTTACAATGCTACGTCTATGCAGGACCTGGTAGATGGTTTAGGCATAAGCCGCTCCAGCTTATACGATACCTACGGCGATAAGCATACCCTGTTTATTAAAGCCCTTGAAAGCTACCAAAATGCCAACACAGGGCAAATGTGCAAAATTGTAAGCTCGGGCAAACCGGCTAAACAAACCATGCGCGTATTACTGGAAATGATTGTTAACGAGTTACTGTGCGACACAAACCACAAAGGATGTTTTATGGTGAATGCCGAGGTTGAAGTAGCCCCGCATGACGAGAAAGTTAACCAGATCATCTGCGCTAACGACCAGCAGGTAGAAGACGCTTTTTACCTTGTTATAAAAAAGGGACAGGAAAACGGCGAGATTAAAAATCCGCAGGATGCACGCGCGTTGGCCCGGTTTACTTTTAATACGGTTAAGGGTATTCGCGTAACTGCAAAATCAACCAATGATAAAGCCGTTTTTGAAGACATTATCAACATGGCGCTATCTGTGCTGGATTAGTTAAGCCTGCGGGTTATTTGTTCTGATAGTTGAGATCATTAATAAGGCAATAACAATTAAATTTTAGCCAGATCATTTATTTCATGGATCAGTCCGTCTAATTTTTCTATGGCTTTTTTAAGATGAGATAATATTTGCATATTATGTTCACCTGTTATTTCCTGTTCTTCAATGAGGCTTACCAGCCCTAAAATGCTGGCTACGGGGCTTCGTACCAAGTGCGAGTTTTTATAAGAAATAACCTGCAATTGCTCTACTTTCTTTTCAAGTTCGTCCTGCAGTTCAACAAGTTTTGTAACATCCTGCGCCTCTCTAATAATTACGCAAATATCACGCGTGTCGTCCCTGTCCATTACCATTTGGCGCGAATATATCCATATATACCGGCCATCTGATCTTCGGCCGCGCACTGTCATCTCAACGATCTGATTTGCAGCTGAATGAACGATCTTGTAAATAGTATCTAATACTTTTTGCTTGTCGTCCGGATGGATAATTTCATTATAAAAATCGTCGCTGTGTTTTTGATATTCCCCAGGCGAATAGCCGAGCAACTTACTTAATATACCGCTCGAAAACAGTAACTTATGATTTCTAAGATCATAGGTTTGAAACTCTACATGCGAAACTTCGAAAAGTGACTGTAAAAATTTTCTACCGGTTTTCATACTTTAAATCTATTGAATATTTAATCAATATAAAATAGGTATGAAAGCTAAAAAATATATTGGCAGGGATAATTTTATGAATGATAACGGCAGTGAAGCTTACAGATAAAATATTAAAACACCGGCTTAATTAAATGCGTAATATTTTAGCCCCAAAATACCGATCATGATCATAATGATAAAAAATACTTCGGGGATTGAAATGGCTTGTTTTAAAAACAATACTTCGGTCATCTTAATAAAGATGAGGCTTACCGCAGTCCATACCGCGAAGGCCATTGCCATGGGTACCTGTTTTATAGCCAGCGAGAAGAAATAAATATTAATAAGCCCGAAAACAATATAACCTACAAACGGCAAAATTATAGGCAGGCTGATACTTAAATGAATGAGTGCATTTCCGTTCAGTTTTTTCAGTTCACTGAATTTCATCAGCTTTAATGAAAAGGTCCATGCTGCCTCGCAGGCTGCTGCTATGATCAGGTAAATCCAGGCCAAAATATTTAATCGTTAAAAGTAAATAGGGTTTGTTTTTTTGCAGATGATTTATCAGGCACCATAGATTTTGGCCGTATTTTATGCAATTGTTTCAGGGCATTTGGCCGCAGGTGATAATACCATTTAAACCACCTGTATTTTAATAGCTTTTGTTCATCAAAACGTTTAACAGAAAAGGCGTGCTGCAAAAAGTAATCGCGTGGATAATCGTAGTATAATCCCCAGTTATCCGGTTTATCGCCTGGCGCATGGCCGGGATCATAAACTGTGCCTAACAAATAATCCCATATCGAAAACTTGGTCGAGAAATTGGCGTGAAATACTTCCTGGTAATTGGCATGGTGCCACAAATGCAATGCAGGCGTATTAAAAAAATATTTGAATTTGCCCAAATTCACCCTGATGTTAGCGTGGATA
>DATJJI010000135.1:0-9821 GCA_035492275.1 Mucilaginibacter sp.
TATCCTGAAACTGCTGGGTATTTCTATCTATCAACGGGAACCAGGTGCTTTGTACCTGGATCATAATTTTATGACCTTTTTTAAAGGTATGCAGCACATCCTGCAGTTCCCAGTTTACGGCGGTTACCTGTCCGGGCACAAATGGTTCAGGATGCTCAATGCTGTTGCGATATTTACCGCGCATAGGCTCGCTGCGTACCATTTGCTGATAACCGGCCATTTTTACACCAGGGGCGGTAAACTTATTGTTGGCAGCTGTATCGGGGTAAACATCCAATACTTTTACCACAAAATCGGCATCGGTGCCGGTGGTTGATACTTTAAGGTTGGCCCAGATGTTACCGGCTATGGTTACATCTTTATCCAGCACCTCTGTTTGGTAGCTTAGTACATCTTTACGGTCGGCCAAAAAGCGTTGATCGGCGGTCATGTATTCGCGCTGCATATCCATGGTTTCGTTCCTGTCAGCTACAAACGGAACCGGGTTGTTTGGGTCTGATACATACTCATCATAACTATTTTTGCCAGAAACTGGCGCGTTGAACGACAGCTTACCACCCGGCAGCAGGTACAATTGCTTTTCCTGCGCCTCAACCGGCGGCCATTTTTTATAGGTTTTCCATTTATTTACGCCGGTTTCAAAGGTGTTAACCGGGGCCAGGTCCATCGGCGTATCTTTTAAATAATGGCTGAAAAATTTAAACTCAATATCATCCCGGTAATGCGGGCCCTGCGGGCCGCCAAAATCAACATCGCCTAAATGATCGCCGGGGCCGCGTGCCCAGCCGCCGTGCACCCAGGGGCCCATGGCAAAGTATACAGGTGTTTTAGGATTATCCTTCACCAAAGTTTTATAAGTGTTGATAGCGCCGTACAAGTCTTCGGCATCATACCAGCCACCAGTAACCAATACGGCGGTTTTTATATCATGTAAATGAGTAAGCACATTCCGGTCTTTCCAATGCTGATCATAATCGGGGTGATCCATCATTTCATTCCACAGGCGGATGGTGTCTTTATAATACTTGTCGTTAGTATTTTTCATCGAACCCATCTTCATAAAAAAATCGTAGCCATCGCGTGTGCCGGGGTTAAAACGACCACCACGGCGTTGGGTAGGCTTATCATCCTGGCGGTTAGTGAAGCCTGGGTAAAAACCAAAATTCGCCACTAAGAAGAAAGCGCCGTTGTGCCAGCCGTCATCGCGCCATAAGTCGGCAATGGGCGCCTGCGGCGACGCGGCTACCAGTGCAGGGTGCCTGCTTAATAAAGCCGTGGTAGTATAAAAACCGGGATAAGATATGCCCCACACGCCCACTTTACCATTATTACCAGGAACGTTTTTAAGAAGCCAGTCAATGGTATCGTACGTATCGGTTCCTTCGTCAACATCTTTGTTGGTTTTGTGATTCTCCAATTCGGGGGTCATTTCCTCGTAAATGCCCTCGCTCATGTACCGGCCCCGAACATCCTGGTAAACAAAAATGTATCCGTCATGCAAAAATGCAGGTGATGGGCCTAGCGATGGCTTGTATACATCGGCCCCGTACGGCGCAACGCTGTAGCAGGTCCTGTCCATCATAAAAGGGTATTTCTTTGATTGATCTTTGGGGACATATACCGAGGTAAACAATTTTTTACCGTCGCGCATAGGTATCTGGTATTCGTACTTGGTGTAGTTAGCTTTTACATAAGCGGCATCATCGGTACTGATGCTTCTTTGCGCGCAGGCCGATAGGGTAATAAACAACGAAGCCAATAAGATCAGTTTTTTCATAGCGATTTTTTAACGCCTCAAAATAGGTAAATAAATGCAAAATGAATAATCACTTAAACTGGTACCTTTTACAACCTATAGCTCTAAAAAATATTTTTACCAATTGTAACATTTTTGTTATAAAAATGTTGTAGCTTTATATTAACCAATTAAAAACGGAGGTGGAACCATGAAGAATGTACTAATTGCGTGCTTGTTAGTATTCGGTTTGAATGTAGCAGCAAAAGCCCAATGCCCTATTAACGACATTTTAACTACCCGCGACCCGCAAACAATTGCGAGCCTTATTGAAAACAATACCGATTGCATAAAGCAGTCGCTAACGCAGATTCCGGAGTACCAGAATTTTAAAGTATATGTAGATTATTTATACAACACATCGAGCCCGTGGATATACCACACTAACCCGGATAAAGAGAAGCTTTTTGCTGATTTTTATCAAAAATGGGGTAAAGAATATCCAACCATGCGCTCAAAAGAACCTGAATCTGCAGATTTTTATAAGGACATGCAAGCTATGGTAGCAACCGATCCGGCTTTCTTTGTGCAGAAAAAAGAAACTAAGATCCCGGTAAAATACCAGCAATGGCTATCTGTTCAATGCCTGAACAAAAAATACGGCGAACGCAACATGATACAATTAGCTAACGCCGCGGCCAAAATTGCCAATTTACCGGCACCAAATTATACAGCATTCGCGTCTTATTAAAGCCGAAGCTAAAAGAAGCACTTTTTAGTACCCCTATTTATATAATCAATCAAACTAATATATGCCGGCGGCAATTTTGCCCCGGCATTGTTATTTTAAGAAGATCTTATTAAATGCCTTTTCGCCTGATCAAACCAATATCTCGGCAATTTCTGTAAAGCCTTTTTCACGTGCCAGGTCGGCGGGAAGTTTGCCGCCTTCCATCCGGATATCAACTTCAGCACCGTTCTCCAGCAACATGATCAGCATCTCGAGGTTCCCGTTTTGCGCTGCCGAATGTAAGGGGGTAACACCTGCCTGTTGTTTAATATTTACTTTAGCGCCATTCTCAACCAACATACGGGCAATATCGGTATAATTGCCGGCAGCAGCCGAGTGCAGCGGATAAACATTAAAACCATTGTTTGATGGCAGGTTAACCTCCGCTCCTTTTAGTACCAGGTAGCGCGCTGCCTCAAATTGCCCAAAATAACAAGCCAGGCCCAAAGCAGTAAAGCCATCGGGCGCGTATAAATTCACCGAGTCGGGCTTGTTGAAAATGATATGAGCCAAAACATCGAATTTACCGGCTGCAGCAGCCTCAAATAAATTGATGCTGTTCATATACTTTAAAAGCAGGTTAATAATATCGGCCTTTTTATAGTAACAAGCCAGCATAAGCGGCGAAACCTGGTGGCTGGTTTTAACGGTTGCCAGTGAGGGGTTTTGTTGCAGCAAGGTTTGGAGCCCTGCTACATCGCCGGTTGTGATATAGTCTTCGAGTAATTCTACGCTCATTCTTCCTCAATAATACTAAAAATTAAAAATTACGACAAATAAGTTCTTTAATCTATTAACTTTATATTTGCACATACTTCTGTTACATAAGGGATGCCGGTAAAAGGAAATCAGTTTAAATCAAATAGTTTTAAAGAGGAAAATTCACCTCGCCAATCGTCAGAAAAAGGTTCAAGGGAACGTTCTTCTAAACCGAAGATCGAAAGAATGCCTGCATTTAATATCCAGGATGGGCGTTTGGTGAAAATATTGGGCCTGTTTTTACTGGTGATGTCGTTGTTCTTTTTAATTGCCTTTACCTCGTATTTATTTACCTGGCAGCAAGATCAAAGCTATGTATCGGCAAGTAATGGCGGCTGGCATAATTTGTTTAAAACCCAGCAGGAACTCATTGCGAATGGCGTTAAAAATCCGGTGGTCGAAAACTGGCTGGGCAAGTTTGGCGCGTTGCTATCCAACCAGTTTATTTTTGAATGGTTCGGTATCGCGTCCTTCCTGTTCGTATTCGTTTTTTTTGTGATAGGTTATCGCCTGCTATTCAAGGTAAGGCTGTACTCGGTGGTTAAAACTTTAGGCTATTCTTTATTTGGGCTGATATTTATATCGATAGCTATTGGCTTTGTACATGCCTTTATAATTGATTACCCGCACTTTTTAGAGGGCGAATTTGGCTACTGGAGCAACCGGCTGCTGGATGCGCAGATAGGCCAGGCCGGCACAGCAGGTGTGCTGGTATTTGCCGCTTTAACCGTGCTGATCATCGCTTACAATATTGATTTTAAAATACCGCGCCGTAACGCTAAACTGGCGATGGAGGATACGGATAATGAACCTGTATTTGCCAAAGAGCGTGTGCCGTTGGTTGACGAAGAAATATCTGAACCGGTTGAGTGGCCCAAAGGTGTAAACGCCATTAAGCCCGAAGCCTTTAACAAACAGTCGCTGGTGCAGGAACCTATTTTTCATGAACCGGTGGTATTAACGCCCGACAATGCAAATGAAGACCCTGAGTTTGACAGCGATGACGATATCCCGCTTACGCTGGAAACAGAACGCCCTAACCCAGTATTAAACGTCGAAAAATCTGACGAGGAAAAAGCCAAATCATTAGTTGAACAATTTGGCACTTATGATCATAAGCTTGACCTGGCATCATACAAATATCCAACACTTAACCTGTTAGAGGATTATGGCACCGGTAAAATAGCGGTAAATGCCGAGGAACTGGAGGCCAACAAAAATAAAATTGTTGAAACGCTGAATCACTATAATATCGAGATCGATAAAATAAAAGCCACCATTGGGCCAACGGTAACACTTTATGAAATTATTCCTGCCCCGGGTGTGCGCATCTCAAAAATCAAGAACCTGGAGGATGATATAGCCCTGAGCCTTGCGGCATTGGGTATCCGTATCATTGCGCCTATGCCTGGTAAAGGCACCATTGGTATTGAGGTGCCTAATCAGAACCCCGAAATGGTTTCTATGCGCTCCATACTGGCTACAGAGAAGTTCCAGAATACAACGATGGACCTGCCGATTGCCTTAGGTAAAACCATATCAAACGAAGTATTTATTGCCGACCTGGCCAAAATGCCGCACTTACTGGTTGCGGGGGCCACAGGCCAGGGTAAATCAGTAGGTATAAACGCCATATTGGTTTCGCTGCTCTACAAAAAGCACCCGGCCGAGTTAAAATTTGTACTGGTTGACCCGAAAAAGGTAGAGCTTACGCTGTTCCGTAAAATTGAGCGCCACTTTTTGGCTAAACTGCCTGATGAAGCCGACGCGATCATTACCGATACCAAGAAAGTGGTAAATACCCTTAACTCGCTTTGTATCGAGATGGATCAGCGTTATGACCTGTTGAAAGACGCGCAGGTACGTAACCTTAAAGAATACAATCAAAAATTCGTAAACCGTAAAATTAGCGACCCCGAAAAGCACCGTTACCTGCCATTTATTGTACTGGTGATCGATGAGTTTGCCGATTTGATGATGACCGCGGGCAAAGAGGTTGAACAGCCTATTGCACGTATAGCGCAGCTGGCCCGTGCGGTGGGTATCCATTTGGTTATTGCCACACAAAGGCCATCGGTTAATATTATTACGGGTACCATTAAAGCCAACTTCCCGTCAAGGCTGGCATTCAGGGTACTTTCAAAAATTGATTCACGTACCATACTGGACGCAGGGGGTGCCGACCAATTGATCGGGCGTGGTGATATGCTGTTCTCGACCGGCAGCGACCTGATACGCCTGCAATGTGCGTTTGTGGATACACCCGAGGTTGAACGGATATCAGACTTTATCGGCAACCAGCGTGGCTACCCTACTGCTTTATTGCTACCTGAATACGTTGGAGAGGGCGAAAGCAGTAGCTCAAAAGAATTTGACCCGGATGATCGCGACCCAATGTTTGAAGAAGCAGCGCGGCTTATTGTGATGCATCAGCAGGGCTCCACCTCACTTATCCAACGCAAGCTGAAATTGGGGTATAACCGTGCAGGCCGTATTATTGACCAGTTAGAAGCTGCAGGTATTGTAGGGCCGTTTGAGGGCAGTAAGGCGCGCGAGGTGTTGTATCCTGACGAGTATTCGCTATTGCAGTATTTTGAAACATTGGAGAATAAAAATTAATAGCTGTCAATCTTAAACATTCCTTGAAAAATCGCGTCTACCCTTTTATGAAAAAGCTAATTATATACACCTTTTTAATCCTTACAGCCGGCAGCGCATTCGCTCAAAAAGACAAACAGGCTAAGGTTATACTTGATGAGGTGAGCCGTAAATATAAATCATCCGCTTTTATAAAAAGTGATTTTACTTTTACGGTAGATAATCCGCAGGAAAACGCCAAACAAACCCAAAACGGCACTATATTCACACAAGCAAAAACCAACAAGTCCAAGGTTATATTGTATAGTGCCGATGGCAGTAAAACCGATGCTGACCAGGAGATCATCAGTGATGGTAAAAGCCAGTGGAACTATTCGAAAAAAGATAAAGAAGTGCAGCGAAGCAATGTTGACCATAACAACGAAGGCTTTAACCCCGCCCAGCTATTTACTTTGTACGAACATGGCTACAAATATTTATTTACCGGCGAGCAGCGTATAGGCGGTAAAATTTACCAGGTAATTGATCTGAGCCCCGAAAGTGATAAAAATCCTTTCTTTAAAATAAGGCTTACCATTGATAAAGTTAAAAAGCAGATATACAGCACACTTATTTTTGACAGGAACGGCGGCCGGTATACTTATACCCTTCGCAGCTTTGTAGCCGCTTCCCAAATGCCTGAAAACACTTTCACGTTCGATGCCAAAGCCCATCCGGGTGTTGAGATGGTCGATCTGCGGTAAAACTGCGATCAGTGTCAGCAAAAAGATTAAAAAACTATTGCTGATAAATTGCGCGAGATAAGTACATTTATCGCACCAATTTATAAACTGATTACCCGTAATGAAGCGATTTCTACTATTTACATTTACCGTCCTGATTATTGGGGCCCTAAGCGGCTGCAGCTATCTTAATAACCGCATAACCTATAGCGGTAATTCAAAACAATTCATGGCCCATATTATGAATAAAGACTATGATAAGTGCATAGCTTTAATGGATTTGAAGGGCAAAGAAACCAACCATGGGTTCACCGATACTTTAAAATCAAACTTTGATGGATTTAGAGGTCAGTTAATAAGTGATTTTGGTGAAGACCTTGATTTTACTTATTTAAGGTCGGCAAGAATGGGGACCGGCTATTTTGAGCCAATTCCAAATACCATCAGTATTTCATTACAGATTTCGGGCAAAGGGCGGATAGGGCTTATTGAATTATTATATGATAAAACGACGCTCAAAATATTAACTTTTAAATCGCTCGACATTAAATTACCTATCCCTGATATGACGGGATTCTGGCTATTTGGCATATTGGTTTTGTGTGTGCTTATATTCAATATTTACATGCTTATATGGGTAAAACGCAGCGATATGCAACACAAGTGGTTAAGGTATCTGATTATTATATTCATCAACTTATTTGGTATTGGCTATCATTGCACACAGGGTTTCTTTTATTCGTGGTGGGGAATGCAAATGTTTATGGGAATAGGTTTTAAGCCCATGGGCTATTGGGGTTCATCATTTATGCTTGCCATACCATTGGGAGGTATTTATACTTTGTGGCAGCTTAAAACGGGCCGTTATAAAAAAGACGAAAGCCTGAAACCAGCCCCGGTACAGCAAATAAAAGGAAAACGGTTTAAGGGTAAATGATAATTACCTATTTGCTTTTTACCTTATAGCGTTATTGTTAACTTTGATGAATGCTCACTTACACTACCCATACACTCGAAAAACTTGAAATGCTGCTAAAAACAGCCGGTTACAAGGTGCGGTATGAAAAAGGAAATTTTAAAACAGGGGCATGCCTGCTGCAAAACAGCAAAATAATTGTAGTTAACCGTTTCTCGAACCTTGAAAGTAAAATATTGGCCCTGGCCGAGTTATTGCGCGAACTGGATGTTGACCACAATTTACTGGATGATAAACAGGTTAACTTTTTACAACAAATTAAACAAACCAAGCTGCAACTGTGACCATAACATTTTTAGGAACCGGGACTTCGCAGGGTGTGCCTGTTATTGCCTGCGGATGTGAGGTGTGCACGTCGTCAGATCGCAGGGATAAGCGGCTGCGCTCATCGATATTGATTGAGAGCGATAATACAACTGTGTCTATAGATTCGGGACCCGATTTCAGGTACCAGATGCTGCGTGCAAATGTGCAGCGCCTGGATGCTATTGTATATACGCACGAGCATAAAGATCATGTTGCCGGTATGGACGATATTCGCGCTTTCAATTTTAAGCAGCAAAAACCAATGGATGTTTATGCCGAGCCGCGTGTACAGGCTGCATTGATGCGCGAGTTTCCGTATGTTTTTGATGAGGATAACCGTTATCCGGGCACCCCGCAGGTAGCTATGCATACTATTAGCCTTACTCCTTTTAACATTGGCGACATACATTTTATACCTATCGAGGTAATGCATTACAGGTTGCCCGTGTTAGGGTTTCGCATTAATGATTTCACTTATATTACTGATGCCAAAACTATATCAGAAACCGAAAAGCAAAAAATAAAAGGCTCAAAGATACTGGTGATCAACGCGCTGCAAAAGCAGTCGCACATATCGCATTTTACGCTGGATGAAGCCATTGCCTTTGCCCGCGAGATCGGCGCCGGGAAAACCTATCTGACCCACATTAGCCACCGCCTGGGTAAACACCAGGTCATTGATGCGGAACTACCCAACGGCATTGAACTGGCTTATGACGGGTTGCAGCTATCCATTTAAGCTGCATTGTAAATAATAAGCTACACTTCTTTTTGTGATGATATACCCGCAAACACTATTTGTGATTTGCCGTTAATCACTAAAATAATTTATACATGTATTATCTGATCTACATAAGTACCGCGGTCAAACTAATGACCGACGACGAGTTAAAAGAAATATTAGTAAAAAGCAGAAAAAACAACGCTGAAAAAAGCATAACCGGTATGCTATTATACTATGGGGGTACCTTTATACAATTGCTGGAAGGTAAAAAACAAGACGTAGAATATATTTACAACAAAATAGAGTTGGATGCCCGCCACATGAATTTACTCAAATTAATTACCGGCGAAGAAGATACCCGCAACTTCCCCGACTGGAGCATGGGGTTTGGTACAGCCGATAAAACTGTGCTAAACGCGCTAGAAGGCTATACTGATCCTGCTAATACCGAATTTTTTAAAGGTGATACCCACTCAACACCCGTAACCATTTTAAAAACCTTTGCCGAGAACAATAAGATACTCAGGTGAATTTAAAGCTCGATAAAGCTCACATGATCAATACAGGCTTTATATTGTTTCAAATTGCCTTTGTTGTGCACATCTAACTTTCCCCGAATGATCACTTTTTTCTTGTTGATCTGGGTAAACGCGCCATTGTTATATTCAAAAAAACCGGTATGAGTGCCGGCTAAATACAGCGGGCAATCCGGGCTAAAATTTACCCATAAAGCAGCGTTTGGTTTTGAGCTAAAAAGGCTGTCATTAAATAAAGCCGATTCTTCTTTCCCTTCTTCATAACGGCCCGATACTTCTATATATTTTTTATCGTAATAGTCAAGGCTATCTATCAGATGTGTAAAAGCAATGTGTTTAAATGTAATGTTGTTGTCGCAGGTGCTGGTGTATATTTTTTTATTTCCGCTACATGATGATAAGGCTATACTAAGTAACAGCGCTGTAATAACCAATGTTGTTTGCCTTAAACCCATAAATAAGATGTTTGGCTACCATACTGCACATTGCAGTATGGTAAATTGAGTTGACTCTAATAAGTTAAGAAGGTTTAGTAAGCTCACCAGTAGCTATTGGTAACAATTACGATAGATTGAGACTATTGCTGGTCTTTTTCTTCTTCCCAGTAAATGGTATTCAGAAAAACGGCGTTTTTTGTAGCTACTTCGGCTTTAACTTTTTCCAGTTCAGTTTTTA
>DATJJI010000136.1:0-41713 GCA_035492275.1 Mucilaginibacter sp.
AAAATACCAAACATAGAGTCGAGTAACGCTTTGATGGGAACGACTACCGGGTCGGCCCCCAATAACACTATGGGAGCAAATTCTATGGTTTGATTAATAATGATCTCTAAAACATGCGATCGCGCACCCGCTAAAAAATCGACCTGTTTTACCGAGTGATGCGCTTCATGTATCCGCCAAAATACTTTATTGCTGTGTTGAAAGCGATGAAAAAGGTAAATGTAAAGATCGTGCATAATTAAAAAGAAAAGCACTTGCACCCACACCGGCCAGTTATGCACCAGTTGAAAACGCGACCAATCGAAATGATGCTGCAGCGGCGCTATCAGGTAATCAAAGATCACGATCTTCAACACATAACTTTGGATGATAGTGTACCAGATCAGATCGACCCAAAAACCATCCCGGAAAAAGGGCAGCCCTTTTCTGTAAGGAGCTACCCTCTCCCAAATGATGATAAATACCACCCAGGTAAAAAGGATGATACTGGTTATAGTAACAATACTTAATTGCGGCATTTAAACCAGTGGCTTAGTTTTATATTCATCACCAATATTTATCCGCAGGCGTTTCATTGGTGCCAGTTCCGATTCATATACCTGTTTAATACCGTCGCCGGCGGCAATCTCAATGTCGCGGATATCGCGCACCAGGCGTTGAAAGCCTTGCGGCTCGACAGATGCGGCATGGTCTGAGCCCCACATGGCACGGTCAAGTGTAAAATGGCGCTCCACAAAAGTTGCGCCTAATGCCACAGCCGCAACAGTAGTAGCCAGGCCGGTTTCATGACCAGAGTAACCAATTGGTATCCCCGGAAATTTATTGCCAAGCGTTTGTATCATTTTCAGGTTAAGCTCCTCAGGTTTACATGGGTAAGCCGAAGTTGAATGTGCCAAGAACAACGGATAATTAGGATCGTAATCATTTACAAAGATCAAAGCGTTCTCAATCTCTTTCATGGTCGACATACCGCTTGATAACATCAACGGTCGACCTGTTTCCAGTATACGTGCTATCAGTTTAAAATCAGTAAGTGATGCCGATGCCAGTTTATATAAAATGGTATCAAAACGCTCCATGAAATCAACCGATGGTACATCCCAGGCCGATACGAACCAGTCAATACCCACTTTTTTACAATATTGATCGATGGTTGCGTATTCGGCAATGCCAAATTCTGTTTTTCTCTTGTAATCAATATAGCTCATGCGTCCCCATGGTGTATCGCGCATTACTTCCCATTGGTCTTTTGGAACACAGATCTCCGGTGTGCGTTTTTGAAATTTTACCGCATCGGCTTTAGCAATTACAGCCTCATCTATCAGTTTTTTAGCGATTTCTAACGAGCCATTATGATTGATACCTATCTCGGCAATAATATAGCTTGGCTGGTCCTTGCCAATTTTACGGCCGTTGCTGAGTGTAATTACGCCCTCTTTAACCGGGATTGCAGACAAATAATCATTTTTAGCCTGAATGATCAGTTCGGCAAACTCACGGAAACAGCCTTCGCCGCCTTTAGCCTGGCAAACGTAATCGGCCTGGTTGCGGATGCCAGATAAAGCATCGGCAGGTGCTGCTGTAAAACCGGCAAGCTGCATAATTTCAAGATCGTTATAATCATCACCTATGTAAGCCACTTCCTCAGCATTTAATTGCAGGCGTTGGATGATCTCTTTAAATACCTGCGGCTTATCTTTAACAAACAGGTGCAACTCTTCTATCTGTAGTTTTTGTGCACGTGCAATAACCGAAGGCGATTTTTCGCCGGTTATAATAGCGGTTTCCACAGCAGCCAGTTTACGCAAACGCTCAACACCCATGCCGTCGCGTATGTTGAATTTTTTCAGGTCCTCGCCGTCGTTGCCGTAATAAACGCCGCCATCGGTAAGTACACCGTCGCAATCAGTAATTAATAATTTAATACGTAATGCTTTTTGTTGTAATATCTGTTTCATGGTTCAATAGTTTAAATTGCTGTCCATCCTCCGTCTACCACAAGATTAGCGCCCGTCATATATGCCGAAGCCTCGCTGGCTAAAAACAACAGCGCTCCCTGGTAATCAGCTGATGTGGCCATGCGGCCCAATAAGGTTTTTGCTGAATAACTTTGTATGAAAAATTCGTTTTGATTGTTTTCAACCCCGCCGGGCGAAAGTGTATTTACCCTTACATTTTTATTGCCCCAGTAAGCAGCTAAAAAACGGGTAAAGTTGATGATGGCCCCTTTTGTTACCGGGTAGGCCGGTGATTTATAAAAAACTTGCTCTCCCTGCTCGTTGCGGTAAATTGACTGATCAGGGCCCACCATGCCATAAGTTGATGCTATGTTTATTATGCTGCCGCTTTCCTGCTCGGCCATTTTTGAGCCAAACACCTGCGAGCACAGAAATACACCGGTAACATTAACATCCAATGACTTTTGGAATGCATCCAAAGGGTAATTTTCAAATGCCGAAAGCTCTGCAGCCATTGCCGGGTTCTCAAACATGTCGTTTATAGCAGCATTATTCACCAGTACATCAATAGTGTTGTACCGTGCTGAAATTTCTGCCAAAGCCTGTTCTAATGAATCTTTACTGGTCACATCTAACCCAATACCTAAATGGTCATCACCCAAGCTATCTGCAAATTGTTTTGCCTGCTGCGCGTTCATATCGGCAACCACTACATTAGCGCCGGCCATTGCCAAGGCCTCGCAGTGTTTTTTACCGATGAGCCCAAGCGCGCCGGTAACTATAGCCGTTTTACCTTTTAGCGAGAATAACTCCATATCAGGATATTGCAGTTGTTTTTGGTTTGATATTGTAATTGCTCACCTTACGGAAAACAGCTTCCAGCACTTCGCCTTTTAAATAGCTTTTGATGTCGCCGCTTTCAATAGCTTCTTTTACAATAGGCAATATCTCGCGGTATACTGATAAGGTGTAATCAATATCTTGGTCGGTATGGCTAAAGCACATGTTATGGAACCCTGCCCATAGTATGCCACGTTTTATCATTTCCTGCTGCATCAATGTTTTTACTTCTAAACCGTTTCCGGCTTCGGGGGTAAAAGTTATCATGGTACGGCAGTTAAAACCAACACAGCGGGTGTATTTATCCATGCCTGCCTCAATAGCTAAACTGTTATAGCCATCTTTTAATAATGCCCCTTTTTCGTCCAGATATTTTGGTACCTCTTTATCAATCAGTTCGTTGATGGTGGCCATACAGGCGGCCAGTGATAAGGCTTCGCCGCCAAAGGTGGTGTAACTAAAAACCTGCGAGTTGAAAAGATCCATCACATCTGCGCGTCCGGTTAATAAAGCGATAGGCATACCATTGGCGCAGGCTTTTGAAAAAACGGCCAGGTCGGCTTTTACATTAAAATATTCCTGCGCGCCGCCAACCGCGATGCGGAAGCCGGTCCACATTTCATCAAATATTAAAAGCGTGCCGTTTTCTTTACAAACTGCAGCCAATTCCTGCAAAAAGCCGGGTGAGGGTGCCTCAAAAATAAAAGGTTCTAATATTACGGCCGCAACAGTTTCATCCAGCGCCGCTTTAATGGATGCGATATCATTATACTCAAACGTATAGGTCATGTCCTGTATAGCTTCAGGAATGCCCGCGTTACGACTGGTGATGCCAATGTACCAATCGTGCCAGCCGTGATAGCCGCAGCAAAACACCTTGTCGCGGCCGGTAAAGGCACGTGCTACACGTATAGCAGCCGAGCAAACATCGGCACCGGTTTTGGCTATTTTAACAGCTTCGGCATTGGGAATAACTTCTTGTACCAATTCGGCTAATTCCACCTCAAGCGGGTGCATTAATGAAAAGGTAATGCCGTCTTCCAATTGCTGTTTAATAGCATTATCAACAGCAGGGTAGGCATAGCCTAATGATACCGGGCCAATAGCCGCGTTAAAGTCAATATATTCATTACCATCTACATCCCAAACATGCGAACCTTTGCCTTTTACCAGGTATTTTGGCGCTACGCCTTTCGTGAACTGGCCCGGGCCTTTGGCCAGCGTTTGGGTAACCGGCATCTGCACTTTAAGCGCACGATTGTATAATTTATCTGATTGCGTGATATCGGGATAATTTTGGTTAAATGCTATTTTATTGCTCATGTTATTATTCTGAAAATTCGTTTTGTAAAATTTGTGGCTGAACGCTTTCGGTGCGATAGCCTAATATTTTTTCGGCGATCTGTTTCCCGGTAAAACCTTCATGCTGCAAAACATCAGGCAGCAAAGCCGGCCTGAACCAGCGTTCATTTAAAGCAAATGGTAGTACGTTTGCTGTTTTTTGGTATTTTAAAAGTACTTCGGCTACAATGGTATATAAGCCGCCTGTTAAAAAATGGTCTTCAAGGGTAACTACTAATTGCGCTGATGCGACATCGAGAATGGCTTGCTCATCAACCGGTTTCAGGCTGCGCATATTAACCAAGCCAACTGATAAGCCCTCTTCGCGAAGCATATCAACCGCTACTAATGCCTGTTCAAAAAGTAAGCCGTAGGTAAGTATGGTTACGTCCGTACCCTGTGCAATTACTTCGGCTTTGCCGGGTATATAATCAGCATGGATATAGCTTGTTTTGCGGGTGTTGATACGGGTATAGGCAGGTTGGGATGATTGCCAGATTGAAGGTAGCATTTTTACCAAATCATCTTCATCAGCCGGCGCATATACGGCCATGTTCGGGATGCCGCGCATTAATGAAACATCTTCAATAGCCTGGTGCGTAGGCCCGTTACCATCCGATAAAAACCCAGGAATAAAACCGCTCAGCTTTACCGGTAAATTAGCAATACCCACATCGGTGCGTACAAATTCAAATGCACGCATGGTTAAAAACGCGGTAAGCGCATGTACTACAGGTACCCGGCCGCGCAGCGCCAATCCGGTGGCTGCGCCTATCATGGTTTGTTCGGTAATACCTGTATCAATAAAACGCTTGCCTAAAATGCCGGGCAGGTTACGCACCAATGCACGATTCTCAGCAGTCATTACAATGATCTGCTCGTTGACTAAAGCAGTTTGGGTCAATAATTCTTCGTAGGTCATCTTAGCGTACAATTAAGGTTTCGGATGTTAACTGGGTGGTTACTTCGCCATGAAGCTCTGCTAATAGCTGATCGACCTCTTCGGATGAAAAATTGCAGAACCAGCGGTCGGCACGCTCCTGGATGCTGGGTAAGCCCTTACCTCTTAACGTATCCGCGATGACCACATTCAGTTTATCTTTTTGAAAAGGATATGCACTAAAAGCTTCTTCCAGTTCATTAAAATCATGTCCGTTAATACGTTTAACCGCGGCACCGAATGCTTCAAATTTATCTGCCAATGGTTCAAGCGGTATCAACTCTTCGGTGCGGATGTTGGCCTGGAACTGGTTACGGTCAACCACAAATATCAGGTTATCCAATTTGTACGCATTAGCCACCAGAACAGCTTCCCAGCAGGTGCCTTCATTTAATTCTCCATCGCCCAAAATGCAAACTACCTTGTTGTTTCCACCCCGTATTTTTATATCCATGGCAACACCAGCCGCTACAGATGGCAAATGGCCTAAAGAGCCTGAGTGAAATTCGATGCCCGGTATATGGGTATTGGGGTGCCAGTAAATATGGTCGTTAAGTGATAGGTGATTAGCCAGTCGCTCTTTTTCCAACAAGCCCAGTTCAACCAAAGTACCGTAAAGCGCAGGTACATCATGACCTTTTGATAAGAACAGGTAGTCACGATCAGGGTCATCAAGGTTGTCTTTATTTACATTCAAAAAACGAGCGTATAAATAAACGATCAGGTCGGCAGCAGACAATGAGGCGCCGATAAAACACCCGCCTGCTGTAGCCATCCGTATAATATGTTCACGTACGTTTAAGGCAATTTTTTCCATTAATTTAAAATATTGAGTAGGGCTGTTCGGTGATGATTTTTGTTTGCCCGGCATCAACTGTTTTAAGCTCATTTAAATGATGACGGTACCAGTTAACACCTGCATAAGCGGCGTTGATAGCCATAATGTCGGGCCGTTTGTCTAACAGATCGATGATGTCCTGGCATGAAAAATCAGGCTTAACAGGGTATAGTTCTTCAAATACAGCTTTTATAAAATGATAATCTTCCAGGTAATCAATAGTAAAGCGATGGGTCATGGAATAATTTTTGCCCGTTTCCCAAAGCAGGTTACCTATCCGGAATTTATCGGGGTTTTCCCAGATGTATGGCGTGGTATGTTCCAGTTCAAAATCTTGGCGCGCTTTTTTAAAGGTTCTTTCCAGGCAATCCATAGTCATGATCTCCACATCATTACCATCGGGCCAGGTAGCCGGGTGTAAATTGCTGACGTAATCGTAATTGCTTCCGGTATTGAAAAAATAATCAAGCGCCTGGTCAATAATTTGCGGATCAATAAGCGGGCAGTCCGACGGTACTTTAAGTACTACTGTAGCATCTAATAACTTGGCGGCATAGTAATGCCTTTTAAGCAAATTTTCCTGGCTGCCGCGAAACCATTCTACTTCCAAAGCTTCTGCCTCTTGTACAATTATATCGTCTTCTTCATTTTCAGAGGTAGCAATAATCAGGGTAGCTGTATGGGCAACACGTCGTAAACGTTCTACCATCAGGGCCAACAGGCTTTGGCCAAGCACCGGCAGCATAACTTTACCGGGCAGGCGGCTTGATGCTATACGGGCCTGTATAACAATTACTATTTTCTCATCCATAATATTCGCTTAATACGAGTTCTTCAATAAGTTCTGGTTGCAGCGCTGCGGCAGGATCAAAATCTTTGCGGTCGCCCTCATGTTCTAAGTAACTTTTGCAGATAGCCGCTATGTTTTGTGCCGAAGTACCGTCATTTTGCAATGGGGCAAGCGCTTTGAGTTTTTCTACATCAAACCAGGAGCGTACTTTCTTGCCGAGGGCTATTCCTGTAAAAACAACGGTTGAATATTGTGTGATAAGCTCGCAGCAATTAGCTATCATGTAATTGGTATTACCTGATCTGAATATCATTGTACCTTTCGGCGCATGTTCTTTGATCTCGCGTTCTGCACGTTCAAAGTTTTCGTTAGGGTGCAGTTTGAATAATAACTGGCGGCCGGCGGCTATTTTTACCGCTTCTTTTATAAAGGCCGGCCGGTTCTCAAAACGGAAAGTTTCCCGCATATCCGTTGTGGCAACCATTACGTAGCCATGATATGGGAAATCATTATTTAAAAACTGCTGCGCATTATCATAATTGGGTATGCCGGTAACAATCAGTTTATGGTCATCGGTTCCCATTTGGTTAAAATATTTTTTATAACCTTCAGAGGCTGTACAGTAGATGTCGCAAATATTGGTTGATCCGTTTAGCGAAGTATTGGCACATAGCGCGGGTGGTAATTTTAAAGCTTTTACCAAGCGGCTAACCAGGGTAAGTTTGTCTACCATTCCTTCCTGTACCCAAATGGTTTTATAATTGCGTATGCGGGGTGGTATAAGCAGGTCTGAGCAATAAACTATGAGGTCGTAATTATTTAATTGTGCACCATAATCAACCTGCAGGTTATGCTGCTGCATGTATTTTTCAGAATTTAAACGAAACTGCCCCGCAAGCGCAGTGCCATCGGCGAGCGATGTATATTTTATGAGCAATTTTAGCAGGTAACTATCCGTAAAAACCTGGCTGAACCAACAATCTAATCCCGGCAGTTCCTTTGCGATCTGATGCATTTGGGATGTTTGATGAACCGAGCCTGTAATGAATAAAACTTTCTTCATATTTTATTTTGGTTAAGCAGATTTTAACAAAATCTAAGCTTAGTATGAATTAAGTTTAAAATTAGAGGCGCAATTTTTAGCTAATAGTTATTTTAGGTTATCAAATTGTTAATCAGCAAATAATGACATTAACCTGCATTAATATATGCTCATTAATATTTTAACTATTTGGTCAACGCGGTATTATACAGTGCTTTACCGGATTTGACAAACTGTACAAGGAGTAGTGAGAGAGATCAAGCATCATCCCCAAGGTGTAAACTGTACCTTGATTTTACTGATCAGAAAAGGTGAAAATAGATAAGCCGATGCTGTCGGCACTTAGTAACGATATTCAGTGTTCTTTTTTAGAATATAAATTTAGAATCAAAGGCGACCGAGCGGTGGAGTTGTATACAAAAAAGCTGCCCTTTTGAGGCAGCTTTTTCATCAAGCTAACAATTTATCATCAAACAATTTATTATACTTATCAGTATGGCATCAATTACTTGCCATTACCTTTTTCATTAATAGTTCTTTTTTAAGGAAATCGGCAGCAGCGGTGTTCACCTTTACTATATCTGAATATTTTACCCAGTGATGCGAATCGCCGGGGATAACCAGGAACTCAAAATAAGGATTGCCCTTTAATTCAAACCGCCTGATCAATGAAACGCCCGAACTGAAAGCCACGTTACGGTCATCATCACCATGAATAATCATAGTTGGCGATGTCCAGTTATCCAGTGACTCCTGCGAGTTACCATGAATAATAACGCCTGCCTTAAATAATTTTGAATCGCGGGCCAGTGCGGTAGCAGTTAGCGCACCACCTGCCGATCCGCCGTAAACACCTAAACGTGCGGTATCAACATCCGGTTGTGCGGCTAACCACTCGCCGCCTGCCTTGCAATCAATATAATTAGCACCTTGTGCCGATGGGCGATTAAAATCATAGCCGTAACCAATGCCATTGCGGTAATTAATAGCCAATACCTCAAAGCCCAGGCTTACCAGATATTGGTTAAGCGCGTAATCAATGGAGTAATAATCCATATGGTGCCAGCCTAATATCATTTGCCTTTGCGGGCCACCATGAATATATAATATAGCCGGGTGTTTAGCAGCACCATCATTTGGTTTATACAATTGCGCGTGCACCACCGTGCCATCAGGCGATTTGTAAATAACCTGTGTAGGTATGGCCATTTTTTTTGCCGGGAAATCAGCCGCCAGCAACTTCTCACCGATTAGTTTTATTTGATGAGTGCTGAATGGCATTTCGGCAACAATTAACGGGCGCTGCGCGTTAGCGCTAAACATGGCTACACCTTGTCCGTCGCCGGTTATTACCGGGTAAGTTTCCAGGTCGGTTCCGGTGGTAACCATTTCCATAGCTGCCTTATCAACCGGAACGCGCGCTATATGCCTGCGGTCAATATCCAGTTGCTTGTCGGGCCCGGTATTTACCGAGAATATGGCCCATTTGCCATCATGGCTTAAGGTCATCTGCTCGTCCTCAAACTCGCCAGGTGTTAGTGATAAAGGCTCGCCACCGGCAGGGTTTACAGAATAAATATGAGGCCATCCATCCATATACGACATGAAGACGATACGATCTTTCAAGGCCCAATGCAGGTTAGCACCACCATCAATACCCGGGAATGATCCGCGTGGCGTAGCGGGTGCTTTCCATAATTGCTCGCCCTTTCCGGTTGCTACGTCGGCTGTCCAGATGGCCCAGGTTTGCGCGCCACGGCCGCCACCGCGTTGGGCCGCAACAGGTGCAGCACCTGCTGCACCCGGAGCAGTTGTCTGGGCGGCGCCCCTGTTTCTTCCGCCACGGCCAGCCCCGGCGGCTGCAGGGGCAGCCGCCGCGCCAAAGGCACCAAAGCCTGCCGCGTTTGCGGCCTGCATATCAATGCCCGGTGTGCGTATAAACGCTATCTTTTTTCCATCGGGTGACCACTGTGGCGATGCGTCTCTTGAAAAAGATGGGGATATCCAGTTAATAGGAGTTGAATTGTTTGTATAAACACCAATGAACGAGTGATCTGTACGGTTACATTCAAAGGCTAATTTTGAACCATCCGGCGAAAATTGCAGGCCGGTACATTCGCCTTTTACATCAAACATCGGTTTGCCCGGTGCAGCTCCGCTAATGGGCGCGGTCCATACCTGGTCGTTATTTATCCAGGCAACACGGTCGCTTTTAGGAGATACCGTACAATAATCGCCGGGGCCCAGCAATTTGGGCACACCACCTGCAAAAGGAACACTCCATATTTCAATTTTTGGAGCCGTAGGCAGGTTGGCAGGATTTACTATTACACTACGGTCACGGTTACCGCTGTGCTCGCCACCACGTACATAAACCACCCACTTACCATCGTTTGATATGGTTACGCTGGTAATTTCCTGCCCGTCATCCATCGTATAATTGGTGAGCTTACGTATGGCAAAAGTGGGGCCGGTAGCAACGTAAATGTTACGGCGGCCCTGATCTTCGATAGTAAACGCTATCGACGAGCCATTTGCACAACTGGTTAACTCGCGCGGGAACGGATAGTTGGTAACCTGCGCCATGGTATAACTTTGTGCAGACAGCCTTAATGAACCTAATAGACAAACCATTGCAGTGAGGCTATATAAACAGGCTAATTTTTTCATGGTTGTTGATTTTAAAATCAGTTAAGATGCTATTGATAATCGATATCGTCATCCAAAAACGTCATGTCAGGCTCAATTGGCGCGCCCGGTGGCATTTCAATAGCCGGCTCTGTTTCAAATTTCGATGGACTTGCTTTAAACTCGGCGATTTCGTCAAGGCCGTACAAAAGATTAGCTTTTTGCTCGGCCTGTGCACCGGCCAATTTGCTGCTCATCCATTCTTTAAGCTCTTCGATCTCTAATAAAGCTTCACCCCTTACACTTTCAGATGTACGTGAATTAGCCGCCAGCGATAAAAGGTATTTCAGCGTAAGGTTATTAACCATCACCTGTAGCTGTCCTTTATATCCGGGTTGCACGGGTGCTTTCCAGGTTTCATCGATCAGTTTACCGGCAACGGCCATAAAGCCGGGCTGCTTGCTGTCGCGGGCGTGGTACTCGATTAAGCGTGCGGCACGTTCGGCATTTAAAAGCGATGATAAAGTTTCGCCTGCGGCGGATTCGGCCGCGGCTATCGGATCGAAGGTGGGGCCGGTGTAACCTTCAAATACCTCAACCGATGCCGGGTAACCTGTTGGGCGCGGCGGTATTTTCGAGATCAATTCATCGGGTATAGCCAGCGCGTCAGGAGAGATGGTACCCATCAGGGCATCAAATGCTTTCCATTGTACTGCAGGGTCAACCATTTTGGTTGGTTCCTGTCCGTCACCTTTTACTGCATGGGTGAAATATAAACCACCTACCGATTTAGCTACGGCCTCTATTTGGTAGCGATGTAACAGGTAGATGGGCACCAGCACTTCGTTTAAGGTAGTCATCGGCGCGTCTTTAGCTATCGCTTTTTCTGAGAAGATATCGAGGGTATGTCTGCGTATTTTCATCAGCTTATCCAGCTCAGCTATTGGGTCGGCACCGTCATCCCATTGGTGTGAAGCAGGGTGCGTATATCCACCTATATCAGGTATATATTTAAAACCTAATTTGATGGTTTCGTTCATGATCTTATCCAGCGCGGCATTCTCGTCTGTTCCTTTCGGGAAGTCGCTGTAGCCCCACATAATGGCGCGTTTATCCCAGCTGCCTATACCTTTAGCATAAACATTTGATACATCAATGCTGCCATCGGCTTTCATTGAAATACGCGGGAAAGGGTAATCCATAACCGAAGCACGGTCTTTCTCGCTGGCCGCGAAATTGTGGGTAAAGCCTAAAGTATGGCCAATTTCGTGTGCAGCAAGCTGACGCAAACGCGCGTAGGCAACCTCATCAAGCCTTTTGTCACGCGGTTTGCCGTCAGCATAAGGCTGCAGTAAGCCTTCCATTATCAGCATGTCTTGTCTGTGTCTGTCAGACCCTAAAGTAACCACCCCTTTAATGATCTCGCCGGTACGCGGATCGATGTACGATGCACCGGATGAAAACGCCCGTGTAGGGTTTGCCCGATTGATCCAGTTCACCATATTGTAACGGATATCCATCGGGTCGGCCCCTTCAGGCAGTTCTTTTACCTGGAAAGCGTTTTTATAACCAGCTGCTTCAAAAGCCTGGTTCCACCATGCACCACCTTCCATCAACGCTTTTTTTACATCTTCGGGGGCGCCACGGTCAAAGTAATAAATAATAGGCTCCACCGCTTCGCTCACCGCCGCGTTCGGATCTTTTTTGAACAGACGATGGCGCCTGGTAAAACGCCTTTCAATAGGCTGGTCTATCGGTGCCGAAAAATCGATATAGCTAAAGATGTTGAATGATGATCTCGGATCGAATTTTCTTGGCTTGTATTTATCATCAGGCAATTCAACAAAGGCCTGGTGCATTTTCACGGTAACCGCGGTAGGGTCGGGAGCTATACCACCGCCGCCACCAAAACCACGGCCGCCACCGGCCGAGCCACCAACTAAAGTAACCAAAGCTTCGAACTCGGTATTTTTAGGGAAGTTTTTGGTGTTGGGCATATATACAGCCGAACGTGTTTCGTCAATACGATAACCGCCGCCCGCGGCACCTGCTGTCGCGCCACCACGGCCGCCACGTGCACCGCCACGACCACCAGCCGCACGGCCACCACCGCCGCCTTCTTCACCACCGCCTGCACCACCAAGCCTGCTGCCTATACCCTGGCTATCGCGAACAATAAATGGGGTAAGATCAATCAGTGCCTTGTCGCCCTCAACAGCAACCGGGGCAAAACCCCATATTACTGATTTTGGATAAGCATTCTCAACCGCTTTTATCTGGTCAACATTGGTGGTGATGGCACGGTAAGCATAATTTGGCTCAACCAATAATACTTTTGGCCCTACCTTAACAAATTTAGCGATCGCGTCAGACGCCTGGCCTCTTTCGGCACTGCGCCCTGCGCCGTCTGTAAGCGATTTAAAGTATAAAAACTCGGTATCGAATTTATCAACCTCCAGATAGATCTTTCCTGATTTATCATCATAATAAAACGGAAAATAGCCATCAAACTTCTTCATGTTCTGGGTTATCGAGGCAATGTTGGCGGCCGGTCCGGCCTCAGCGCCACCACGAGCGGCCCCGGCCCTTCCCCGGCCTGCAGGTGCTGCATCCTGCGCGAAAGAGTAACTGCTTAAAGCAATCATCCCTGCAAATAATAAAATACGTTTTTTCATATTGGTTTTATTGTGGGTTTTGTGTACACAGTAAGTTTATAGCTGTTTCGGCGCCTGATATTGGCCATATATACCTGTTATCGGTTGGTAATACAGCAGGTGCGTTACCGGCGGTACCTGATTTTGCAGGCAGGGTTTTTCCAAGTCTTTGCAAATCGGCGGTTCTGAAACCTTCGCCCAAAAACTCAATTTTCTTTTCCTGTAAAATGGTGTTGATGAGGGCAGCCTGGGTTGATACAGCCAAAACAGGGAATACATAAGTTGCATCTGACCGGTTGCGTACAGCCGCTAAAAGCGAGGTTGCTTTGGTCATGCTTGTCGCATCACCCGCACGTGCCAGAGCCTCAGCATAGTTCAACAAAACTTCGGGATACCTGATAACCGGAACCCAGTCTGAAAATGTACCGGCAACTTTGTACTTGCTTAGCCATTTTTGGCCGGTGTTCACAAAAACAAAGTTTTTGCGGGCATCGGTTGATGCTGTGGCATATACGGGGTCGGATATGGTACCGGCTGTGTTCAGATAAAATTCGCCGTTTCCCGGGGCTATGTTAAAGTAATACGCCAGCTGGTTTTGCGTACCCGGGGTTTCGGTAGGAGTGAATGGTAGCGAGAATACAGCTTCAGGGCCGGCGTAAGTACCGCCAAATACCGTGGCAACATTTGCTTCCATCTTGTTGGCAACACCTGTTGGCGCTGTATACGGTGCTGTGGCCGATACGATCTTTGTTGCTTCGGTGATCACACCGGCATAATCGCCTTTTACCAGATCAACCCTTGTTTTTAGAGCGATGGCTGTATTTTTTGAAGCACGCGTAGTATTCAATGTAGCTGTTGTATAACTTGCAGGCAAATCAGTTTCGGCAGCATTTAAATCGCTTAGTATTTGCGTATAGATCTGTGCCACTGTGCTTCTGGCAAGCTGATTATCAGCAGTTGAATTTTCGGCGATTAAACGCAGGGGCACACCCGGGCTTGTACCCCCGTTAAGCGTATAAGGCTGCGCATAGGTTTGCACTAAAGAGAAATAGCAAATGGCGCGTATAAATTTAGCCTCGGCTATATAATTTGCGTATAACGTTGCCGAAACCTTGCTTTGATTTTTGGTTAAACCATCTATAAACGTATTTACAAGGTTTATAGTAGCATAGCCGGCGCTCCAAAGGCTATTTACCTCGCTGGTGCTGGGGTTCACTGCTTCCAGCCAAGTTTGCTGCTCGGTTACTACGTTGGGCTTGTTCATGATGAACTCATCGCCCCGCAGCTCGTTGGTAATAATGAGCCTGCCGCCGTAAAAACTACCGCTTTTAAGCGAGGTGTATAAACCATTAACCTGAGCCAGAATCCTATCCGGGGTATCAAAAGCATTTGAGTTTGAAATACTGGTGACATTGACCGGAGACAGCAGGCCCTTTTTACAGGCGGTGCCGCTTATCATTAAAAGACTAAACAATGAAGCCTTTAAGATTATTTTTCTATTTATTTTCGAAATTTTCATAGTCTTATAGTTTAAAATCCTACGTTAAGGCCAAATGTGAATGATTTTCCTGCCGGAACCGAGTTCTTATCACGGCCCGAGGCGGTGTTCGAATCGCCGTTGGCTGATATTTCAGGATCAGAGCCGGTGTATTTGGTGTGTAAAATGATATTGCTTGCCGAGCCGTATATACGGATAGAAGTTATACCTGTTTTTCCGTACCAGGTAGCAGGGAAGGTATAGCCCAATTGCGCATTACCCAGTTTTATGTAGCCGCCATCTTCAACGTTATATGAGTTTGGCAACACCGAGCCGCTTGCCTGCTGGTCATTATAATGCACCGCAGGAATATCGGTTATCTGGCCAGGAGTTGTCCAGCGCCTTAAAATATCGACCTGGTTGTTAAAGAACCGGTTATCCAACAAGGTAGCTTTGGTACCATTATATATTTTGTTACCGCCCGAGTAAACTATGTTTACATACAGGTCAATACCTTTATACCTGAAAGTGTTGTTAAAGCCACCATAATAAGTAGGTAATGAAGGGCCGTAAATAACACCATCACCCAAGGCATCCATTGCAGGGGCAGTGGTACCGTCAAGATAGGTCCATTGGCCGGTAACCGGGCTGTACTGTACTGTTTTTCCTGAATGGTTCAGATAGGTTCTTAAACCATTGGCCGGGTTAACACCGGTTGTTGGCACCACAAATACTGATGCAACCGAATAGCCCACACGTGTTATGTTTGTTGTTTCGGTACTGCTTGTCCAAAGGTCGGCGTTGTTGTTGGCTAATGAAGTTACCCGGTTCTTTAAAGTGCTGATATTAAAGCCTGCAGTCCATTTAAAGGCACCTTTATCCAATATGTGGGCCTGCACATTAATTTCGAAACCGCGGTTATACATTGAACCGATGTTAGCATTGATAGAGTTATTAGGGATACCTTTTGAGGGAGCTTGCGGCGCTGCCAATATCAAACCGTCAATGTTGTTATTAAAGTAATCCGCATCAACTGTTATTTTATTTTGCCATAGGCCAACGTTAATACCTACGTCCATTTTTTTACTGGTTTCCCAACGCAGGTCGGGGTTACCTGTTTGTGTTGGCGATAAAGTAGCTACACCACCATACACGCCTGAACCGTACAATGATGACGCGGCAAAATCGGCCACGTTACCATTACCAACCACACCATAGCTGCCACGTACCTTAAAGTAGGTAACCGTTTTAGCTAAAGCTGAATTGGCAAAGAAGCCCTCGTCAGAAACGTTCCAGCCTACTGAACCGCCGCCAAAGTTTCCGTATTTATGACCTGGCGCCAGGCCCGATAATCCATCGCGACGGAAGCTTCCGCTTAATAAATATTTCCTGTCATAATCATACGTTAAATTGCTCAGGTATGATCGCAGGTCATTTTGCGAATCGGTGCCCCTGGCCGAGCTAACGGTTGTAAAACCACCCGAAAATGTATTAAAGTCCGGATCGGTTAACCCTGTTCTGGTTGCGGTGAAACCACTGGTTACTGTATGTATATCTTCGTAACCGGCCAAAACGCTTATGTTATGGTGTTTGGCAATTGTTGTGCTGTAGCTAACTGTGTTGGCCGCATCGGTACGGTAATAAGTGTTATACGCATCAGTAGCCGAGCCATTGGTGGCATAACCACCCGCCTGATAAGGGTTACTGAACGAAAGGTTGGTTACCCCCAGGCTATTTATGCTATAGCTGCTTTTAACCTTAAAACCTTTAAAAAGCTCCCACTCTAAATACATTAATGCAATGGCATTATTACTTTCTGACGAAAACTTGTCATGTTGTAATTGCGGCAGCGGGTTGTAATAACCGGTTAAACTTGTATTGGGGCCGTAACCTATACCACTACCGCTAACATTGTATGAACCATCGGGGTTAAATGGTAAAACGTTTGGCGGCAATACCATCGACTCGCGCACCAGGTTATTCAACCCGAATGTATTGTTAACACCGCTGGTAAGGTTATTATTTAACGCGTCGCCATAAGTAAAGTTGGTACCTATGCGCAATCCCTTTATCAGTTCATGATCAAAGTTGAACCTGATTGATTTACGATTGAACGTATTTTTTACCAAAAAGCCGGTTTGGTCAATATATCCTGCCGAAAGGAAATAAGAGGTTTTTTCGGTAGCGCCTGATAAGCTTAAGTTGTGGCTTTGCGAATGCCCGGTTTGATAAACGTAATCATACCAGTTGGTTTGCTGGATACTACCGTCGGGGTTTTTACCCAGAAAATAGGTGGGGGCTAATCCTTGATTTACTTCGGATTCATCTTTGATCATTACATAATCGGCAGCATCTAACAGTTTAGGTAATTTTGGTTTGTAGGTTAAACCATAGTAGCCTTCATAGGTTACTTTCAGATGTCCCAGTTTTCCTTTTTTAGTGGTAATAACCACAACGCCATTTGATGCGCGAGAACCGTAAATAGCGGTAGCCGACGCGTCTTTTAAAACTTCGATAGATTCAATATCATCTGGGTTTATTGATGATAAGGCGTTGTTCTCGGCCGAGTTGCCCAGATCGCCGGTAAATGATGACACCCCATCAATTACAATAAGCGGATACGAACTTAAAGAGATAGAATTGGTGCCTTGTATACGAAATACCGGTGCACCATTTAGTGAACCACCATTCGATGTTATTTTAACACCCGGCGCCTGACCTGCTAAGGCCTGGTCAAAACTTGATACCGGCCTGTCCTGCAGTTCTTTACCGCCAATGTGTGCTGATGAGCCGGTAAATTCGGCCCTGTTCTGCACCGTATAGCCCGAAACTACCACCTCGCTGAGCTGGTCAGAGCTTTCTGTAAGGGTAACGTTAATTACGCCCCTGCCCACAGTTTTAACTTCCTTGCTTGTGTAGCCTATATAGCTAAACACAATTGTGGTACCATCATCCGGAACTACCAGGGTGTATTCACCGCTGGCATCTGTTTGTGTAGCTGTATGCGTTCCTTTTATCATTACGGTTACGCCAATTAATGGCTGTCCCTTATCGTCCTTAACCTGCCCTTTAATGGGGATGGGCGCAGGTGCTGTATTTATAGTATTTATTTGAGTAGATTTTGTTCCATAGGTATCTTTTAATTTAAGCACAATCGTTTTATTAACGATTGTATAGGTTAACGGCTGATTAGTAAAGCAACTGTTAAGCACGTTCTCAAGCGGGGCATTTTTTACTACTATATCCACTTTATTAGCCATCCTTATCCACTCCTGGTTATACAGGAATAAATAACCGGTTTGCTCTTTTATTTTGCTGAATAGCTTTTCAAGCGATGCATTATGCTCGTTTAGCGTAACATTTTGTGCGTAGCTACGGGCATTAACCTGTAAAAAAACCGTAAACAGAAGTATAACGATCAGTTTCATCCGCAAAAGGATCTGTTTATTTAAATTAAAATTTGTACTAAAGCCCTGTGTAAGTAATACAATGGTCTTTTTTGAATTTTCTTCGGTATGTGGTGAAACCGGTAGCTTTGAATTGTTTAGCCGGGTTTCCCGGGATCTTAAGACATCAACAAGCCTCTTGTAACAAGATATAAGCTCGTCTTTGCAAATTGCAGTTAATTGCATAGTTTTGCACGGTTAGGGTTAAACATTAAATTTTCGAGAAGTAAGAGATTTTTTTATTTGCCCTCATGTATAGCCGGGGGCGGTGGTACGTTCCCGGTTTTTTGAGATCTGGCTGTGGGGGTAATCATGGATCCATAGTCAATTTGTTTAAAAAGTTAATAGCCAATTAATTTAATACTGTAATTTTCTTATCGTTGATAGTGGTTTTTAAGCCACTTATCTGTAGCATCTTTAATACTTCGGGCAATTCGGCGCTTCTTGAAATATATCCCGTAAGTTGATTAGATGGTATTTTGCCCTGGTACACCACCTCAACTCCATACCATCTTCCAATTTGCCGCATAATAGTTTGTGTGTCCGATCTGTCGAAACTGAATAACCCTTTTTTCCAGGCTATTGATTCTTCCGCGTCAACATTGCTAACTTTAATGTCGTCGGTAATTTTTGCCTGCTGTCCCGGTGTTATCATTTTATTCATGTCTCCTTTTTTTACACTGATCGATCCTTCTAATAAGGTGGCGTCAATATTCTTTTCGTCGGCATAGGCCATTATATTAAAATGGGTGCCCAGTACTTCAATCGAGGTACTGTTTGCCAGCGAAACCTTAAACGGCATGTTCTTATTTTTTGCAACTTCAAAGTAAGCCTCGCCTGTAAGCTCAACTACCCGTTTGGTACCGCTAAAAACGGCAGGGAACTTTAGCGTGCTCATGGCATTTAACCATACTTTGCTTCCATCTGCCAGGCTAACCTGGTACTGCCCGCCTGCCGGTGTGCTTATACTATTAAACTGAGGAACCGCGGTTACCTGCCCGGCTGATTTAGATGCACTATAAATTAATTCTCCGTCGCTTGTTTTATTTACCCGGGTGTTACCCTCCCGCGCTACCAAACCGTTACCGGCATTATCCAGAATAACGGTCGATCCATCTGCCAATGTTAATATGGCTTTGTTAGGAGTTGCCTTCTCAACCTTTTTTGGTTTGTTATTTTTAGCAACAAGCCGGGGCTTAACATGTGGTATTAAAAAATACAGGCAACAGCTTAATAAAACTACGATCATTGCAGCCACCTTGCGTGCCTGCGCGTTTTTGAAGAATTTAATTTGAGGAGGCTCCCCGGCTTGTGTTTCTTTTAGTATACCGGCAAATAAGCGCTCCCTGAGATTGGTTTCATCATCATCATCTGATTCCCAATTTATTATTTCATGCGACTCCTGGTTATACCATTCATCTAATACAGACTGCTCTTCTTTTGTGATAGTGCCACTTAACCATTTATCTGATAATTCCTGCAGCTTCTTTTTAGTCAAGTGTAACATTAAGGTATGTCTGTTTATTACATAGCGTATAAAATACACTCACTACCCTTAGTCAAAAAAAAATATTTTTTATTTTATCAGAAGAAGGGCGCCCGTAAAGAAAAATGGTGCAAGCGTCAAAAAATTATTGATACTTAAACGCAGCGTTCTGAGTGCTTTGCTGATATGTGCCTCAACCGTTTTGCGGGATATCTCGAGGTTCTCTGATATCTGCTTATCACTCAGGCCCTGTTCGCGGCTAAGCTTAAACACCAACTGGCATTTAACCGGCAGCGTATGGATAAGGTTATCCATTTGTAATTTAAGCTCATCAAAATCAAGCCAGTGCTGGGTTGAGTGGTCCTCAACAACAGGCAAACTCAGGTCATCCATATAAAGATGTTCCCTGTTCTTTTTAGCCAGATGGGTCATTACCTCATATTTTACAACAGAGGCTATATAGGTATGAAAACGATACTTTAATTCAATTTTATGACGGCGTTTCCAGAAATTGATAAACGCGTCCTGAACAACCTCTTCGGCAATGGTGTACGATTGTAATTGCGTATATGCTTTGGCAAGCATTTTTTTCCAATAACGGTTATACAAAAGCTGGAATGCTTTGACGTTGTCTTGTGTTATCAGAACAACCAATTCTTCGTCAGTAAGCGCTTTTGTCAACTCCATTTTGCTATTATTTAAATAAATAACACATTGTACTGTTAAAAGTCATTTTTAATAACGTTTAAACAGTATAAATTTAGCAATTATGGATGTAATATTTTAAAATATTGATATCGAAAGTAATTTTTTGTTAATTTTTTATTTTTTATGTGTTAAATTAAGTCCGTATTATTTTATTTATAATAAAAAATGCGTTTTATGTGTAAAATTTTAACAATAAAAAATTATTTGGTAAATTTTTTTGATATAATCTTATTTTAAATTTAGTAGTTTTTAATAAATGATAAATTATAGATGTAAAAACTTGGAAAAATTACCCGTATATCACAATTTATTGATTTATCATTAAAAATATATTTATAAATGGATTGGGGTAATTTATAAAGTTGATATTTTCCCCATATAAGTCTACGGTAAATCTTCTTATAGTTGGTTTTGGTGTAAATTGTAAGTAGTTTATCAACGTACCTACCAACCTATTTTAGTATCGTCGGCACGTGGGTCGGCGCCGCCTTCATAACCATTTTTAGTTTTCAAAATTGCATCAACGCGGCCAATACCACCCTGTTCGTTTATTTTATAACCCTTTTTTTCCAGTTTACCGATAGCTTCAGGAGTTAAAGCGTCACGTTCAATTTGTACTCTATCGGGCATCCATTGGTGATGGAAACGTTTTGCGGCAACCGCATCCTGCATACCCATGTTAAATTCTATCACGTTCAATATAGTTTGAAATACCGATGTAATAATGGTGGAGCCCCCTGGTGTGCCTACCACCATCAATAATTTACCTTCTTTTTCAATAATTGTAGGCGTCATAGATGACAACATGCGCTTATTGGGCTGTATACTGTTTGCTTTACCGCCCAATAAGCCGTACATGTTGGGTGTGCCGGGTTTTGAGCTAAAATCGTCCATCTGGTTGTTCAGCAAAAAGCCTGCACCCTTTACAAATATTTTTGACCCGAACGATCCGTTCAGGGTTGTGGTGATGGCTACCGCATTGCCATCTTTATCCACAATAGAAAAATGGGTGGTCTGGTCGCTTTCATAACCAGCAAAGGTACCGGGTTGTATACTGTTGCTTGGCGTAGCGGCATCCCAGTTAAAACTGCTCATACGCGATGCCACGTAGGCAGGCCTTAATAAACTATCCGCCGGTACTTTATAAAAGTCCGGGTCGCCTAAATATTTTGAACGGTCGGCATATACCCTGCGCTCGGCCTCAACTACCAATTGTACGGTCGAATCACTGTTGTGCCCCCACCGATGCAAAGGGTATTTTTCGACCGATTGCAGCAATTGTAGTAAAGCAATCCCTCCGCTTGATGGTGGCGGCATGGTAATAACCGTATAATCTTTATACTTGCCTTTAATGGCCTTGCGCCAAACGGCATGGTAATTAGCAAGGTCGGTTGTGCTTATCAAGCCATCGCCGCTTTTCATTTCGTCGGCTATTTCCTGCGCAACTTTACCTTCGTAAAATCCGGCGCGGCCCTTGTCGCGTATCAGTTCTAATGTTTTAGCCAGGTCCTCCTGTATCACCAGGTCGCCTTCTTTCCAGGGTTCATCTTTTATTAAATAATTTTTCCCGGGGTTCATTCGTATGAAACCTGCTTTTTGGCGGTTATAATCGGCCGCGGCCCGGGCGGTGGCTTTAAAGCCATTTCGTGCCAGGTCAATAGCCGGCTGCACCAAATCGGCCCATTTTAATTTACCATATTTTTTGTGCGCCTCAACCATCCCATCAACAGAACCGGGTACGCCCGATGCCTTATGCGATGAAAGGCTTAATCCTGGTATCACATTGCCATTAGCATCCAAAAACATATTTGTAGTTGCCAACCCCGGCGCCTTCTCCCTGAAATCAAGCGTATTGGCCTCGCCTTTTGATGAGCGAAAAACCATGAATCCGCCACCGCCAATATTCCCTGCATCAGGATAGGTAACTGCTAAAGCAAATTGCACAGCTACCGCCGCATCAACCGCGTTGCCGCCCTTTTTTAAGATATCAACCCCCACCTTGGCGGCATCGGGATAGGCACAAACTACCATGCCGTTTTTGTACCCGTTATCGCCAACCTGCGCATTCGCATTGTAACTCAAAAAAAATAAGATGATAGAGTAGGAGAAGATTCTGTTTAAAGGGGTCATGTTATTACGTGTTTAACCCCCAATTTATTAAAAACGAACCTGAAATATGCTTTTGTAACAGGAAAATAGCATAGCGTAACCAAATTTGTTTTAAGTATAAAAATTGTGAATTTTTCGATAATATTATTTACCTCATGCCCGCTTGCGCATATTATAAAAAAACGACATTAAAACATGATGTAAAAATTTGAATAGCCGGATGTGCCTAAATGCAGTATAACAAGAAAAGCCATCCGTTAATTAACGCATGGCTTTTTAAATTATGGTTTATTTGAGATTGATTATCTAAAGGGCCGGGTCA
This sequence comes from Mucilaginibacter sp., assembly GCA_035492275.1. Taxonomy (GTDB): domain Bacteria; phylum Bacteroidota; class Bacteroidia; order Sphingobacteriales; family Sphingobacteriaceae; genus Mucilaginibacter. The sequence continues at coordinate 22,580 of DATJJI010000136.1, forward strand.
AATTCCACAATCCATTCTATCCCATATTTGTCTCTAAACATTCCGGCGTATGTACCCCAGGGACTATCGCCAATAGGTCCTTCAACCTCTCCACCTGCTGATAGCCCGTTAAATACTTTGTCTGCTTCTTCACGGCTTTCGGCGTTAACGAATATTTTAGACCTGTTTTCGTTTTCGTTTACTCGCCCCATAAACCCGGGAACATCATTCGCTACTAACACATTATTTTTGCCAATAGGCAAAGCAATATACATGATTTTGTTTGCGTCATTTTCTGACACTGGAAATTCGGCGCTTGATAAGTCCTTGAAACGGACAATCTTTGCGAACTCTCCGCCAAAAACTAATTTGTAAAAACTGAATGCTTCTTCGGCATTTCCATTAAAATTGATCCAGGGATTGATTGCTTTCATAGTTTTTTATGTGAAAATTGTTAATATAAACTTAGTTAACAAATTTTATGTGAAATTAACCGATAGTAATATCAGAAGTATAGCCAATATATATTTTGCTGAATGTTGGCGAGAAAAGGGCATAAACTGTAAACATATATGCAATATAACAAGAAAAGCCACCCGTTAAGTAACGGATGGCTTTCTGCCAATGTAGCGGGGAGCAGGATCGAACTGCCGACCTTAGGGTTATGAATCCTACGCTCTAACCATCTGAGCTACCCCGCCGTAAATGCGGTACCCTTAAAAAAGGTTTGCAAATATAGCAGAAATTCGTTTCCTTTAGAAAAAATGTTAATATTGCGTCCTGAGCGCTGAATTATAGACCCACATGTCCGAAAAAAAAAAATTTACTATTGAGTACGAAATAAAATCATCTCCCCGAATACTATATACTTTTTTAAGCGAGCCAAATGGTTTAACCCAATGGTTTGCCGACGATGTGAGCGTGCGTGATCAGGCTTATACCTTTACCTGGGATGACGAGCAGCAAAAAGCAAAACTGCTGGCTATAAAAGAAAATAAACTGGTTAGATTTAAGTGGGATGAGGATGAGCCTCAATGTTATTTTGAGATGGAGATACTGCAGGATGAGCTCACTAACGATGTTGCACTGAGTATAACCGATTTTGCTACCGAAGAAACTATTGGTGAGCGTAAACTGATCTGGGATAATCAGATACAATACCTCATTAGTGTATTAGGTGCTTAAGGGATAAATTTTCCCTATTTTTGTATTTGTGAAAAAGATCCACCTTTTATTACTTAAATCATTTATAAGGCCATTCCTCGTGACCTTTTTGATAGTAATGTTTGTGTTGCTGATGTTATTTTTATGGAAATACATCGACGACCTGATAGGCAAAGGATTTGAATGGTATGTTATTTTAAAGTTGATGGCATTAGCCTCGGCCACCAACGTGCAAATGGCACTCCCGCTGTCGGTATTGCTTTCTTCTATCATGACCTATGGCAGCCTTGGAGAAAATTATGAGCTGGTAGCCATTAAATCGGCCGGTATATCTTTAACCCGTGCCATGGCCCCTATGTTTGCGGTTGTAATGGTATTAAGTATAGCGGCCTTTATTTTTTCGGATTACATGCTGCCGGTAGCTAATCTTAAATACTTTTCGTTGTTATATGATGCCCGCGAACAAAAATCGGCCAATTTTTTACCTGAAGGTGTTTTTAGCAATAGCTTTCCGGGTTATACCATACGTGTGCAGCAAAAAGACCCAGATGGGCAAACACTGCATGGCGTAAGGATATATTATAAAGGTGATAACGAAAAACCGGGTTTTGTTTTAATTGCTAAAGAAGGTAAGATGTTCCGATCGTCTGATAATGAGTACCTGATTATGCAGCTGAAAGATGGCGTGCAATATGAAGAAAGACCGGGCGGGTCAACCTATTCTGCTAACCCCAGGCAGGTGTTTACCCGGTCCCGATTTAAATCAAGGGAGCAAAAACTTGATCTTAAAGATCTGAAGTTTCATCGTACAGACGAAAGTGAGTTTAAAACGGCTTACCAGATGATGAATATTAAGCAGCTGAAAGATGTCATGAAGCATACACAGTATTCAATTGATAGCGGCCGTAATGTTAATTATGCTTTGGTTACTCCTTACATCAAATACTTTTTTATGCCAACCAAATCAACCGTGGTTAAAAAATATGTAAGCTACAACCATAATGTATTAAGAGATGGTACCAGCAGCGAAAGGCTGAGCAATATAATGAACGCGCAAAGCGAAGTGCGTTCCATACAGGATTTGCTTAAAAACCGATACGAACATTATAAAGAAGCTTCGAGCAGTATATATGCGGCCTCGGTTGAATTTGAGAAGAAATATACACTTTCTGCAGCCTGCCTTGCCTTATTTTTGATAGGCGCCCCGCTTGGCGCTATCATTCGTAAAGGCGGATTGGGCCTGCCGGTGGTAGTTTCGGTTATCTTTTTCCTTATCTATTATATTATATCCACCATTGGCGAAAAAGAAGTAAAAGCAGGCGTAGTTTCTTCATTTATTGGTATGTGGATAGCTATTATTATATTAACACCTATTGGTATTTTCCTTTCATACAAAGCAGCTAACGATTCGGTAATATTTGATGCCGATCTTTATAAACGTCTCTTCAATAATCTTTTTGGCAGGATGTTAGCTGTTTTTAAGCGTAAAACAGACCTGGCAGGCAGAACAGTTGAGGAATAGCCCCGGAAGCAAGCATACACTAATCTTTACATAGCACCGACCTTAATTTTTACATTATCAGTTAACTTTGTTACTATAAGCTACGTATTGTAATAAAAGCTATCCTATAAAAATGTTAAATACTATACCAGAAGCCATAGAAGAATTAAAAGTCGGCAAAGTTATTATTGTTGTAGATGATGAAGATAGGGAGAATGAAGGTGATTTTCTGATTCCGGCACATAATGCTACACCCGAAGTGATAAACTTTATGGTACGCCATGGGCGTGGTTTGGTGTGTGCGCCAATAACTGCCCAACGGGCAGCCGAGTTGGAACTGGCACCCATGGTTACCAAAAATACCACCTCGCACGAAACTAATTTTACAGTTTCTGTTGATCTGCTGGAGGGTTGTACCACAGGCATTTCGGCAACCGACCGGTCAAAAACGGTGATGGCTTTAATTGATCCTGCAACAAAACCCGAGGACCTGGGTCGCCCGGGGCATATATTTCCGTTAATAGCAAAAAATGGCGGCGTACTGCGCAGGGCAGGGCATACCGAAGCAACCATTGATCTGGCCGTATTAGCCGGGTTTGAGCCGGCCGGAGTTATTTGCGAAATTATGCAGGAAAACGGCGATATGGCCCGCCTGCCGCAATTACTGGAAATAGCTAAAGAGTTTGACCTTAAAATAATATCGATAAAAGATCTGATCGCTTATAGATTAGATGTAGAAACCCTGATAAAAAGAGAAGTGGCTGTAAACTTGCCTACGCAATGGGGCGATTTTGAAATGATTGCTTATACCCAGCTTAATACCAACGAAAATCATATGGCTTTGGTAAAAGGAACCTGGGAGCCTGATGAACCTATATTGGTGCGTGTACACAGCTCATGTGTTACCGGCGATATTTTTGGCTCGTGCCGCTGCGATTGCGGCCCGCAGCTGCACAAAGCAATGGAGATGATAAACCAGGAAGGCAAAGGTGTAATTGTTTATATGAACCAGGAAGGCAGAGGCATAGGCCTGGTAAATAAGCTTAAAGCCTATAACCTGCAGGAAAACGGATTGGATACCGTTGAAGCCAATATTAAATTAGGCTTCCCGATGGATCAGCGCGATTATGGTATTGGCGCACAAATATTACGTGACCTGGGTGTATCAAAAATGCGTTTAATGAGCAATAATCCTAAAAAAAGAGCGGGGTTAATAGGCTATGGTTTAGAAGTTGTAGAAAACGTACCTATTGAAATTGCACCAAACCCGCATAACGAGGCATACCTGAAAACTAAAAGAGATAAAATGGATCACACCATTTTACGCGATCATTAATCTTCATCCTCCTGTTTGCCCGGTACAACCGGGGATGTACTGGTTGTTGGTGTAGGCGGCGGCGGTCCGGCCGGTGGTATATCCAGCGGGTTTACCATACGCCTGTTTCTCTTTTTAGTGAACAGGTTGCGTATAAATTCGCCGAATGAGTCAAAATCCTGCTGGTAAACCAGGCCCAATCCGTTTACATACTGAACATTAAACTCATTAATAGTGCTTAGTGTATTGTTCAACACCCGGTACGAATAACGGGCTGTAAGTGAACCATCTGACCGGATAAGGTATGATGCCTCAAAATCTTTGGTAAGAGCGTTGGTTGAATTTAGCAGGGTGCTATTATCAAACAGCGTATTAGTATTGCTGCCACTGCCGGTAGTGCTGAACAAACTCCCGTTAAATATGAGCCGGTTATTAAAGAATTTTAGCGACGCGCTGGCATCATTAAATGAGCGGATGTTAAAATCGAAATACTTAATATTCGATTGTGCAATCAGGCTGTTGATCTTATTAAACGCAAACTCACTAACCGCGTTACTGGCCGTACCCACCACCTGGTTGGTTATATTATTATTACTGCCTGATGAGAATGTGCGGGTTACAATAACACTTAATGCCTGTTGATTACGGTTATTATTATCGGCCAGGTAAGTTGCCAAGTCATCCTTAATGGATGGATCGGTAGGGAAATTAAAATCAAAATTAATATCCGGGTGGATCAATGAGTTGGTAATAATCAATTCGGCCTGAACTAACTCTGTATTAGCACCCTTCGGATTCGGGAAACCTGCAGCATCGTAAAGCGGCTTAACCTGGGTACGTACCTCATATATCGCTTTCAGGTTAATTTCGGCATTAGAAGGGTCGCCCGTCCAGCGTATGGTACCACCTTGATTAACCACAAAGTTTTTACTGATAAAGTTTTTAGCCGTAAACTCAAACTTGCCCGAGGTGATCAGGAATGAGCCAATCATGTCAAAATCGCCCAGGCTGTTAATGTGCATGTTCAAATTCTTGGCCTGCCCGCTTCCGGTTAGCACGCCATAATCTGTTGTGATCTTTACAATTGTTTTTTCATCAACCGTTAAATCGAAATTTAAGGTTACCCCGTTAAAAGCTTTTACTTTAGGCAGGGCAAGGCCCATGGTATCTTTGTGGCTTACAAATTTTATAAAATCATATTCGCTAACGGTTGACGATGTATTTAGCGGAATATTAAATACCGTACCTGCTTCGGTTTGTGCTTTAATATCAATGCTCATGTTGTCAATTGGGCCGTCAAAGCTAAAACGACCAGTACCGTAGGCGGTACCGTAGTACAGGTGATTATCTTTAAAAGTCGTGTTCAGCGCCATGAGGTTTCGCGCCTGTAAAACAACGTTGATAGTTGGGTTCGATAAATTATTCAGATCAACCTTGCCATTTGCTGTGCCCTGGCCTCCCTTTATATCTTTTAAAATCATGTTATTGATGTTAATGACACTGTTAGTCACAGTCAGTTTATCATTAACTATGTAAGGGGTTTTTAAATAGTTTACGGTAACACCCGTATTATCTAAAGTAATATCGCCATTAAGCTGTGGTTTTGATAGTGTCCCGGTAAGTTTTAAATTGGTGGATATGGTGCCTCGTATGTTAGATACCAGGTCCTTGATAAACGGCTCAAATATGATAGCCTCGGTCTGGTTCATTTTAACATCAAAGTCCAGTTTGTTGCCTTCTTCCTTTCCTAAATAATAAGCGCCGCCAATGTTCATGGTTTCTAATCCCCGGTTAAGAATATTCAGGTTCACATTAGCCCGGTTGCGTTCATTGTCAAGGCTTGATACAATTTTTATATTGCCTACAAGGGTTTGATTCATTTTAAATGAATCAATATTTAAATGCGCGTCAACCCCCGGCTTTTTTAAAATGGATGATAGGGTCACGTCACCATTTAGGCTACCCTTTAGCGCTATTCCCGATGATTTGGTCAGCTCATCAAGTGTGCTCATGCTAAACTTGTCAAACATCACCTTTAACTTGTCTTCCGGTTTGTCTGAAATAAAGCCATCAATACGTACCTGTTGCTGCCCGTTAGATAGTTCGAAGCCGGTTACCTGTGTTTTATTATCAAGCAGGCGTATACGTACCTGCTCCTGCAGACGCCACTTCTGGCGTTCCAAAATAATATCCGATGGCAGCAGCATTAATTTGGCCGTGGTATCCTGGCCGAATTTGACCAGGCCGTAAAGATCGAGTTGATTAATCGCGTCTTTATCGGCAAGCTTTACGTTAAATTTTAAACTGTCTTTGCTTAAAAAATTGGTGATATCAATGTTTTTGATGAACAGGTTATCTGTCAGATCGATCTTAGTCAGCGAAACGTTGACGTTCAGGTTATCGTCTGATGTGCTTTCATCCAGAATGAAATTATGAAAAACGGTTGTGCCATATTTAATGGTCTTGATAAAACCATTGATGGTAGCCGTTTTATCAACCGAATTAAACTGCCCCTGAAAGGTGCCTTGCTCAGGTATTTTCAGATCCGGGACGAAAATAGCGGTAAGTGGGTCAAGATTCTTAATTTTCAGGTTAAACTCAAAGTTTTGCGGCTTAGGCGTAACAATATCTGTTTGCAGCGACGGAATATATTTTTTAACGATGGTTTTAAAATAGGATGGAAGCGTAGCCAGATCGTAACGTCCTTTAATACTCCCATCAAGCGCATCCGATCGTAAGGCTATAGACCTTGAATCGCCAGTGCCGCTGGCTACCAAATAAAGGGAATCGAGCACGTAGTTATTACGCGGGTCAACAATGCGAATGGGCGAAAGCAATATGTGGCCCTCAAAATTCTTTAGATCATTGCCCGAAAATTTGGTTTGTAGCTGTGTGCTAACTGTAATAGTATCTTTTATCAGGTTAAGCGTATGCAGATGGGCGTCTTTTACAGTGGCAGCAAAATCATATACCGGTAGGGTTGGGTTCAGGTCAAGGGTACCGTTAGCGTCAAAATGAATGTTTTTATCATTAATGGTTAATTTGCCATTCATTTTTTTGTTAGCAAACGTGCCGTTAACCGCTACATTTTGATAACGGTAACCTTTCAGCTCGATATAGCTGATCTTAGCATCTATTTTATCGTCAAGATTTTTAAGCGCGTCGCCACTGCCATTTACGTTGGCGGTAAAGCTGGTACGCCCAACGGTTTCGGTACTGTTAAGTAAAGTGCCCAGGTCAAAGTTAGTTGCGGCAACAGTACCGCTATAACTTGGCGTACCTGCCTTATTAATTTTTAGAGCGATGTCAGGGTCAAGGCGGCCCAGCAAAGTTTTAAAAGTGCCCTTTGCCGTAAAATCATTCTGTTTACCAACTAAAGTGCCCGAAAAATTAATGAAACCTAATTTGCTCATAATATCAGGCACCTTAGCATTTGGCGTACCGGTAAAGTGACTGTATAAAAAGTCAAGGTCTTTTTTGTTGGTGGCTAACTGGTCAAATTTTAAATTGAGCTTTGTGTTATCCCAATCGGGTAATCCCTTTAAATTAAAATCGCCTTTTATAAAGGTAGCCTGTCCGGCAGTAACGGTAAGGCCGCGGGCGGTTAAGTTATTTACCAGGCCTTGTATGCGGCCGTTAACACCTAAATCAAAATTTACATGTTCTAAACCACTGGTAAAATAAGCGATATCGCCAGATGATATGCGCGACGATTTAAAATCGCCATCCATGTGTATCTTGTTCTCAAAATCGTCAAAATCATCAAACGATTTGAATTTCATGCTTAAATAATCGCGCAGGGTGGATGCAGGGGTTTTTATCAGCATATTTTTTACCAGTATGCGGTTAGTATCAACCGTGGTGTTGCCGGTAAAGTTTTTCAGGTAAAATCCGCTCTTTTCTTTGAAGGTTAAATGTCGCACATCACCTTTAAAAATGTGATGCATCACATCCATTTTGTTCACCACCACACTAAAGTTAAATACATCAATATCCTCAAAATTTATCCCGGACACTTTGCTTTTTACCGCCTCGTTTTTGTATCGAAAATGAAAGTTATTAATGGCCGTCTGTTCAAAAGCTATAACCCAAGGTTTGCCAGGGGCAGTTTTAGTGGTGTCGGTAGATTTTAAATGATCTAAAATAAATTTGAGGTTGGTAGTTTTATCTTTAAATTTTTTAAGATAGATGGAGCCATGATCCAGCTGTATCAGTTTAAAATCAAGCTTGTGGTTTTGTATGCTGCTGAAAATAGAGAAATTGTTCAGGTTGACCGTTAGTTTTGGCGTACTTACCAGCGTATCTTTTTGCTGATCGAGCACATAAAAATCTTCAAGTACTACCGATGAGAAAGGCTTAATATACAAGCTTTTGATAGATACGGTGGTCCCCAGTTTTTGTGACAAATAAGCCGCACCTTTTTTAGCCGCCCAGGTTTGTACCGGTTTATACTGAAATACTAATAACAGTACGCTTGCCATTAATAGCAGCAGCAATACTATACCAAGGGTTATTTTTAGTACTTTTTTAATAACTTTGTAGTTAGTTTAATGAGCGAATTAGTGAATGATTGAATGTTTTAACATCATCAGTTAAGTTTGGTTTAACCCAACATCAAAATAAACTCACTCATTCACTCCATCAATAATTCAAAATTAAAAACGTGCCTGTAATATTAGGAATCGAATCTTCATGCGATGATACCTCTGCCGCTGTTTGTGTTGATGGGGTAATGTTAAGCAATGTTATTGCAAATCAGGCCATTCACGAGGCATATGGAGGCGTTGTCCCTGAGCTTGCCTCAAGGGTTCATCAGCAAAATATTGTTCCGGCTGTACAACAAGCACTATTTAACGCAAAAGTAAGCAAAAATGACATTGATGCAGTAGCTTTTACACGCGGCCCCGGACTTTTAGGCTCATTACTGGTGGGCGTGTCTTTCGCTAAGGCTTTTGCACTGGCAAAAAACATCCCTATTATTGAGGTGAACCATATGCAGGCGCATGTGCTGGCTCATTTTATTGGCGATAACAAACCGGCATTCCCGTTTTTATGCCTTACCGTATCTGGCGGGCATACGCAGATAGTTTTGGTAAAAGACTATTTTGATATGGAAGTGGTTGGGCAAACACTGGATGACGCCGCGGGCGAGGCCATGGATAAAACCAGCAAAATACTCGGCCTGCCATATCCTGGGGGGCCGCTTATTGATAAATATGCACGCTTAGGCAATCCGGACAGGTTCAAATTTCCGGAGCCACAGATACCCGATCTGAACTTTAGCTTCAGCGGGTTAAAAACATCTATCCTGTATTTTATACGGGATAATGTGGCGCTTAATCCCAATTTTATTGCGGATAACCTGAATGATATTTGCGCCTCTGTCGAGAAACGTATTGTCACTATATTATTGAACAAGTTGTATAAAGCTGCTGAAATTTATGGGATAAAGGATGTAGCTTTGGCGGGTGGTGTATCGGCTAATACAGGTTTACGCCTAGGTTTAAAAGAAATGGGCGACAAATATGGCTGGAACACATTTATCCCCGCCATGCAATATTGTACCGATAACGCGGCTATGATTGCCATAGCCGGGTATCATAAATACCTGAAAGGCGACTTTGCTCAACAAAATATAGCACCGCTGGCAAGGATGCCGTTTTAAATTTAATTAGTGATTGAGTGAATTAGCGATTGAGTGAATGTTGCTAAAGAATACGATCACAAGAAGTAATCAAAATATAATCACTCATTCACTCATTCAAAATTCACTCATTACCATGTCTGTCCCTTCACTTATTTTCTGGATAATTTTTGTACTGCCACTGGTAGCGTTTTTAGTATGGCTGGTACGCCAGGATAAACGCAAGGGCTGGATAGGGCTGATTGTTTTAGCCCTTATTGTTATAGGCGCTATAATTTATACCATCGCAAAAAATGATGGTAAACCAACAGAACAATCAACTACACAACCGGCTCAATAATAAAATATAGGTGGGTGTCATGCTGAGGCTCTCGAAGCATTCGGGCCGGCCTTTACGCTTATTATTGGTTTAAAAGCTATCCAGGCTTTTAAATTTATACCCCGCCTTACTCCAAGTCTCCATTGCCTTCGGCAAAGCATATTTCATCCGGTCAAATGCTTTCAAGCTGTCATGGAATAGTACAATAGAGCTTTTGTTTCTTACGCCACTCATCACATTCTCCAAACATTTTTCGGGCGATAGCTCCTGGTCAAAATCACCGCTTAGCACATCCCACATAATAAATTGCAAGCCGGGTTTAGCTTGTTTTAGCAGCTTTATCTGCGAACGTTTAATGCGCCCGTAAGGCGGACGAAACAGTTTGCTATTCATCAGCTTATCTGCTTCCAGGAAATTTTCAAGGTAGGTTTTATCGTTGGTTTTCCAGCCTTTAAGGTGGTTATAGGTATGATTACCTATGGCGTGGCCATCGGCTTTTACCTGTTCAAATACATCAGGATGCTTGCGTACATTGTCGCCAATACAAAAAAATGTAGCCTTCGCGTTATACTCTTTTAAAATATTTAACACAAAAGGTGTAACAATGGGTATAGGTCCATCGTCAAAAGTGAGATAAATGCATCGGTTGTTTTGGTCAATATTCCAAACTAACTCGGGGTACAGCTTTTTAAGCAGCCAGGGCGTTTTTACCAGATACATTTACAGATATGAGAATTTAGATATGAGATTTGAGACAAAATTGTTAAATAGCATTAATAATTTGGTCATTAAATAAACACCTCAAATCTAACATCTCAAATCTAACATCTCAAATTATTGTACGGATAACCTTATGACTATATATATATTAAAAAAGGTAATGTTTTTCGGCGTGTTGTTAGCGGTTCTGACAAGCCTTACCGCCAGTGCTCAGGAAAAAATAACACTGCAAATGGCGGTTGATCGTACCCTGGCCAATAACCTTACCATTAAACAGGCACAGGTTACCGAGGCATTGGGCACAGCTGATTATAACCAGGCTAAAAACAACCTGCTGCCCAGCTTAACCGCTAATCCGCAAGCATCATATAATTTTGGCCGTAGCCCAAACTTAACTACTTACTCTTATACCAATCAATCGTTTTTATATGTAAACGGTTCGGCATCGGTAGCAGTAACGCTTTTTCAGGGTGGGCTGTTGCGCAACCAGATATTACAAAACAAGTTATTACTTGATGTAGATAAAGGCAGCACCGCCAAAATAAAAAACGACCTTGTGCTGAATGTTGTAACCGATTATCTGCAGATATTAACTAATCAGGATTTGGTTACTGCCGCCAAGCAGCAAATAGATATTGCCAATCAAACGTTAGAGAAATCAAACATCAGCTTTAAAGTAGGCAACCAAACACTGGCCGATCTGTCGCAGGCTAAGGCACAGGTATCAACCGCTAACCTGAATCTGACTACTGCGCAGAATCAGCTCGATCTTTCTATATTGGTGCTTAAGCAATACATGGAAATGAGCCCATACGCCGAAATTGTAGTTGAGCGCCCTGATATCAGCAAGCTTACGGATGTTAAAACCTTATACGACGCTAATGAGGTAGTTAAAACCGCCCTTACGGTTAACCCTGATGTGCGTTTGGCCGAGTTACAGCAAAAAACTTATGAGCAGGCTATAAAGGTAGCGCAGGCAAATTATTACCCAACAGTAAGCTTGTTTGGCAGCTTGTCATCCAACTATTCAAACCTGCAAAAAACACAGGTAGTAGGCACCACAACCACAACTATACCGGTTGGTACGGTACAGGGGACAAACCAGGTGGTGCTGGCTCCCGTTAATCAGCCTATATATGGGCCGTATACATTTGGTAATCAGTTCGGCAATAACTTTAACCAGTCGGTAGGGGTAAATATACAGATACCTATATTCAACCGTTTCCTGGCGCATACAACGGTAAAAAAGGCGCAGTTAAACTATAAAAATGCCGAGTTGAGCACACAGATCGCCAAAAATAATTTAAGTAAAACCATTATACAGGCTTTGCTTGATCTGCAATCTGCCGAAAAACAATACCAGTCGGCACAGCAAACTTTCCAGGCTAATAAAGACGCGTTGAATGTTACCAAGCAACGCTATGATGTAGGTTTGGTAAATTCGCTTGATTATAATACCGCTGTCACCAATTTCAATAAATCGCAAAACGATATGATCGAAGCGCAGTACAGCGTTGTTTTCAGAAGTAAAATAATTGATTATTACCTGGGTAATACCATCACTTTATAAGTTAAAAAAATCGATAATCCGAAATTCCGACCGGCGAAATAAAAAAGATCATGGGAAAAACTACTAAATATATATTAATAACACTTGGCGTACTGGTTGTACTGCTTATTATTGGTAAGGCAACAGGTATTATTGGTAAAGACACCAAAACGCAGGTGGCCACCGAAAAGGCTACAGAGCGTGATATTAACGAAACGGTTTCGGCCAGTGGAAAGATAAAACCGCATGTGGAAGTGAAAATCAGCCCTGAGGTATCAGGCGAGGTGGTTGAGCTGCCTATTAAAGAAGGCGACGTTGTTAAAAAGGGCCAACTGTTATGCCGGATTCGCCCGGATATCTTAAAATCAGGTTACGACCGCGCGGTTGCATCGTACAACTCACAAAAGGCAAGCGTAGGTAACTCTGCACAAATGCTGAAACAGGCACAGGCTACTTATAATAACCAGGCTGCTATTTATAAACGCAGCAAAGAGCTGTTTGATAATAAGGTATTAACTGCTTCAGAATTTGATAATGCAACTGCAAGTTATGAAGGCGCCAAAGCAGCCCTTGAGGCAGCTAAACAAAATGTAGTAGGGGCACAATATGGCCTGGCACAATCATCAGCGTCTGTGAAAGAAGCCAATGATAACCTGGTAAAAACCACTATTTACTCACCGGTTGATGGCGTGGTTTCTAAATTATCAATAGAAAAAGGCGAGCGTGTATTAGGTACCGCGCAATTTGCTGGTACCGAGATCATGACCATATCAGACCTGAGCCAGATGGATGTAAATGTTGATGTGAATGAGAACGATATTAACCGCATTGTACTTGGCGATTCATCAAAAATTGAGGTCGATGCCTTTTTAGGCAAAAAATTCAATGGTACCGTGACTGAAATAGGCAGCTCGGCCAATGTAGTAGGCACCACTGCCGACCATGTGACCAACTTTACCGTAAAGGTGCGAATTGATCCGCAGTCGTATGCCGATCTGCTTAAAAAAACAGGTAATCCATCGCCTTTCCGCCCGGGACTGACCGCTACGGTTGATATCAAGACCAATCACACCCACGGGCTTTCGGTGCCAATACAATCTGTAACTACCCGCGACGAGAAGAAACCGGACGCCGCAGGTGCTAAAAAAGATAATAAGAATACCAAAACAACCACCGGTACCGCCCCGGTAAAGGAATATGTATTTGTATACAGTGCCGGCAAAGTTAAACAGGTAATGGTAACCACCGGTATACAGGACGATATGTACATCCAGGTATTATCGGGCCTGAAAACGGGGGATGAAGTAGTATCCGCCCCATATCCTGCCATATCAAAAACATTAAAGGATGGCGCTTTGGTTGAAAAAGTAGATAAAGCGAAGCTATTTACCGGGGATGCTGCTAAGTAGATGTGCGGATGTGCAAATATGCAGATGTGCACATGAATTTAAAGCGAATGGCTGATCTTTGATTAGTCGTTCGCTTTTTTTAAATAGGGGTGTCATGCTGAGGTACTCGAAGCATGCGGGCAGGCCTTTACGCTCACCCTTCGATCCCGAAATTTCGGGAAGGGTGACAGCCATGCTTACATTTGCACATACGCACATTTGCATATCCGCGCATCTTCACTAACTTTACCGGCCATGCAGAATAAAAATAACAAGATATTAGTTGTTGGTGGGGGCAGTTGGGCTACAGCCAATATTAAAATGCTGACTGATAACACGACTGAAAAAGAAATTTTTTGGTGGATGCGCAACCCGCAGGCCGTTGAGCATGTGCATAAATTTGGCCATAACCCTAACTATCTGAGCTCAGTCGAAATAAAAGTACCGGCACAAAATATATCATCGGATCTGAAAGGGCTTATCCAGCTTGCTGATATTATTTTATTGAATGTACCTGCCGCGTTTTTAAAAGAAGCTTTAGCTGATATCACTTCCGAAGACTTCAAGGGTAAAAAGATCGTATCGGCTATAAAAGGTATCGTGCCTGACGAGAACCTGATCATCGGCGAGTTTTTGAATAAGAAATATAATATGTCGTTCAACGACTTTGTGGTGATAAGCGGCCCCTGCCATGCTGAAGAAGTGGCGCTGGAGAAGTTATCTTATCTCACCATAGCCTCGGGCGACCCGGCTTTTGCTGCCGAATTTGCCGGTATGCTGAGCACCCGTTATATAAAAACCATCGTATCTGATGATATATACGGCACCGAGTATGCTGCCGTATTAAAAAACATATACGCCATTGCCAGCGGCATTTGCCATGGGGTAGGGTATGGCGATAATTTTCAGTCGGTGCTCATATCAAATGCTATACGTGAGCTGATGCGTTTTGTTGATGCCGTGCATCCCATCACCCGCGATATCAAAGAATCGGCCTACCTGGGCGATCTGCTGGTTACCGCATATTCACAGTTTAGCCGTAACCGTACTTTTGGTAACATGATAGGTAAAGGCTATACCGTTACATCGGCACAACTGGAAATGAATATGATAGCCGAGGGCTATTATGCAGTGAATTGCCTACATGAAGTTAATAAACAATACAAAGTTAATATGCCTATTTGCGAGGCCGTTTACGCCATTTTATACCAGAAACGCGCTCCTGCTATCGAAATGAAGCAATTGGCAGAGAAATTGTGTTAACTGTCCTTAAAAATATAAGGACCATGAAAAATTCATTTAAAATCGCTTTACTAACCGCCGGAATATTTTCTGTCGGACAAGGACATGCCCAAAACCATGATGATCATAATGTGGGCCATGAAATAGGTCACGCCGCTACAAAAGTTGGCCATAAAACTTCAGAACTTGCTGTAAAGGGTGCAGTTGCAGTTACTGATAAAAGGTATGATAATCACTGGGCACCTACCGGCGAGAATGTATATATTGACAAGCACTCCCGTTATTTTTATGTAGATAAACGCGGCCATCGCATGTATTTAAAAAAATCGGAGTTGAGGACTAAACCATACCACAAGTAATTAGTCAAAACACTGATTCACAACCCCTGCCATGAAAAATTACGTCCTGATAGCTGTACACATAGTTATAGCCTCCCTGCTATTGGGGATGGCTTGCTCAACCCCTGCAAAAAATAAAATTCAGGGTGAATGGACGTCAAAAGATGGTAGTACCAAACTTAAAATTACTGATAAGGGGTTTGCTATGGACGAGAATGGCGAGATATCCGAAGAATATTTTATAAAGGACGATACCATTTTTACCTCATTTCAGGGTAACCAGCCTTATACCAAGTTTGTGATCCAAAAAATTGAAACCGACAAGCTTACCTTGCTTGACCCGGATTCAAGACAACTGGAATTTTCGCGATAATATCCTAAAAAACAAAAACCCCTCCGATCAATCGGAGAGGCTTTGTAAACTAAACTAAAACTAACTAAAATTTTTATGTTGATTGGTGAATAGTTGATTAAGTGATTTGTTTTAAATAACCACTCACTTAATCAACTCAATCAACCACTAAAACCTTCTTTTGCGTTCCGGGCGATCTTCGCGGCGTTTGCCTGAAAAATCACGGAAGCCGCCACCATCACGACGATCGCCGCCGTTTCGGTTATAACCACCGCCACCTTCGCGACGCTCGCCACCACGGTAACCGCCTTCACGACGTTCACCACCACCGCGGCTATGACTTGTTCCTTCGCCCGATACTTCTATACGTACCTCGCGGCCTTTAAACTGAATGCCTTTGTATGCTTCCATCACCTTCTCAACATCGCCATGCGGTACTTCAAAGAATGAGTAAACACCTTTAACATCAATTTTACCAACGGTACGTCCGCTTATTTTTGAGGTATTGCAAATGTAACCCAACAGGTCGCCGCGGTTAAACTCATCAACCGAGCCCAGATTTATAAATAAACGGGTATATTCTGATTTGCCACCAAAGTCACGGCTTGAGCGCTCGCCACGGTCTCCGCGTTCGCCACGGTCGCGGTCAAAACGGCCTTCTTCAACCGGCGCGTTCAGGTCAGGCGCATTTTTATAGTAATCTAAAAAGCGGTTAAACTCTATAGATGCAAAACGTTTAATAAAATCTTCTTTGGTCAAGTCCTTAAACTCTTCCATTATGCGTGGAATGTATTGTTCAATTTGCTGCTCATTAACCTCAACGTCATGTATTTTATGTACGATAGAGAATAATTGTTTTTCGCAAACATCAAAACCTGTAGGGATCTCGGCCTTAACAAATTTTTTGCCTAAGCCACGTTCTATCTGGCGTATTTTGCCTAACTCCTTAGCATTGATGATAGAGATAGACACACCGGTTTTACCCGCACGGGCAGTACGACCGCTGCGGTGGGTGTAGTTCTCAACCTCGTCAGGCAACGAGTAGTTAATAACGTGTGTAACATCGTTAACGTCAATACCACGCGCTGCAACATCAGTAGCAATTAATAATTGCAGGTTACGCTCGCGGTAGCGTTTCATAACCTTATCACGTTGTTGCTGCGAAAGGTCGCCGTGCAATGAATCGGCATTATAGCCATCTTTCATTAAAGCCTCGGCAATATCCTGCGTTTCAATTTTAGTACGGCAAAATACGATACCAAAAATGTCAGGATTAAAATCAACAATGCGTTTAAACGCGGCATATTTATCACGGGCACGTACAATGTAGTATTCGTGTTCAATATTTGCGTTACCTGTGTTTTTAGTACCCATGGTAAGCTCAAATGGCTCATGCATGTACTTTTTAGCTATGCGGCGCACTTCGGCAGGCATAGTTGCAGAAAACAACCAGGTTTTCTTGGTATCTGGTGTGGTTGACAGGATACTATCAATATCTTCCTGAAAGCCCATGTTGAGCATTTCATCAGCTTCATCCAATACTACATATTTCACCCCCGAAAAATCAATAGCCTTGCGGTTAATGATATCCAACATACGGCCAGGGGTGGCTACAACAATTTGTACACCACGCCTTATCTGGCGTAATTGGTCAGAAATACTTGCTCCGCCATAAACAGCAACAACGTGAACGTTGCCCATTTTTTTGGAGTAATTTTTAATATCGTTAGCAATTTGCAAACAAAGTTCGCGCGTGGGGCATAAAACAAGCGCCTGTGGATGATTTTCTTCGAAATCCAACAGTTCTAATAATGGCAGGCCAAAGGCAGCAGTTTTACCGGTCCCGGTTTGGGCTAATCCGACAAAATCGTTGCTGCCTGTTAACAATACCGGGATTGACTGTTCCTGGATTGGTGTAGGGTTTTCGAACCCTAACTCAGAGATGGCATTAACAATATCTTCACGGATTCCCAGATTAATAAATGGGTTCATGATTTAAAATAACGGATTTGACTACATCGCCAAATCGGGCGCAAAGGTAAGGTTAATTTTCGGCAATTCAAAGCCTTGGTCACAATCAAAATTTACTAGGCTGATAAATGGTGGAATAAGGGCAGTACCATAACAGCCGGAATGTGTATTTTGATAATAAATATTATCTTTAAAAAACTTAAACCCCTGGTTATGAAACTACTTGTTTTTTTATCACTATTTGTTACACTCGCCGGTTATACTCATGCTCAAAATAAATCATCGAAAGACAGTATTAATTACGGCAGCAACCCTGCCGCAGGTAAATATGTAAACCTGCGCGGTTTTAAAATGTATTATGAAACTTATGGCAGCGGCGAATATTTGTTGTTTATACATGGCAATGGCGGCTCCATTCATGATTTCAGGAACCAGATACCCTACTTTGCCAGGAATTACCGGATTATTATTGCTGATAGCCGGGCGCAGGGAAAATCAACTGATCCGACAGATTCATTAAGTTATGAAATGATGACCGATGATTTGAATGCTTTGCTGGATAATTTGCATATCACCAACTGCAATATTGTTGGATGGAGTGATGGTGGCATAAACGGCTTGTTAATGGCTATCCGTCATCCCGATAAAGTAAAGAAACTAGCAGTGACAGGCGCTAATTTATGGCCGGATAGCACAGCAGTTAGCCCTTACATGAGCGATTTTGTAGTAAAGTATTACGACCATGCAATCGACTCGTTAAAGAAAATTAAAAACCCGGACGCAGAAATGAAAAACCAGGTTAAGCTGCTCAGGTTGCTGGGACATGAACCGCATATCACCATAGCGCAATTACATACTATACATTGCCCGGCTTTGATTATTGGCGGCGACCAGGATGTGATACGCCCTGAACATACCATGTTGATAGCGCATTCAATACCACAATCGTTTTTATGGATATTGCCCAACTCGGGCCATTCAACCCCCATATTTTATAAAGATCAATTCAACGCAACCGTAGCCGATTTTTTTATTAAACCCTACAAAAAGCGGGAAAAGTTTGATGTGTTGCAGTAACTACTCGGGGGAGATTTCGTGCACATTATCAGGCTTTAACAAACCTTTGTTTTTGCCGGAGTAACTAAAAAACAACCCGATTATCCCGGCGGTGATGCACACATCGGCCACGTTGAAAATGCCGGTACGTACGTTATGGATGCCCATGTTCATGAAGTCGGTTACATGCCGGTCATAAACAATACGGTCAATGATATTGCCTAAGCCGCCGGCTATTACTAACGAGAAAGAAAGCAGCTTAAGCAAGCTGAAATTATTTAGCTGCCTTACTACGTAAATGAACAAAGCGATCAATATTACCAAAGGCACCATACTGAGTAGCCAAAAACTAAGCGCTTTAGGTAATTCTTCGCCAAAGCTTAACGCGGCGCCCGTGTTTTCAACCCGCTCGAACCGGAATGTATCATGAAAGTAGGATATAGGCTCGCTGAACGATAAATGCTGCTTAGCCAGGTTTTTGGTTATCCTGTCGCACCCGATGAATATCACGCAGGTAAGGGAGAATAACAATACTTTTAACCAGTTTTTCATAGCTTGTAAATTAAAGTCCTCTCCTTTGGAGAGGATTTAGGTGA
>DATJJI010000137.1:0-3208 GCA_035492275.1 Mucilaginibacter sp.
ATCTGGTTAAACGCAAAATTTTTGTTAGATGCAATGTGTGCCGGGTCATAACTGCCGCTTAAACTGCTTGTTGAGTAAAAGCCCCCAATGGTGGCGGATATCTGGTGTTTAAACCGGCTGTCTAACGTTAAGCCAAAAGTACCCGTGTAGCGATCCTGTAATGGGCCGGACGAACCAAAGTATTGTCGTAGGCCATTCTCTAAAGTAAAATAATAGTTTTTCCCCAACAAATTACCGCTGCCACCAAAAGATGCTTTTATTTCTGCGCCTTTCTGCCCATAGCCAAGGTTCATATTTTTAGTATACAGCGGTTGTATAAAGGTACCTTGTACAGAAAAATAATAAATATAATTGATATTAAAGGCATAATATCTGATACCTGCCTCCAGCTCGGTAAAGCCATTGTTTTGGCTGTTATAACCGGTGGTATCGCGATAGTTATTAGTTACAAAAGGTAGCTGGCCAACAACGGTAAACCGTCTGCTAAGGCCGTACTCTGTATATAAAGAATAACTGATTGAGCGAAACTCACCCCTATTGGCAAACGGGCTGATCCGGCGCAATGAATCCCACCCTTTATTAGCAAAAAAGTAGTTTACCGATGGCGATAACAACCAACTGCCGGGCCGCACCGGGAAACCCCCGCAGAAGCTTTTGCTTTGTATGCTGATAAAAAATACTGTTGTTAATAAAAAGTATTTCAATCGGGGTTTAGTAAACTTCATATCTTACCTTTAAAATAATCCAAAGGCATCGCGCATCCAGCGGCCCTCTAAGTTTTTATAAGCCACATTAATTTCATGCCCCAGGTCTTTAAATACCATTATGCGTTTAGCAGGCTTTATATTGTTATAAGCTGCGTATTCATTATCGGGCGGTGCAAACGGGTCCAGCAAACCTATGCCCATAATGGTTGGACAGGTTAAGTTAGTTGCAAAATTTTTAACGTCATAATAATCCATATTGTCCAATATAGTATTAAACGATAAACCGGGTTGGGTACCTGCATATTGCTGCAGCGAGCTTATGGGCCATTTTACAGCGCCCACCATACCACGGATGTCGCATAAAATTGGGTTTTGAGCCGAGCATAGCTTAATCCGCTTATCTAAACTGGCAGTAGCTACCGCCAAAAAACCACCCATACTACCGCCCGACACCAGGATCTGATCATGGCGCAGGTTGGGTTGCGCACAGATAAAATCGACACAGCGCAGGCAGTCGGCAATGGCCCCCCGCATTACATATTTGTATTTATCCTCAATGTGGTATACAATGTATTCGTCCCGGCGGGTATCAACCGGGCCGCGGCTATTGCCCTGCCCGCGTACATTAAGTGTAATGATAGCAAGGTCCGGATCAAGGCCCGTAATCGGTTCCAATGTAACCTGGTACCCCGGCAAACCCAATAAAACAGCAAATTTTTTATTCTTGTTTCGATTAATAGGCACAGTCATCCACCCGCGGATGGTCATGTTGCCTAACGATTGCATTTCGATCAAATAAACATGGCGGTTGTCTTTATCGAGTTGCGGCATGGCCGTCACTTTAAATTGAGGTTTAACCCGCGCCAGCTCATCTTTGGTTTTTTGCCAGAATTGATCAAAATCGGCTGGTTTTTTATAACGCGATACAATTTGCTCGGGCTTTATGCCAAATACCCGGCGGGTAGTATCATCATATTCGCTCACGTTGATCATGAAGTTTACCTTGTAAAAGCCCACACCTTTTGAGGGGATCTCGAACTTATACCGTTCAGTGCTTTTTTTTGCGATATTGACTTTGATAGAATCTTCAAAAAGCGGTTCACCTTTTTCGGAGGTTACCGTATATGATATCTTGCCTATCTGGTCGTTGCCGGTGGTGTTTTTTACTTCGAAGGTGTATTTGGCTTTATCATTAAACAATGAGTTTTTATCGCCAGACGTTAAAACCGTCGAAATTTCGCCTTCGTCCACATTTTCATCCTCGTTGCTGGTTGTATCTATTTTAACCGTTGTCGAATCGTGCGGCCGGGCCTTGGCCACGTTAAGCAATGCTTGTTGAAAGCCCGACAGAACGAAAACCAATACAAGCAGCCTGAGATGCCTTATCAATTTTATATACGTTGCGTTCATTTTATATTTAAGGTAAGCCATGCCTGCACCCGTGCCAAATTAATCAATAGGAGCGCAACAGTAAAACATCCCGGCCTGGTAAACTTTTCTATCATGCACTATTTTATTTTAACAGAGTTGTTGTCCGGGTTCGACGGTTTATTCCTGATCAGAAAATCTGATTTGCGAATATAATGGTTAAGCGGTTCTTCCATTGTTTTAAACAGCAGTATAGCTATAGCATTAAGCAATATGAAACTATACAGCAGGTTTAGTTTATCATATTCAAAAGGCGAATGCCAGTCGACGCCCCATTTGTCATAGAGGCCAAAAACGTAATCATTAAGCCAGTCGGTGCCGCGGTGTATCAGGTTATACATCCAACCTAAATGTATCAGGTAAAATATATAGGAGCTTTTGCCCAGCAGCTCAACAAAGGGCAAGGCCAGTAGTTTTTTTAACAACGTGGTTTCAGTGAGCAGGCCGTAAAAGAACAGCGCTACCGCAACGCACAAAAAGTAATTGTTAACGATAATGCCCGCAGGGCTTTCCACACCGGCGCTCCAGCCTTTGGGGATGGGTTGATAGGCCATCACCAATACACATAAAAATACGAGCACAACCCCCAGGTAGGTGTATGCAATTTTATTGGTGCGCTCAAAGCCTTTGTTTAAAACAATGCGGGCCAGCTGCACACCCACATAAAATTCAAAGCATCGCCCAAAAAAGGTAAACAGCATTACAAAAGGGAAATTGCTGAAAAAGCCGTACCAGTTTACATGGCCAAATATCAGTACCATCACAATAGCAAAAGCTGTCAGTACAACCGGCTGTATATAAAACTTACCGTATCTTTTGGCGATGAAGAAGATTATAGGGGCCAAAAAGTAAAAGCACTCCTCGACAGTAAGGCTCCAACCCTGGGCTATGCCCGTGTCCCAGAAACGGTAAAAGAAACCCCTGATGAAAGTAATGTTCATGACCAGTAACCATAACGGGCGATCGTAGCCCCGGGTGATGCTTTCGTCTTTAGTAAAAAAGAAATAAATGAACGCGCAAATAGTGAGGATAGCATACATGGGGTATATGCGGGCCACCCTGTTTTTTAAGTA
>DATJJI010000138.1:0-55548 GCA_035492275.1 Mucilaginibacter sp.
TTTAACAGCATGCAAAACGTCCTGTTTAAAGAAACACAAAGAAACACTTACCTGCTGGTGCCATTCGCGCTTGCATCGCTGGTATTTGGTTATTTGTGCGTTATGCAAATAGGATTTGACAAGCCCATGGGCAATCACCCGGCATCAAACCCCATGCTGTTGCTGCTATTCGCGCTGAGTGTTATCGCGGTGATTTTCTTTAATTATCAAAAGCTGAAACTAATTGTTACGCCTGAGGAAATGCAGGTGAGCTATGGTTTGCTGGCTGGTACGCAGATCATCAGGATCAGCGAAATTAAAAGTATCACCATCCGTAAATATGATGGCCTGAAAGAGTTTGGCGGCTGGGGTGTGCGATACAATGCCAGCACCAGTTGCTTCACCGTATCGGGCGATGACGGGATAGATATTGATATGAACGATGGCCGCAAGTTCCTGATCGGCACGCATCAGATAATTGGTGTAAAGCGGGTGTTGGAAAGCCTGGCTGTAAACAAACCCTGAATGAACAAAAGCACAGCAATACTTGAATTTACATTAGCCGGCATGGGCCTGCTTTTTTTGTTATTAGGGTATTTGATCAAATACAAAAAGAAAATGAATTTGATTGCCGGCTATGACCCCACCCAGATAGCGGATAAAGACGGCCTGGCAAACTGGATGGGCGGTGTAACGATCGTCATGGGATCGATCTTGATGCTATCGGCTTTGGCGCTCCATTATTTCCCCGGTCATCAAACATTCATCATGAATACTTTTATAGCCAGCATACTTATAGGCTGCGTTACCATGGTTGTTGGCAGTTACCGCTATAAAGCTAAATAGATCATTACCTTTCTGCTTTTACCTTTAAGCTTCTTTCCCCTTTCGCCTAAAAAAGCTACTTTTGCCGTATCATGAGTGAAGAGAGATCATTAAATTTTATTGAAGAATTAATTGAAGAAGATTTAAGCGCCGGCAAGTGTACCGACGGAATATTAACCCGTTTCCCACCCGAGCCAAACGGTCATTTGCACATCGGCCATGCCAAATCCATCTGTCTTAATTTTGGATTGGCAGAACGGTATAACGGCAAAACCAACCTGCGTTTTGACGATACCAACCCTGTTACCGAAGATACCGTATTTGTTGACGGCATAAAGAATGATGTAAAATGGCTGGGTTTTACCTGGGCCAACGAGTTTTATGCTTCCGACTATTTTGATAAACTATATGAGCTGGCCACAGTGCTAATCCGCAAAGAATTGGCTTACGTAGATGACAGCACTGCCGAGGAAATTGCCGCCCAAAAAGGCACCCCTACCGAGGCCGGTACCCCTAACCAGTACCGCAGCCGCAGTGTTGAAGAAAACCTGCAGCTGTTTGCCGATATGAAAGCCGGTAAATATCCGGATGGCGCCAAAGTATTGCGTGCCAAGCTCGACCTTGCATCGCCAAACATGCACCTGCGCGACCCACTGATGTACCGCATTAAACATGCCCACCATCACCGTACCGGCGATGCCTGGTGTATTTACCCGATGTATGATTTCGCACCCGGGCAGTCGGACGCTATCGAGCATATTACCCACTCGTTATGTACACTGGAGTTTGTTGCCCACCGCGACCTGTATAACTGGTTCATCGAAACGCTGGAGCTATATCCATCAAAACAATATGAATTTGCCCGTTTAAACATGACCTATACCATGATGAGCAAGCGTAAGCTAATGCAACTGGTGAACGATCATTATGTGGAAGATTGGGACGACCCGCGCATGCCAACCATCAGCGGTTTGCGCCGTCGTGGTTATACGCCTGCCTCAATCCGCGAGTTTTGTGAGCGTATAGGCGTAGCACGCAGGGAAAATATGATCGATGTAGGCTTGCTTGAGTTTTGTATCCGCGAAGATCTGAATAAAACCGCGTGGCGCCGTATGGCCGTACTTGACCCCATCAAGCTTATCATCACCAACTATCCCGAAGGACAAACCGAAACCATGCATGGCGAAAACAACCCCGAAGTTGAGGGTGGCGACGGTGGCAGGGACCTGCCTTTCAGCAATGAGCTATGGATAGAGCGTGAGGATTTTATGGAAGAGCCGCCCAAAAAGTTTTTCCGCCTGGGCGTAGGTCTGATGGTGCGTTTAAAGAACGCCTATATTGTGAAGTGCGAAGACTTTAAAAAGGACGAGAACGGCAACGTAACCGAAATTTACTGTACCTATATCCCCGAATCAAAATCGGGTAATGATACCAGCGGCATCAACGTAAAGGGCACCATCCACTGGGTGAGTGTACCGCACGCCAAAACTGCCGAGATCCGTTTATATGACCGTCTGTTCCAGGTTGAAGATCCATCGGCAGAAGAAGGTGATTTTAAAGATTACCTGAACCCGAATAGTTTACACATTATCCCTAACGCTTACATAGAAGCTGACCTGGCCACCGCCGAAACCGGTAAAGGCTACCAGTTTATCCGTAAGGGTTATTTTACGTTGGATAAGCATTCCACCGCCGACAAGTTAGTGTTTAACAGAACGGTGACTTTGAAAGATAGCTGGAAAGCCCCCCAGCCCCCTAAAGGGGGAGCATAATCCCATAATATTAAGCTCTTCAACTCCCCCTTCAGGGGGTTGGGGGGCTCAATACTTCTGATACACATTATACAAAACATTCAAATCAAGTTGCGTTAGCTGGGCAGTGCTGTCGTCCTGCACAAAGTGGCGTTTAAAGGCGATGATGGCGGCGTTCAGATCGGATGTATCGTAGCCTATTAGTTTGAGGGCCGTTTTTACGTCGAAGCCATCTGGTGCCGGCTCCAATGCGGCATCGCTCCAATAACCAAAACCATGATCGGCCAATATCTTCCAGGGGAACAGCGGGCCCGGGTCGGGTTTGCGTTTGGGCGCAAAATCCTGGTGACCAATAAAATTAGCTGTCGGGATATTATACATGGTTTTTAACTGCGTCAGCAAAAACAGCAGGCTTTTTATCTGCATATCGGTAAACGGCTCGGTGCCGTTATTATCAATCTCGATACCCAGCGAGCAGCTGTTCATATCGGTTACGCTACCCCATTTGCCAACGCCTGCATGGTTCGATCGAAGGTAATCGTTCACCATGTGGTATATTTTACCATCCTTGCCTATTACATAATGCGCGCTTACTTCGGTACTTTTTATGGTGAATGTGCGGATGGTTTGGGGGATAGAATCCTGCGCCGTAAAATGGATAATCACATAATTAGCCTTACGAATACCAAAATTCACCGACCCTATCCACTCGGATGGGATAGCGGCTGTCCCTGTACTATCAAACAACATAGCGGGTTGTTGTAATTTTAACAAGCCAACAAGCGAATCGGTTTTAACGGTATATACGCTATCGGTAGCGGCATGGGGGTTAAATACCACCGGCTTAACCGGCTGCGCCGGATTAGAATTAGCGCTGGGTTTGGTTGGTGCCACTTTTGGCGAACAGGCGCTTAAAAAAATGATCGCCCCAACAAAAAAAAACAAGCCTATACTGTAATATTTTTTACCCTTATGCATATGTCTAAAATAAGTAAATAACCCAAGCGGGCTTGTAATCAAACAAAGAAAATACAAGTATGTGTATAAATTGTGTGGCAAAAGCTTATAAAATCGTATTTCTGTATTATTAACTTTTCTTTTCAGTTATAAATTGCCTATTTTCAGGAACATATCAAAAACTGGTCGCTCATGAAAAAAATCGTCACACTCGGTTTACTCACCTTAACCGCCGCGTATTCGCAAGCTCAGCAAAAAACATTAATGGGTTTTAGCTCGCCGGCAGCAGAAAAACAATTACAGACAGAAAAGCAGTTCGATCAATCGCTCAGTGCCAAACACATCGGCGAAACGCTGAAAGAATTATCGGCTTACCCGCATAACTTAGGCTCGCCGGGCAGCAAAGCCGTTGCCGAAAAAATACTGCAAAAATTTAAAGCCTACGGTTTCGACGCGCATATGCAAACCTATAAAG
Source organism: Mucilaginibacter sp. (assembly GCA_035492275.1). GTDB lineage: Bacteria > Bacteroidota > Bacteroidia > Sphingobacteriales > Sphingobacteriaceae > Mucilaginibacter. The sequence continues at coordinate 3,988 of DATJJI010000138.1, forward strand.
TGTTGTTTCCATCGCCCAAAACGCGTGTGCTTGAAATGACCGGGCCAACTAAATATACGGCGTTGTTAAAAGAGCCTGCTTTAAAAGAAGATGCTACCTCGGGCCAGCAAAATCAACTGCCTACCTACAATGCCTGGAGTGCCGATGGCGATGTAACCGGCAAACTGGTGTTTGTAAATTATGGCCTGCCTGAAGATTATGAAACACTGGCCAGCATGGGCATTGATGTAAAAGGGAAAATAGTGATCGCTAAATACGGCAAATCGTGGCGGGGCATTAAGCCTAAGGTGGCTTATGAACATGGCGCAATAGGCTGCATTATATATTCTGACCCGAAGGATGACGGCTATTTTGCCGGCGATGTTTATCCGAAAGGAGCTTATAAAAACGAGACCGGCGTGCAGCGTGGTTCGGTGATGGATATGGTAATTTACCCCGGCGACCCGCTTACCCCCAACATAGGCGCTACCGAAAACGCCAAACGCCTTGACCGCAGCAAAGCGCCTACCATATTAAAAATACCGGTGCTGCCTATCAGTTATAAAGATGCTAAACCTTTACTGGCTGCCTTAGGCGGCCCGGTTGCTCCCGAAGATTGGCGCGGTGCCTTACCAATGACCTACCACGTAGGGCCGGGCGCAGCTACCGTGCATTTAAAACTGGCCTTTAACTGGAACATGGTAACGGCTTATGATGTGATCGGCACGATAAAAGGCTCGGAATATCCGGATGAGTGGGTGATGCGTGGTAATCACCACGATGCCTGGGTGAATGGTGCCGATGATCCGCTGAGCGGACAATCGGCTTTGTTGGATGAGGCTAAGGGCTTGGGCGATTTGCTTAAAACCGGCTGGAAACCCAAACGTACCATTGTTTACTGCGCCTGGGACGGCGAAGAGCCGGGCCTGATCGGTTCGACAGAATATGCGGAGGATCATGATAAAGAGCTTAAAGAAAAGGCGGTGGTTTATATCAATTCGGATGATATATCGCGTGGATTTTTTAGTGCCGAAGGATCGCACGCGCTCGAAAAATTTGTGGATGAGGTGGCCGAAGGTATAACCGATCCTGAAACCAATGTATCGGTACTTGAACGTAAACGGGCACGCGCGGTGGTAAATGCCATGAGTGTAAAAGCCAAAAAAGAAATACTGGACCGCAAAACTGATCCGATAGGCGCATTAGGCTCGGGCTCTGATTACTCCTCGTTTTTACAGCACCTGGGCATTCCGACACTAAATATTGGTTATGGCGGCGAAGGCTCGGGCGGCGAATATCATTCTATTTATGATTCGTTTGATGATTACCGTCGTTTTAAAGATCCGGGGTTTGTTTATGGCCTTGCGCTCTCAAAAACCATTGGGCATACCGTGTTACGTATGGCCGATGCTGAGTTGCTGCCGTTTGATTTCCGCAGCCTGTCATCAACCATTAACGGTTATGTAAAAGAGCTCACAGAAATGACCAATACCATGCGCGAAAACACCGCGATGCAAAACCAATTGGTGAACGCAAATGCTTTCGGCCTGGCTAATGACCCCAGCAAGCATTTGATCGCGCCAAAGGCGAAATCAGAAGTACCGAACATTGATTTCTCTGCCCTGTCATCAGCATTAGATGCACTAAAAGCAAGCGCCGATAAATTGTCTGTAACAATGGATAACGCGCCGAACAAAGGCAGTGAGCATATTAAAGAATTGAATGAGGCGCTTTACCGTGCCGAGCAGATATTACTATCGCCCGATGGTTTGCCGCGCCGCCCATGGTACAAGCATACCCTGTATGCCCCCGGTTTTTATACCGGCTATGGCGTTAAAACCATGCCCGGCATCCGCGAGGCCATTGAGCAACGCAACTGGCCCGAGGCCCAACAACAAATAGCCGTTGCCGCCCAGTCTATTAGTGGTTTAGCACGATACCTGGATAAAGTAGCGATGTAGTTTTGGATGTGCAGATGTGTGGATATGCAGATGTGCAGATGATCCCAAAAAAGCCTTGTCATTCTGAGCGTAGCGAAGAATCTTGTACGCCTTGCTTATCGATCGTATAAGATTCTTCGCTATCGCTCAGAATGACAGAATATTAAAGCTTATTTATATTGATTAATAAACGCATTACACCCCTCTTCGATCAAATTAAAAACCGGCTCAAATTGTTTATCATCATAGTAAGGGTCGGGTACAATTTTATCACCAAGTAATAGCTTTACTTTTTTAACATCTTCCTCATTACGGGCCAGGGCCAGTACGTTTAAAAAGTTGCTTTTATCCATAGCGAGGATATAGTCGAAATTATCAAAATCGGCTACTTTAAATAAACGGCAAACCTGTTTACTGATATCTATGCCATGCGCTTTGGCGGTGCTTACCGAACGCCTGTCGGGAGCCTCGCCGATGTGCCAGTTACCGGTGCCCGCCGAATCAATTTTCCAGTTTAAACCTTCTTTATCTGCCAGGTGCTGCATAATACCCTCGGCCAGTGGCGACCGGCAAATATTGCCGAGGCAAACCATTAGTATCTTCATCTATATTTAGCCTAAAGCTAAAAGCAGAAAGGCAAAAAGCGATCACGGTTAGCTTTCGGCTTTATTCTTTCTGCTTTCGGCTCTCTATCCAAAAAGTTCGTTTAAAATTCCGGCTAAGCGGATGCCGCCTTTAAGCAGGCGCTCGTTTACCACTTTCAGGTACTCGAAGTTGTATTTGTAGGCATTAACCTGGTCGCCTGTTTTTACTTCTGAATATGCTTTTTCGGCGATCTGGTTTGATTCATATAACCATTGTTCGATAGGTGCTTTTTGCCATTCGGTACGCTGAGCCGCGGTGCTGTGATCAACAGCGGCGGCATATTCGGTATAGCTTAGTTGCTGAAAATCGATCAGTTCAGAATCCCAGATAGAATGCAGGTTGGTAGGTTTATTGAACCACGTCAGCTTAATATCGTTGCCGCCTTTGTCGGCAGTGTGCCCGGTATGGAAGGGCTGGTGCACATCCTCGGTAATATGGATCAGCATACGCAGGTACAGCAATTTGTTTTCTTTAGTAATAGTCGGTTTTTTCAGTTCAGCGATCAGGAATTTCAGTTTGGTATAAGCATCGGTATTATTGTCGTGCTGTAAAAACTCCATCAGCTCGGGGTAGCTGTATGAGCGGTCAAGATCAACAAAGTGCCAGTTGTATAAATAGTTGTATGCCGGGTCTGATTTTATAAAGTCGGCCCAGTTGCTGGCCATCGCTACCGATTCGCCCAATATGGCTAATACCGCGGCGCGCGCCTTTGGCGTTAAATGATCTTCGGCTATCTGGCCCGAAATACGGTGGCCGTTGGTACCCCAGGCCATGCTTTGTAAAGGAGCGTAAATAATAACCAGGCCCAGGGCCAGTTTTTTTAATAATGAGAATTTCATACTATAATGGTTTGGGGTTACAAGTTGTCTTTTTTATTAAATGTAAATTCACAGGTATAACGTTGGATGTACTTAAAAATTGAACCAGCGAATCAGTTTTTTTATTCACCGTAAAAAACTCTTCGTACACACCCGAGCGGAAACAACCGCCTTCTTTTTTCAAACTAAAATCGGCATTGCAAAAGTTGCCTCTTAAGTGCAGCGTATCTTTTGTTTGGCGATAAGTGCCGCGAATATATTCCGTCCAATGGCCGGCATTCATACAGCTGTCGGCACCCGAGTTTACTTTGCTGTAAGAACGCACGCTCACGTAAAAAGAGTCGCAGCTAAATTTAAAGTTATAAAGCGAATAGTTCAGCAATTGTTTTTGCATCGGGATGCTGTCCTGCTGCCATTCGCCTTGTATATAGTCTTCACCTTTGCCCTGCAGGTTCGGGTTAAAGGAACAGGCTGTTAAGGTTAAAGCAAAAAGGAGAAAGCAAAAAGTTTTTCGCATTTATTATCAAATTATACTTGTCATTCTGAGCGAGAGCGAAGAATCTTATACGTCTTACTTATCGCGCTTACAAGATTCTTCGCTCTCGCTCAGAATGACAAAAAAGGTCAAATCCCTCTCCTTTGGAGAGGGATTTAGGGTGAGGCCTATTTCAACCCGCCAATCATATCTTCAGGACGCACCCATTGGTCAAACTGCTCATTGGTTAACAGCCCCAGTTTCAAAGAAGCTTCGCGAAGCGACAGATTTTCTTTCAAGGCTGTTTTGGCAATTTTGGCCGCGTTTTCATAACCGATGTGCGGGTTAAGCGCTGTAACCAGCATCAGCGAGTTTTCCAGGTGTTTTTTAATGCCCTCGTAGTTGGGTTCAATACCTTTAGCGCAATGATCATTGAATGATACGCAGGCATCGCCAATTAAACGTGCCGACTGTAAAAAGTTAGCCGCCATAACCGGTTTAAATACGTTCAGTTCATAATGACCGTTTGCACCACCTACTGATATAGCCACATCATTACCCATAACCTGCGCGGCCACCATGGTAACCGCCTCGTTTTGCGTTGGGTTAACTTTGCCCGGCATAATAGATGATCCCGGCTCATTATCTGGAATATGTATTTCGCCGATACCTGAACGCGGACCAGAGGCCAGCATGCGGATATCGTTCGCTATTTTCATTAAGGATACGGCAATTTGTTTCAGCGCGCCGTGGCTCTCAACAATAGCGTCGTGAGCGGCTAATGCTTCAAATTTATTTTCGGCAGTGATGAAAGGCAGGCCGGTAAATTGCGCGATGTATTCGGCAACTTTAACATCATAGCCTTTAGGCGTGTTGATGCCGGTACCTACAGCTGTTCCGCCTAAAGCCAATTCAGACAGGTGGGCCAGCGTATTGCGCAATGCTTTTAAACCATGATTTAATTGCGATACATAACCCGAAAATTCCTGGCCTAAAGTAAGCGGAGTAGCATCCATCAAATGCGTACGACCAATTTTTACCACCGATTTAAAAGCTTCTGATTTTGCCTGCAGTGTATCGCGCAGTTTCTCAATGCCGGGTATAGTTACATCGATCACCATTTTATAGGCGGCAATGTGCATAGCGGTTGGGTAAGTATCGTTTGATGATTGCGATTTGTTCACATCATCATTCGGGTGGATAAAGGTTTTACCTTCACCCAGTTTGTTACCGGCTATTACGTGCGCACGGTTAGCAACAACCTCGTTCACATTCATGTTTGATTGTGTGCCCGAGCCGGTTTGCCAGATCACCAATGGAAATTCGGCAGCCAGTTTACCGGTCAGTATTTCGTCGCAAACGGCGGCTATCTGGTCGCGTTTCTCGGCAGGTAAAACGCCCAGGTCGGTGTTGGTATAGGCAGCAGCTTTTTTCAGATAAGCAAAAGCGGCAATGATCTCTTTAGGCATCGATGCCTCCGGACCAATTTTAAAGTTATTGCGTGAGCGCTCGGTTTGCGCACCCCAGTATTTATCGGCAGGTACCTGTACCTCGCCCATGGTATCATGTTCGGTTCTGAAACTCATTTTTTATACACTAATTTTCAGGCGCAAAGGTAGCTGTAAACAATTGGTCGTTCAAATAATATTCAAAAAGTTACGGGGTATAAATAGCCCTCTTTCCGCCGAAGACGAAGAGAGGGTGGTCGAACGAAGTGATGACCGGGTGAGTGATCGCCGCCGCAACTCACCCCGACTACGCTACGCTGGTCGACCCTCTCTTCCGCAAGCGGGAAAGAGGGTTAGTGTTTATTACCTCACCTCATCGATTTTTACCACACGATAATCAACACCTAATTTTTTAGCATATTCTTTAATAGGTAAATCAAATCCTGCCTTTTTACGACGTTCATTTACATTTTCGGCATCTTTTATAGGCCACACAAAACAAGTACGTTCACCGTTTTTTATTTTACGGCAAGTAACCTGCGACCCATAAATTTGCTCCTGATTATCTTCCATCAGGTCTCTATCCAACATCATAGCATATAAGCGAAATGGAAGTTCGCCTTCATTTGCAGCTTTTTTCATCATGGGTATGTATTGATGAATTTTAGCTGAATGTTGTACTACGTTCCAGGCTGCTTCATTAGTTGGTTCACCAACCATGGCTTTACCGGGATAGCCATACTTTTTGAAAACTGCTTCTATAAAAATAATATTTGCAGAATCAACCTTCATCATTAAAAAATTTAGCCTACCATTGGCTTGTTCAGGCGTAAGCGATAATTCTTTTTCAAAAGCTGCATGCTTTTCCGGCGTCATGTATATTTCTCTATACTTTTGATCAAGGGCGTATACACTATCTAACTGCTTTTTTAAGGTAATATTTACTTTTTGAGCAATAGCTATATTGGCAATACATAGTAATAATATCACAGTAATTCTTTTCATAGCGCGATTAAGTATTTTATGAAGATAAGGGATTTCTGTAATATCCGCCAAGTTAAGCGTCGACGCTTAACTTTAACAACATTTTAAGTGTCGACACTTAGATGGGCGTAGGATAACCCTCTTTCCGCCAAAGGCGAAGAGAGGGTGGTCGAACGAAGTGATGACCAGGTGAGTAAACGTGCGCTGCAACTCACCCCGACTGCGCTTTGCTGGTCGACCCTCTCTTCCGCAAGCGGGAAAGAGGGTTGGAATAGCATTGTATTATCTTCTCTTTTTTGTCATTCTGAGCGTAGCGAAGAATCTTGTAAGCGCGATAAGTAAAGCGTATAAGATTCTTCGCTACGCTCAGAATGACAGGATAGTTTAATAATCCCGATAACGTTTGCGTATTATTTTCATTTAAATTCAATCAAAAACAGGTTACTTTATCTGTCCAATTTATGCTAATAATACCATGAGGAAGCTGTTATCAATGGCTGTTGCGGCCGTTGTTTTTTACCTGTTTTTATTATCCGGCGCTTTTGCCCAAACCCAAAACTATGATAACGCCGACTGGCAAAACCAGGCCGTATTCGGCATTAACAAACTACCGGCACGCAACACCGCCTGGCCCTGCCCGGACGGCCGCAGCGCATGGCAAAGCGATTACGACCATTCGCCCTGGGTGCTTTCGTTAAACGGGCAATGGGCCTTTAACTTTTCGCCAGACCCTGATCATCGACCTGCCAACTTTTTTGCCAATAATTTTAACGCCTCGCAGTGGAAAAATATAACCGTGCCCTCCTGCTGGGAACTGGAAGGTTTTAAGATAGAACCTCGCGGACAAAATAATTACGGTGTGCCCATCTACACTAACTCCAACTACCCTTTTTCGGTAAAGCGTATTCCGCATACAATGGACGAGCCGAACAAAACCTTTACCGCTTTTAAGCAGCGTAACCCTGTAGGCTCTTACCGCCGTTATTTTATAGTGCCTGCCAATTGGGGCAATGGCCGCACCATTATTCATTTCGCGGGCGTTTACTCGGCTTTTTATGTGTGGGTGAACGGCAAAAAAGTAGGTTACAGTGAAAACTCGCGCGTTGCTGCCGAGTTTGACATTACCGATTACCTGAAAAAAGGCAATAACCTGCTGGCAGTCGAGGTTTATAAATGGAGCGACGGCTCTATTTTAGAGGACCAGGATATGTGGCGCCTCGGCGGTATATTCCGCGATGTGTTTTTGTACCATACCGCGCCGGTAAGCTTGTGGGATTTTTATGTGGACCCGCGCCTGGATGATTCTTTTCAAAACGCCAGCCTGAACCTGCGTTATACCCTCCGCAACAACACCAAGATCACCGGTAAAAGCAATATGCGGGTAAGGCTGTATCTGCGCGGGCAAGGTAACCCAGCAGTTCAGCATCCGCTGATAGATGAACCGGTTACGGCCTTAACCGAAGGATTTAACAAAGAAAGAGTTACGGCATCGGCTCTGATAAAACATCCGCTGTTATGGACATCGGAAACACCGAACCTGTATGATGCCATGATCGAGCTGGTGCAAAACGGCAAGGTGATAGAAGCCCGGCGGATGGACGTAGGTTTTCGCAAAGTGGAGATACGCGATAAACAGCTTTTTGTTAACGGCGTATCCATCAAAATAAAAGGCACCAACCGCCATGAGTCTGACCCTGCGGGCGGCTATACTATTAACCGTGAAAGCATGACCCGGGATATCAGGCTGATCAAGCAGGCCAACCTCAATTTTGTACGCACCTCGCATTACCCTAATGATCCGCGCTGGTATGAATTGTGCAATCGTTATGGTTTGTTTTTAATGGATGAGAATAATTTAGAAACACACGGCATCAGCTATCACAAACGCATACTGCCCGGCGATGATACCACCTGGCTGCCCGCCGTGGTTGACCGTATGCGCAGCATGGTGGTACGCGACCGAAACAATCCGAGCATATTGATATGGTCGTTAGGAAATGAGGCCGGGTATGGCAATGATTTTATAGCCATGAGTAATGCTGCCCGCGCTGCCGACCCCCAACTGCGCCCCATACATTATGCCGATATGAATTTAGCTGCTGATTTTGACAGTCAAACCTACCCTACTACCGAGTGGCTAGTACAGCATGTAAACGGCAAAGCCGTACGCAAAGGCGAACATGGCGAAATTGGCACTATTGATCAGCATGGGCCTTACCCTTCAGGCAAACCCTTTATCGCCAACGAGTACGCGCATGCCGAGGCCAACAGCCTGGGCAACCTGCAGGATTATTGGGATGTGTTCGAGAAATACCCGATGCTGCTGGGCGGCTTTATATGGGAATGGGCCGACCAATCGTTGTATAAATATGATGTATATGGTAAGCGTCATTTCGCCTACGGCGGAGATTTTGGCGATCAGCCCAATGATGGGTATCGTTGTATAAAAGGCCTGGTATCTGCCGACCGTATCCCCCGCCCGCATTATTGGGAAGGCAAAAAGGTATTTCAGTATATTAAAGTTACGGATGATGACATTGCCAACGGAAAGATCACTATCCATAATAAATACTTCTACATTCCACTGAATGATTTTACTGCCGATTGGGTTTTAGAAGAGAATGGTACTGCCATTGCCAAAGGGAGTTTAGCTATTCCTGCCATACAGCCCGGCGATGAAAAACCGGCAACCATAAACTGGGGCAAGCGCGTTTGGAAACCCGGCGCGGAATATTTTGTTACCGTGCGCTTTAAATTACGCGCCAATAAACCCTGGGCCAAAACGGGTTTCGTGGTAGCGTGGGATCAGTTAGCTATACCAGCGCCAAAGGCGGCCGGGCAAGCTATCAGCAAAAACAAAGTGAATTTAACCAAAGCCGGCAATGGATGGCTTGCATCGGTTAACGGCACCAAAGTAAAAATAGATGGCTCGACAGGCTGGGTATCATCTTTCATATCAAACGGAAAAGAAAATTTATCGGCACCGTTAAAACCAAACTTTTGGCGCGTGCCAACCGATAATGATATTGGCTGGAATGTACCAAAAAACATGGGGGCGTGGAAAGACGCGGTGGTAAAAGCCAAACTACAATCGCTGGATGGCACGATAACCGACGAGGGCGCGCGGATAACAGCCACATTGAAATTGCCAATGGACTCGACCTACGCCCAGCTCACTTATACGCTTAACGGCAAGGGCACTTTAAAAATAAACCTGCTGTTAAACATGGGACGCAAAGCGCCCGAGATACCGCGCATTGGTATTACGTTCGGCGTCCCGGGCGGATGGAATAATATTAAATGGTATGGCCGCGGTCCGCAGGAAAATTACCGTGACCGTAAAACGGGTTATGCTGTTGGGCTATACCAAAGCACCGTTAACAACTGGCTTACCAACTATGTGCGCCCGCAGGATAACGCCAACCGTACAGATGTACGCTGGATACGTTTTGCCAATACCACCGGCGCCGGTTTAAAAATAAACGGAGTTGATAACGTTTTTGGGGTTACCGCCTGGCCCTATACCCAGGATGACCTGGAAGCAACTACCCACGATTACCAACTACCGCGGCGCAACTTCACTACGGTAAATATTGATGGCTACCAGATGGGGGTAGGTGGCGACATCAGTTGGGGCCTGCCGGTACATAAAGAGTATCGTATTCTTGAAAAAGGGAAGTATGAATTTGTAGTGGAGTTGAGCGGGGTTTCGAATTAACAAAATTTGTCATTCTCCGTCCCTGCAGGGTCTCCGTTGGAAGACCCTGCGGAGACAAAAATTAATTTGTCATTCTTCGCTACGCTCAGAATGACAAGAATGGATTAGGGCTAAAACCCCCGTTCTGTACTTTGCAGCCAGGCAGCCAGGTTATTGATTTCCTGGGTGTGTTCTTTGGCCCAGTTGGCGCTTTCTTCTTTGTTAACGGTTAGGGCCACCGTACGGGCCATAGCGGGCATGTTGTCGGTTTGCGCCAGTTTGTAGAAATAGGCTACAAAGAATTTATCAAAAAAGGTTTTCCCGGTTGTCTTCTTTTCATCCAACTCGCCAAACATGGTGAATGCGCTTTTAAGCTCATAGGTCAGCAGGTCTATCCCGGTCAGTTTTTTGTTTTGGGCTGATAATGCGATCAATGATATGCTGGTATTTAAAGTACCGGTTTCCTTATCATCTTTTGCCGAAACACCGACGGTAGTGCTGCCATCAGCATTTTTTATAACACCACCTTTTAATATGCTTTGAATATTGTTGTAAGCCTCGGTTGATCGCGCGGTATTCGGCTCTAACAAGATAAAACTGCAAAGCCCTAATAAGGCGTTGGCTCTTTTATTTTGATGAAAGGTAACCAGCGCGTACAAGCGCTGGCTGCTGGCATTTTTTGGGTTATGCTTGATGGCTTCGATGGCAGCGTTTTCAGCTTCGGTATACTGCTGATTCCTGAAATAAGCGATACCCAGGTTGTAATAGATCTGCGGATAATCGGGATCTATCTTTATGGCTTTACCATAAGCCTCGATAGCTTTTGGGCTTTGATGACTCTCGTCATATATACTTGCCATTAAACTGTAAGCCGCTACCGTCAATTTGGGTTGATCGGCTTTAACAGCTTTGTCGAGATAAGGCAATGCCTCGGCTCCTTTTTTAGAGGCGTAGAGCGAAAATGCCAGCTCATAATTGGCATAACCATTCTCAGGGTCGGCTTTAAGCACCGCGTTATATTTTTCGATTGCCCCGGCATAGTTGCCCTGGTTATGCAGTGCCATGCCTTCTTTCATCAACGCGTCGTTTGGATTGTCTTGAGCTGAGGCGGCAAATGTGCCAATAGCTAACAGGAATATTAAAATTGCCTTTCGGTAAGTCTGCATGTTTTAAAATTATACGTTATTAACTAAAACAAGAAAAATGTTTAAAACTTTACTTTCAGCCCGGTATATAATTTCCAATTTTCGCAGTCGTTTAAACACTGATCGTTATTTATATTTATGAAATTTATAAAACAAAGCCTCCTCACCTTAACCGCCTCGTTATTTTTATTAGCCTCCTGCTCGTCAAAATCAAGCGACAGCAATACAAACGGCGAATCTGCGGAAAAGGCTACCCCTCTGGATACTAAAGCTTTGCTGGCCTACAACCCCAAAAATGCCGATAAACGTATTGATGAGGTGATACAAAATCTGCATAAAACCCGTGGTTTTAACGGTAATGTGCTGGTGGCTAAACATGGAAAAATAATTTACGAAAAAGCGCTGGGCTGGGCCGATTATCTGCATCGCGACAGCTTAAAAATAAATTCACGCTTCGAGCTGGCCTCGGTTTCAAAAACCATGACCAGCACCGCTATTTTAATGCTGATGGAGCGCGGTAAGTTAAAACTCGACCAGAATGTAAAAGAGTTCTTTCCTGATTTTCCGTATGATGGCGTAACCATCCGCCTGCTGCTTACGCACCGCTCGGGCATGATGAATTATGTTTATTTTATTGACGACATCTACCGTAAAGAACACCGCAACCAGCGCAAAGGCTTGTCTAGTGCCGATGCCATGGCCATGATAGCCAAATACAAACCGGCGCGCTTTAACGTACCCAACAAAACATTTTTATATAACAACTCCAACTTTATGGTGCTGGGCGCCATTATCGAAAAAGTTACCGGTATGCCTTACGCCCAGTTCATGAAAGAAAATATTTTTAAACCGGCCGGCATGACGCATACTGATGTATACTCGAAAGCTACTTATGATAAAATTCCGGTGGATGTGGTGGGGCATGACCGTGGGCAATGGAAATACTCAGTAGCGCAAAATTTCCTGGATGGACCGGTTGGCGACAAAGGCATATATAGCACCGTTGGCGATCTGTATATATTCGACCGTGCTTTGCGGGCGGGTAAGTTGTTAAAACAATCAACTATGGATTCGGCTTATACGCCCCGTAACCCCTGGATACACGGGCATTTTAGTTACGGTTACGGCTGGCGTATTTTTGAAGCGCCAGGCCAAAAGGTTATTTACCATACCGGCTGGTGGCACGGGTTCAGGCACATTTATCTGCGCGATATAAAAGATGATATTACCATTGTGCTGCTAACAAATCTATCAAACGGGAGTTTATTAAAACTGGATGACCTGTTTAAAGTTACCGGTATGCCGATAGTAAGAAAAAGTGCCTACAAAGGCAATGGGGATACGAGTGAAGATTAGGTTTTGATGTGCAGATGCGTGGATATGCAGATGTGCAAATGAATGATCTTCTTTAATATTATTTGATAACCTGGATATGCAAATATCTGCACATACGCGCATTTGCATATCTGCATATTTACAACACTATGTTCGACAAAATCATGCAGGCCCAGCAAATGGCTGGCGACATAAAGAAAAGATTAGACGCAATCACCGTAACCGGATCGGTTGAGGGTGGAAAGATCAGCGTAAATGCAAATGCCAATAAGGTAGTACAGTCTGTTACTATCGATCCTGATTTTTTTAAGGAAGCGGATAGAGAAGAACTGGAAGAATTACTGGCAACTGCCATCAACAAAGCTATGGAGCAGGCTGACAATGTGAGCCAAAGCGAAATGGCCGCAGCCACCAAAGATATGTTTGGTGGTTTGGGCGGCATGTTTGGGCAGTAAAAATAAAAATACTGAACACCGGATAATGAATTTTGAATGATGAAGTTTTATTTAAATACTTCGACATTCGGTGTTCAACATTCATCATTCGATATTATTAAATCCTATCTACCATGAAAACTACCTATTACGGACAATCAACCATCATGATCGAAACTGAGGGCAAAAAGCTTTTGTTCGATCCGTTTATTACGCCTAACCCGGCGGCGGCTCATATTGATATTCATAGCTTAAAGCCCGACTACATCTTGGTATCACACGGGCACGGCGATCACGTGGCCGACCTGGTGGTCATCCAGCAAAGCAGCGGGGCCAAAGTGATCTGCATTGCCGAGATAGCCAACTGGCTGGGCAATAAGGGCATTGAGGCGCACGGCATGAACATTGGCGGCGGTTTTAACTTTGATTTTGGCCGGGTAAAAATGGTGAACGCCGTACACTCCAGCACCATGCCTGATGGCGCGGCGGGCGGCAACTCTGCAGGCTTTGTGCTTTACTCGGGCGGTAAAAAAATATACTATGCCGGCGATACCGCGCTTACCTATGACATGAAACTACTGGAAGATGAAAATTTAGACTGGGCCTTTTTACCTATCGGCGATAATTATACCATGGGCGTTGACGACGCTATAAAAGCAACCAACTTTATCAACTGCAAAAACGTGATCGGGGTGCATTATGATACCTTCCCGGTTATTGAGATCAATAAAGATGAGGTGATCGAAAAATTCATAAAAGCAGGCATCAATATCAAACTGCCGAAGATCGGCGAGACTATTGATCTGTAAAACTAATAACGCGGCGCGCCCCGTAAATAACAATGAATGCTATATTTGCCCTGAATTATGCAGAATTTAGTTAACGAGGCGCCCGCTCCAAAAAAAAATTACGAGTTTATTGATTCGATCAGGGCTATTGCCATGATCAGCATTGTAATGGAACATTGCTTTTCGTTTGATGATCACATGTACCATCAGCCGGATAAGTTAAGCCTGTACACTTATGTAGCAGCCATTCAGTTTATTAAATTTGGCACCATCGCTTTTTTTCTGCTATCGGGTTTTCTGATCGGCGAAAAATTTACTGACTATACACCGGTGCAGTATTTAAAAAGGCGTGTTGATAATACCATTTTGCCCTGGGTATTTTGGTCGCTGTTTTTTTTAGCGATGATGATATTAAATGATGTGGTTAGCGCTTACCAGTTTAATCATGGGCAATTTGAGCCGCATTATGGCGCTATTGTTTGGCACTATGCAGTAACCATTTATTTGTATACCAGCTATTGGTTCATCCCCAATTTTTTAATTTGTATTGGTATATTGTTAATATTTAAACGCTATTTATATTCATACTGGTTAGGTGCAGGGTTGTTTGTATGTACCATATTGTACATGTTCAACATCTACCATGAATGGGTGGAGCCCAGGCATTCGACCGCTATATTAGGCTTTGTGTTTTTTTTGTGGATGGGTGCGCAGTTAAACCGCAATTTAGCACAGCTTGAAAAATGGCTTGCTAAAACCCCGGTTCTGCTATGGGCCTTTTTATCCTTAATAACCCTGGTAGCAGGTGTATTTGAAACGCAGCACCTCAAAACACTGCACAGTGTCGACCCGTACAACACCCTTCGGTTTAGCAACATCTTGTACTCTTTGTGCTTTTTCTTCCTGCTATTAAAGATCAAAAGTTTCAAATTTGCCAAATACCTTAAATCGCGCGAAACTACCTACGGCATTTATTTGATCCACTATATACTGGTTTATTCATTATTGCCAATGATATTTACCTCTTTGCGTTTTGGCATTAACCAGTTAAGCTATGCAGAAGTATGGTGTTATTTAATAGCCCGTTTTGTTATTGCTTATGGGCTTACGTTTATATTGGTAACCCTGATCAACAAATCAAAGTTTAAATGGCTGATAGGCCGGTAGGTAAAACACCTGTTTAAACAAAAAGCCCGGTAATACCGGGCTTTTTGTTTAAACCATTATAACTATCTTGTATTATGGAATGCAGTGCCTACATCAGAAACTGCAGTAGGAAATGGGTCTATCGGATGATTTAAATTGCCCCCGTGGGCTGTAATAATTTCGCCGCCTGTATCTGAAGAAGCTGCTATGACCCACGCAAGATATTTACCAGCTGGGAAATAATAAGTTGGCCAATATAATACAAAACCTCCATCATCCTGCAAAGCATAGTAGGCATTGGTTACCACGCCGGAACCACTATAACTATAGATGTTTGAAGCCCAAAGGCCGGTATGCGATGAATTATAGATTACCAGGTTACCATCAGTTTGAAAATAAAGAGAAGCTGATGCCATGCCAGCAGTACGACTTGACCATATTCCTGTTTCACTACCGTTGGAGTTTTTTCGGTACAATACCAAATTACCATCGGTTTGTAAAGTAAGCCTGTTATTGCCATTGGGCGAATAAATAGACTGCCCGGGGGTTAAAACCGGTTGGCTATCGCTTGATGTTATCTTAGTGATAGCGCCGCCTGTAGTTAGTGGGTTAGTATAAATTAAATTAAATGTTGTGGTACTATAGTGAGCCGGGAAAACATCCAATGTTGGATAAAGAACCGGTGGGGGAATTGGTGTCCCTCCTAAAACTTGCCCGTAAGTAGTGCTTGAGTAACCGCCAACGGGAAAAGACTCTTGAAAAAAATCAGAATATTCATAGCCGGTAACTTTTAAAAGTATAGTTCCTCCTACATCTGTTGCCGGTATAGCGGCCGCAACACGCTGCGCGTAAAAAATGTTATATGCTGCACCAAATGAAGCAGAAGATACAATTACCGGTGTAGAAATATTTGTTTCTGCGCCGGTCGCATCCCGAAAAACAAGAACTGCCGTAATGGAAATGGCAGCGCCATTAGTATCATAAGTATTCATTGATCTTGATACTTCAAAATCAAATACAATGTTGGTTGGGTCGCTGTTTATTTGAACATTACTGCCACTTAAATATGGCGACTCAATATGAAATGAATTCAGCGTATACGCAGATGCGGTTTTAAAACTCATTGCCAAAAACAGCAATAAGATAAAGGTTAGTTTAAGCTTCATAACTGTTTTTAATTAAATTTAATGTTGCTTCTTAGTTTGTACTCATTAGCAGTTTTATAGCTTGCTTCAAGCCTTGATTTGCTGATCCTGACAGAATTTCTGATCACATACTCGTTTGATAAATAATCAAACGAAATACTACTTGTGCTTACTTTTGACAGTGCTGATAAGTAATTGATTAACGGGTCGCTGCTAACCTGGCTGGATGGTGAATTTTTTGCAGCGGGCTGTACAAGCTTGTCGGCTTTACACCCACATAAATTAAGAAACGCGAGGACGCTTAGCCCTGCTAAAAGAGTTTTGTTTTTCATTATGATTAAGATTTAGATTAATGCAATGGTAATAAACTATTGATTAATTTCAAAATTAATTTTTGATTAACTTTATAAAGAAAATATCACAAATAGTCCCCCAAATCATTCAGGGTCACTTTATAGCACATGTAGCTACAGTACGTTATTAATCTAAAATTAATACGCGCCATATAATTTATTATATTAATACACTTGGATATTGAGGTTCAACTTTTGTATGGGACAAAAAAAACCTATCATTGTAGTATTATGGGACTGAACTTTATTAAAAGGATAAGGCAGGTAAGAGACCTGCTGAATGTAGTAATTGCTCAAAAAAACAATGAAAAGGGCATACAAGTGGCGCAGTTCCTGGCCGAGCATTTATATAATAATCCCAAATACGCCCAATCAAAAAGATTGAACAAAAACGAGTACCAGGTATTTTCGCAAAACGGAGAGGATGGTATAATTCAGGAAATTTTTAACCGGATAGGCACCACCAATAAATACTTCATTGAGTTTGGCGTTGAAAATGGCTTAGAGTGCAATACCTTAAATTTACTTTATAAACAGTGGCAGGGGCTATGGATAGAAGGCAGCAGCGCGCATGTTAATGACATTCATACCCGCTTTAGCGATCTGATTAACGAAGGCCGGTTGAAGATCAAAAACAAATTCATCGATGCCGAAAATATAGAATCAATTTTTCAAAGCGCGGATGTGCCTACAGATCTTGACCTGTTGTCTATCGATATTGATTATAACGATTACTATATCTGGAAAGCCATAACGGCCTATAACCCGCGAGTGGTAATTATTGAATACAATTCTATTTTCAGGCCCGATACGCATTTTGTGGTTCGATACAATGCAGAACGTACCTGGGACAGAACCAGCCATTTCGGCGCATCATTATTGGCGCTTGAGCAATTGGGGAACGAAAAAGGTTATAGTTTGGTGAGCTGCTCATTTACAGGCAGCAACGCTTTCTTTGTGCGTACCGACCTGGTAGGTGATTTGTTTGAAGCCCCTTTTACAGCCGAAAATCATTACGAGCCCAACCGCGATTATTTATACTATACTGCCGGGCATCCCAAAAATCGCCGCCCTGACTAATTGGTTATCAGCTGGCAAAAGTTTGCATATCGATAAGTTTACGATACAAACCATTATGGTTAATGAGTTCCTGGTGGTTGCCTTGTTCAACAATTTTACCACCATCTAATACCACAATCATATCAGCATTTTGTATGGTACTTAAGCGATGCGCTATGATGAGCGAAGTACGGTTCTTCATCAAATTATTCAATGCTTCCTGCACCAGTTTTTCCGATTCGGTATCCAGCGCCGAAGTAGCTTCATCCAGCAACATGATTGGCGGATTGCTTAATACCGCGCGGGCAATACAAATACGCTGGCGCTGCCCTCCCGAAAGCTTGGTGCCGCGGTCGCCTATATTAGTGCCGTAGCCTTGTTCGGTCTCTAAAATAAATTGATGCGCGTTGGCAATACGCGCGGCCGTTTCAACCTGCTCGGGCGTAGCGTCGGTTTTGCCAAAGGCGATGTTGTTGTAAATGGAATCATTAAACAGGATAGATTCCTGGTTAACAAAACCCATTAATGAGCGCAGGGATTCCATCGTAATCGACTGGATATTTTTATCATCAATAAACACCTGCCCCGATTGCGGCTCTGTAAACCGCGGGATCAGATCCATCAACGTAGATTTGCCACCGCCTGACGGGCCGACCAAAGCAATGGTTTTACCTTTAGGGATAGTTAGATTGATATTTGATAAAACTTCTTTTTCCTGATAAGCGAATGATACATCTTTAAAATGAATGCCTTCTTTAAATTCCGTAATCGCGGTGGCATCAGGGGCGTCAACGATCTGTGGTTTTTCATCTATCAGCGCCAAAACACGTTCGCCTGCGGCAAGGCCTGAATGTATATTGGTGAACGAATCGGATATGGATTTGGCAGGGCGCAGTAACTGTGAAAATATAGCCAGGTAAGCTATAAAATCGCCGGCAGAAAGATCAGATTTATGATTAAGAACCAGATATCCACCAAATAAAAGAACAAAAGAAAGCATAGTAACTGACAGCGCCTCGGATGTAGGCGAAGCCAACTGTTGCCTTTTAGCCATATTACGGTTAATGTTTGAATAGCGTTTATTCTGATCATTAAACCTGTCTTTTATAAAAGGTGTAGCATTAAACGCCTTGATGATCTTGATGCCCGACAAGGCTTCATCAAGATAGCTGATCATGGTGCCATAGGTTTCTTGTGCAGATTGTGCCTGAGCTTTTAAGCGTCTTACTATTCGTGATATCACAAGGCCCGAAACAGGGATCACCAACAAAGAGATTAATGTTAACTGTACCGATTTGCTGAACAACGCTATCAGCATGGCGATGATTGATAAGGGTTCTTTAAAAATAACCTGCAAGGTACCCGTTACCGAAAATTGAACCACCTGTACATCTGATGCTACTTTTGATATAATATCGCCTTTGCGCTCATTACTGAAAAAACCAAGATGAAGGTTCATCACATTGTTAAAAACGGCTTTTCGCAAGTTGAGTAAGGTATGCACCCGCAAGTTTTCCATTGTGCGTGCCGATAGATAGCGAAAAATATTGCTTAGAAATACCGATACAATAATTACCGCGCACACAAACTTCAGGGCCGTCCAGCTATCGTATTTGTTTTTAAAGTAAATCAGATAATAATTGAACCAACCTGTCAGGTCCACCAAATGAGCCGGTTTTACAGAATGGGCGGCTGCTTGAGCCGCTACGCAGGCATCATTATTAAATAAGGTATTTAGCAGGGGGCCTAAAAGCGTAAGCACCAAGGTGCTGAAGATGACATAAATTGTAGTGAATATGATATAGGGTATAGCAAATTTTTCAATTGGCTTTGCAAATGAAAGGAGCCGAAAATAAGTCTTCATTAAAAATGTATAAAGTGTGCAAAGTTAACTTTATTTGCTAATAACGATTATTGGCCCCGCAATGGTATTGTAATTTTAATTACCCAACTGTAATTGTACTGCCTGCCATGCCTTTACCAGCGTAACGTTACCTACGCATGGAAATGGCGCATCGGGCGGCGTATCATAAATACATATCCAGTTGCAGTTAAAGCAGGGCATTTTTTCGTACACAAAAACAGTGCGGTTATGCACATGCTCCGGGTAAGGCGCAAACCGGCCAAAATGCCCGCCGCCCAAAATACAAACCGTTTTGGTATTACAGGCTGCTGCAATGTGTACAGCGCTGGTTTCATTGCAAATTACAAGGCTGGTTCGTGTTATATGGTCTATAAGCTGTGGCAAGGTAGTTTTACCTGCCAGGTTTATCACGCTATCCTCGGGGAAGGCGCTTTTTAAATAGGCTGCTGTTTCTTCAACTTCGGGGCCACCCAGTAAATGAACGGGCTGCCCGGTTTCGCCAATAATGAGTTCCATCAGCTGCAAAAAATTCTCGGTTTGCCAGCCGCGTTTATGATTGCCTGCACCCAAAAACAAGGTTATCCCCTGCCTGCCTGTATTTTTAGCCGGAAAATACGGCCCGGCCAGGTCGACCGGATGCTTCAAAACCTGTTCAAAAAAATACCGGGTACGGTCAAACTCAAAATAATACTGTTGGGGCAATGCAAGCAACTCACTGTAAAACTGGTCGGTTTTTGCTTTGTAGCGTGGGGCAAGCGCCTCATTATCGCTTTTATAACCAATAATGTTCATGGTGCCGGTTAAGGCGGCAAGGCCATCATTTATAATATTACGGGTATAGCTGGGTTGCATCACCAGGTCATATTTTGCATTAAACAGCTTCCATCCCAGCCCAAAAACCTTTGCAGGGGCCTCATACAATTCATTAGGCTTGATAAAGGTGAATTTATGCACAAAGGGCTGGTCGTACCAGAGGGCAATGTCGCTCCAAACAGAATTACCCAACACATCAATATCATAGTCTTTAAATTTCTCTGATGATTTTAATACTTCCAAAAAATTCCTGAACAGCACATAATCGCCTATGGCATCGGTTTTTATAAGAAGTATCCTTTTTCGTGGCGAACGGAATTTATAGAAAAACCTGAACAGGTAAGGCAATTTCAGCAGTATGAAACGGGTTAATCTAAATAAATTTCTTTTCTTTATAACCATAATAGCATTTGCACATTGGCCTCAACAACCCATATATCCATCGTCATCGTTACTTATAACGCCGCGGGCACTCTGCAAAACTGCTTAGACAGTATTTACAGCCAAAAGTACCCGGGGCTAAAAATAATTATTATTGACGGCAATAGTACCGATGGCACCATTGATATTATAAAAGCAAACTTAACTAAAATATACTACTGGAAAAGCGAGCCCGACAATGGTGTTTACGACGCTATGAACAAGGCTACCAAACACCTTACCGGCGATTGGGTATATTTTCTCGGTGCCGACGATGAACTGACGCCAGGATTTTCGGATATGGCTTTGGAGCTAAAGGACCCGACAGCCATTTATTACGGCAATGTTTTTGCCGAAGGCGGCAAGCGTGTGGGCGAGCTTACCCGCTATCGCTTTGCAAAATTTGGCCCTTACCACCAGGCCATCATTTATCCTAAAAACGTGTTTGATCAATATCTGTACAACAAAAAATATAAAATATCGGCCGATTTTGCCTTAACCCTGCAGCTTTGCGGCGACAGGCATTACCATTTTGTTTACAAAGACCATGTGTTGGCCAACTTTAACCATACCGGGCTATCGGGCCAAAATATTGACCAGGCTTTTGTGAAAGATAAACCGGGATTGGTATTTAAATACTTTGGCTTAAAAACCGGTATCAGGTATTTGATACACCGGTACAAAAACAAGAAGAAAAATCCCAGGCTGTAATCGGCGTTTATTTGGCGAGATCATTCACCAGCCACTCAAAATGTTTCTGAAAACAAAAATCGTAGCCATTGCCGCCTTCGGGCATTACATTGGGTATCTGGTAATATACTTCAAGCATACGCCTGGTTTTTAAGCCTTCGGCGATGGCATAGGGGAATGATTGGTTACCGATAAACAATTTACACCCGGCAATTACCTGCGCCAGTTGCAAAAAGTCATCAACCTGGTGCCATTGCAGGTCGGGAATGATGTTTTTCATTTCTTGGTATTCTGACTCCACCCCAACAAAAAGCAGTTTTTTGTATTTTGAAAGAAAAGCGTAATCAACCAGCATATTATTGTAGCGCGAGCTGCGGGCCAGAATAATGTGGTCGGCAAAGCTTTCATCGGGTTTTACCTTTAGCCAAACTTCGCCCAGGTTGGGGGTAATGCCCGCGGTAAAAAAACTCCAGCGGGCAATATTGCCTTTATCCAAAGCAAAACCCGCCTTGCGGAATAACGTCAGATCAAGATGTATATCCTGACCCGAATAAATAACCACACTATTAATATATTGCTGGCTTGATATCAATGGCGATAAGCCATCCACCATTTTTTCATTCAGCATTACATTACCCAATGGATGTTTGTAGCCACCTCCTATTTTTAAGGGTTCGTTTACTTTGAGTACCAGGTTAACGGGTTTTGAGGAGATGGCATGCAGTTGTTTTAAAATCGGCAGGGCGTAAATGATATCGCCCGCGTTGCCATCATGCAGTACGTTTATTTCGGCGCCTGCTTTTTTCAGGATATCATCAACAGTAACATCAAGCCCGCTATCAACAAAGGCCTCCAGTTTTGAGGTTACTTTATGATGTGAGTAGTGGCGCTTATATTCGTTATGCTTTTCGGCATCGGTCATTTTTAACCAAAGCTTTTTCAGTGGGTTTGGTCTGAAATTTTTTCGCATAATCAATTATAGTGTTAGCCTGAAAAAGCAAATATATTAATTGCCTGCCGGTATCAGCTGGTTTTAAACTTTGTGAGCACCTTATTTTTTACCGATGATTTGATAGTGGCTATGACGGCTGCCATACTTAATTGGCTTTGATGTTTGGCTAACAGATCGTTCAGCCCGTTTTTATAGTGTTTAATTTCGGTGCGGTTCTTAAACAATTCGCTGTAGCTTTTCCATATCCATAACTGGCCAACCAATAGTTTAGGCAGCAGGTCTATCAATGTTATCTGGATATACCAGCACAGTAGGGCCAGGCCATTTAAATGCAGTGCATGCAGGTAAAAGCGGTTGCGATAATACAGGCTTTTTATCCATTTGGGCTTCTGGTAGTTTTTGGTACTGGCCGATATTTCGTGCCGGCAAGTGGATTGATGCTCGTAATAACATTTCCACCCCAAACGCCAGGCCCTGATGCCCAGTTCCATATCCTCGCAATAAAACGGCGAGAATAACTCATAAAAACCGCCTACCTGTTTTAGCTTGGCAGCATCGATGAGCGCGTTGGCTCCCGACAGATAAAAGGTGTACAGGTTATCCGCAGGATTATCGGTATAATAAAAGTAATCGGTTTTTAATTTGAAGCCATTAAATTTTGGCATACGCGCGGCGTCCTGAATGCCGTCACCTTGCATATCAATAATGCGGCCCATAACCCCAAAAGTGTCATCCATTAAAAAATACCGGAACTGGTGCTCAAAATAACCGGGCGTAAGTTTTACGTCGGAGTTAAGCAGGAGTATTAACTCGCACCCGGAAGCCTCGATGCCACGATTACAGGTGTATGAGAAACCGCCGTTCTTTTTATTTACCAGCAATTTAACAGAAGGATATTTTTGCAGAATAAATTGCACCGAATCGTCCGTTGAGCAATCATCCACAATAATAAGCTCATAATGTACACCGGCGTTTTCAATAGCGGTTATGGTATGGGGCAAATAATTCTCTAACAGCTGCCTGCCGTTATAATTGGGTATAATTATCGAAACACTTTTTTTCACCCCGGTTATTTGATCAGTTTATAATTGCGGTATTCGCTCACGCGCCAGCCGGTAACATCTTCAATTACCTGCAGCGCTTTGCGGCGAAAGCTCATTTTTTTGTTCAGTTTTTTCAGGTCGATGTTCAGGTTCCAATTGGTGGCGGCCACTCGTTTTTGCATTACTGCCGGGTGCGTGCCATTAAAATGGATGAGCCTGTCGGCATTTTTATAATCAAACTGAAAAGTTTCGGGCACGTTTTGTTCCAGCCAAGCATCATCATGATAAAACTGGTTAAAGTTGCGCAGCTTGTTTTTTAAACCCTCGGGCGGCTTTACCCAGCCATAATGGTAAATGTAGGCATCGATCAGTTTCACATTGATCTTGCGGTTATCCCACCTGAAACCCTGCGCGTCGCGGTATGAATGTATTGCCTTATTATTGCGCACTACACGTATCTCGCGGCGATACCAACGGCGCGAATGCCCATAATAATCATACGACCCATAAAAATGCAGGTATTTAAATAATAGCCCTTCAACATGGCTATTATTCAGGCTATCCTCCATTTCTTTTTTAATGACAGGCAGATATTTTTCATGTACGCACTCATCACCCTGAATATAAAAAGCCCAATCCGCGTCGGCCGATATAGCCTGAAAAGCTTTATCTGTTTCGTACGCGAATACGGCCCCGCCCTCGCGTATATTATCATTCCATACTGTATGGATGATCTTTATTTTTGGCGAGTTAATACCGGTTATCAGCTTTTCGGTATCGTCATCGCTGTTACCCAGTGCTACTACAAATTCATCGCAAATAGGTAAAATAGAAGTAATAGCCTCCACTACAGGATAATCGTTTTTTATTGCATTACGAATAAATGTAAAGCCCGCTACCTTCATTTTATCAGGGGAGATTTGTTTAGTTGATGTGCAAATATAGTTTATCTGTTAATATGTGAACATACGAATAATAGCGCCTGTTACTCACCCGGTCATCACTTTGCTCACCACCCTTTCTTTGCTTTCGGCATAAAGAGGGTAAATGCTTTGGAATAAACAACCCTCTTTACCGCTTGCGGAAGAGAGGGTCGACCAGCGAAGTGTAGTCGGGGTGAGTAATTAGGTAGTTTTCGGTTATTTTTGTTCCTTTATAGTTCATGTCAAAAATCAGCAACATATTGCCCCTTGTTACCAATTTCCGGTCGGTGGCCCGTGCGCTTACGGTTGTTGAAAATGATCTGCCCGGCGCCCATGAGCTTTTAAAAAATCTGCATTTTAATAAAAGCACGCCCGTAATAGGTGTTACAGGTCCACCGGGTGCTGGTAAAAGCACTTTGGTAAACAGCCTGATCGGGCAACTGGTAAACAAAGGCAATAAGGTAGCTGTATTGGCTATTGACCCTACCTCGCCGTTTAATTTTGGCTCGCTGCTGGGCGACCGTATACGTATGACCGGGCATTTTAATCACCCCGGTGTTTTTATACGCTCGCTGGCTACCCGCGGATCATTGGGCGGGCTATCGGCAAAAACCATCGAGATGACTGATATATTGCGCGGGGCTGGTTTTGATTATGTGCTGATAGAAACCGTGGGCGTGGGGCAATCAGAAATTGAGATCGCGGGGCTGGCGGATGTGACCTTTGTGGTGCTGGTACCCGAGTCGGGCGATGAAATACAGAACATCAAATCGGGCCTAATGGAAATTGCCGATGCATTTATCATCAACAAAGCCGATCGCGATGATGCCGACCTGTTTGCCAACAACCTGAAAAAGATCATCCACCAAAAAGAAACCAAAGAAACACCGGTATTTAAAACTGTAGCCACTACCGGAGAGGGTATAACTGAGATAACCGATTTTATTGTATCGGCCCAAAACATAAAAAATGCCCGAAAGGAATTTTTGCTGACCGAGAAAGCTTATAAGCTGATACAGCAAAAACGGATGCTTGATGTAGATAAAAAGAAGTTACAGCAGGCGATCAATAAAGCTTTAAACAATCAGGAATTTAATATATATCGTTTTGTAAATTCTTATTAAAATAGCATATTTAATACCTTATTAAACCTATTACCTATCATGCAACCTACAGCACCAATTATTATTAATACATTCAGCGAGTTTTTACTTGAAGTAGCAAATAAGCAGGGCGATTTTAAAACTTTTATCTATAGAGGGCAATCTGACGAGGTTTGGGATTTGGTTTCGGGTGTGCACAGAAGAATTCGTGATAGCAAAAAAAAGAAATCTCCTAGTGTTAATGTATATAATGGAGAAATCATTGAATATCTTGAAAAAAAATTAATTGAAGTCCGCAAAAGGATTACCTCAAAAGAGCTTTCTGAATTATATCAAACAAATGATATTGATATAATGGTTGAAATGCAACACTATGGTGGAGCAACAAACCTGTTAGATTTTACTCACAGCGCTCTTATTTCCCTTTATTTTGCCTCGGCAGATAACTTTGATAAAAACGGTAAAATATATTGTATTAACACCGATGATGGTGATAAAGTAGTTGAATTTCATGATAACAGACCTGTAGCATCACTACTTCCAATAAGTGAGGGTAAAATCTATCTTTATTCACCCAACCATAATAATCGACGTATCTTAAAACAAGATAGTGTATTTCTGTTTCCAGATTCCGGTTCTATCAAAGAGGAGTTGGTCGATACCATATTCATTATAAACGCAGCTTCTAAAGAACAAATTCTTAAAGAACTTAAATGGTATGCTTCAATAACTGAAGAATCTATTTATCCTGATTTTTTAGGTTATTTATTAGCCAATAGTTCAACCAAACCATTTATTATACCATCAGCCCACGATTATTATCAAGAAGCAAAAAACTGCCAAAGTAAAAAAGAATATCAACGAGCAATCAAGTATTATAACTTGTCAATAAAAAAGGCAGAAAACGAAAATATATTGCTTGAAGAAACGTCATCACAATATATGCCTTATTTACAGCTTTCAAAATGCTTGCACAGACTGGGCTATTATCCTGAAGCAATTGAAAATTGTAAAAAAGCCGAAAGCTTTAATAATGATGTTTTTAGGGTTTGGAGTGAACTTGCTGTTTTATATACCCTTACAAATAATTTTGATGAGGCTAAAATGGCTTTTGAAAAAGCCAAACATTTAAAAAGCACCCCACGCGAAGAGTATTTATTTAAATATAACCAGGCTTATCTTCAACTTTGTAACTGGGAATTTGAAACGTCAAGAAAAACATTTTTGGAGTTACTAAATGATAAACGTCCTTTTCATGAGGCAGTAAATATCGGCCATACTTATTTGCTTGAAAATAACGTTGAAAAAGCTGAAGAGTATTACAGAATGGCTTTAAAAGATTCGTCTACAGAAGACAACACTTCTTTTGAATATTCATTTAGAGAAGCTTTTGAATTAGATTACAAATCTACCCGGATGGAAAAAAAAGGTATTCCTTTTCAAATAATATCAGAAGTAATCAGCAAGGTAATATAATCAATTCTTAGAATTCATTATTTCTTCTATATCTTCAGCCTCTATTGGTATATCGGCCATAAGATCAATATTGCCGTTGGAAGTAATTAAAATATTATTTTCTAATCGTATTCCCAATCCTTCTGATGCTATATAAATACCCGGCTCGCAGGTTAATACATTTCCTACCTCGAACGGTTTATAACGACTGGCAAAATCATGCACATCAATACCTAAATGATGGGAGGTGCCGTGCATAAAATATTTTTTATAAGCGGGCACTTCGGGGTTTTGCTTTAGTACATCATGTTTTGTTATCAGCCCCAGGTCTATAAGTTCTCCTGTCATAATTTTTCCAACTTCTTCATGATATTCATTCCATATTGTTCCGGCAACAAGCATTTTGCGAGCTTCACGCATTACACGTAAAACCGCATCGTATATTGACCGCTGACGTTTTGTAAAACGACCATTAACCGGTATAGAGCGACTCATATCGGCGTTATAATTAGCGTACTCTGCGCCAAAATCACATAATATTACTTCACCATCTTTACAAATAGAGTTATTATCAATATAATGCAGTATAATAGCATTTTTGCCTGAAGCTATGATAGGGCTGTAAGCATTTCCGGTAGCGCGCTGTTTTATAAATTCATGTATAATTTCAGCCTCTATTTCGTATTCACCAACACCTGGTTTAACAAACTTTAAAATACGTTCAAATGCATTTTTAGTTAATGAACATGCTTCACGAATTAATTCTATTTCTGTGGACGATTTTACAACACGTAAGTCTCGCATAATTGGAGCAGAGCGCTCATATTTATGTAATGGATATTTTTCACGTACCTGTTGCAGCATACGTAAATCGCGATATTGTACAGAATGTACGTACCTGTCATGTTCATTTAAATTAATATATATATTATCCGCATAGTTTATAATGCTATGCAAAATGCTTTCAAAATCACTAAGCCAGTATATACTTTCTATACCTGATGCCTGCCGGGCCTCTTCCTTGGTATATTTGTGTCCTTCCCATACTGCAATATGCTCGTTGGTCTGTCTTAAAAAAAGTACTTCTTTGTATAGCGGATTAGGACAATCAGGAAACAACAACAATATACTTTGCTCCTGGTCAATACCGCTCAAGTAAAAAAAATCAGGATTTTGCTTAAAAATAAAGGTTTGATCACCGCTTCTCGGAAACTCATCATTGGCATAAAATAGCGCTACAGAACCCGATTTTATGCGTGAAACGAAATTTTTTCTATTATTTGTAAATAATTTATTTTCGACAGGTAAATATTTCATGACAAGTACATTATTTGTGCTAACTATAGAACATTTTTCATTTCTTTGCGTTAACAATTATAATTTTTGGAACAGTATTTGGTAATCGTTTCAAACATAATTACTATTTTTGACAAAAATCACAATTAAAACATTTGTTTAATCTTAAAACTATGAACTATTCTACATTAAAAAAAACAGTCGCTTTATCTTTTGTTTCTTTGATGGTCATAGGCGCTGCTAACGCTCAAACCACCACTGCAACATCTTCTTCATCGACTACAACTACAGCCAAGGTATTTGGCGGTAGCGGACAGTACAATACCTGGAGTATTGGCCTGAACGTTGGTGCAACATCACCAAAAGTTGCTACAGGCGGTTCAAGCGATTTCAATGGCAACGTTGTTGACTTAGGTTACGGCCTTTCTGTTAGAGATCAATTGGCTCACTCATTCGGATTACAATTCGATTTACATGGTGGTAAAGTTGGCGGTAACAGCGGAAGCGCTCCTTACGTTGCTGACGGTATCACTTTTGATCAGTACAGCAAATTCTCAACTTCATTTTGGCAAGGAAGCATTAGTGGTATCGTTAACGTAGCTACTATTGATTACCTGCGTCGTGAAAATGCTATCAACTTTTACTTATCAGCTGGTGCTGGTTTAGTTAACTACAAACCTACTATCACCGGTACAAACGGTACTGCTTACCCTTACCCTAACCACGTAACAGAATTTGTTGTTCCGGTTGGCGCTGGTGTTAAATTCAAACTTACTGAGCAATTTGCTTTAAACGTAGGTTATAACGAAAACTTTATTGATGGTGATAACTTTGACGGTGTGCATAAAGCTTATCCTACTAAAGATCGTTACGGTTATGGTTATGCAGGTATCGAGTACACTTTGGGTTCAAAATCAAAACCAAGCTTAGAGTGGGCTAACCCGGTAGCTATGATGTATGACGAATTATACGACGCAGCACTACGTGCAGAAGTTGCAGCTTTGAAAGGTCGTGTTACTAACGTTGAAAATGCAGTTAATGATCTGAAAAAAGATTCTGACGGTGACGGTGTTGCTGATCAATTTGATAAATGCCCTAACACTCCTGCAGGTACTGTAGTTGACGGTTCAGGTTGCGCTATCAACTTCCCTCCTCCAATTGACACATCATTATTCATGAGAAAACCAGTTGCAGGTGCTGCTGTTGCTTACTCAAACATCCAGTTTGAATTTGACAGCTCAGTATTGAAAACTTCATCTTACCCAGTGTTAGATGCTACTTCAGCTGATCTGCGTTCATCAGGTGCAAGTGTTGAGTTAGATGGTTTCGCTTCATCAGAAGGTACTGCTGCTCACAACTTAGCTTTATCAAAAGATCGTGCTACTTCAGTAAAAACTTACTTAGTTAACTCTGGTGTTGCTGCTAAAAAATTAAAAGTTAAAGCTTTTGGCGAAACTAAACCAATTGCTGACAACTCAACTGAGGAAGGACGTGTATTAAACCGTCGTGTTGAATTCAAAAAATAAGTTGAACTCAGTTAAATAATTAAAAAGCCCTCCGGCATCGGGGGGCTTTTTTTATTAAAAATATTTCCTGCCATCTGCATAGATTTCAGCATTGAAATTTTATGTAAATTTGTACATGTATTTCTTCCGAAAAAAGGACCCCAACAGGCCAACCAACTTTAACCTGCGGGCAATGCACTTTATTAATGCACTTGCCATCAGCATGTTTTTGCTGGGCATTATCTGGAAGCTTATTGATTGGTTTATTTTAAAACATTAGATCAATTTAATAAACACCTTTTTTAAAAAAACATAAATCTTTAAAATGAAAAAAGTAATCACATCCGCTGATGCTCCTGCCCCGATAGGGCCGTACAGCCAGGCTATTGTAGCCGATAAATTTATATTTGTTTCCGGGCAAATACCGCTGCATCCATTCACCGGCGAATTGGTTACTGATGATATTACCCCGGCCACCCACTTAGTGATGGAAAACATTGGAGCTATTTTAGCAAGTGCAAAAGCCGACTTTAGCAACATTGTTAAAACCAACATATTTTTAACCGACATGAACGACTTTGCCGAAGTGAACGAGGTTTACGGAACTTATTTTGAAGATAATTTTCCGGCTCGCGAAACCGTGCAGGTTGCCGCCTTGCCCAAAGGTGTAAAGGTTGAAATTTCTGTCATCGCCGTAAAATCCTGATAACAGCCATTGAACGGACAGCCATTTCAAACTCCGGTTGAGTATTTAAAGGGCGTAGGTACCGCGCGTGCCGAGGTCCTGAAAAAAGAATTGGCTATACATAACTTTGAGGACCTGCTGCAGCATTTCCCCTTTAAGCATATTGACCGTACCCGGTTTTATAAGATCAAAGACATACAGCCCGAGCTGCCGCATGTGCAGGTTATAGCCCGGCTAACCCATAAGGAAATATTAGGCGAGAAGCACACCAGGCGCTTGGTAGCTCAGGTACAGGACGAAACCGGGGTAATGGAGCTGGTATGGTTCCAGGGAATTAAATGGGCCGAAAAAAGCCTGATGATTGGTAAAGCCTACATCCTGTTTGGCAAGCCCGGGGTTTTTAATGGCAAGGCGCAAATTTCGCACCCGGAATTTGACTTGTACTCGCCCGAGGCATTAAAACGTAAGGGCAATATGACCTTGCAGCCCGTATACAGTTCGACCGAAAAATTAAAGCAGTTTACTTTAGATAGCAAAGGCTTACAAAAACTTATTGCCGGGCTATTAGAGCAGCATACAAAAGACATCCACGAAAACCTGCCGCTGTATATTTTAAACCGGTT
The DNA here is from genome assembly GCA_035492275.1 of Mucilaginibacter sp. Classification (GTDB taxonomy): domain Bacteria; phylum Bacteroidota; class Bacteroidia; order Sphingobacteriales; family Sphingobacteriaceae; genus Mucilaginibacter. Next base: position 34,751 of record DATJJI010000138.1, read on the forward strand.
TAAGTTGATGGGCCGGGCAGATGCTTACCGCAACATACACTTCCCTGAAGATACTACTAAACTAACCGAAGCCAGGCACCGGTTAAAGTTTGAAGAATTGTTTTTTTTGCAGCTTAAATTATTAAAGAACAAACTGCTGCGCACACAAAAATTTAAGGGTAATGTGTTTGATAAGGTGGGCCATTACTTCAATGAGTTTTATCATCATAAATTACCTTTTGAATTAACCAATTCGCAGAAAAAGGTTTTAAAAGAAATACGGCAGGATACCCAGCGCGGCGTGCAGATGAACCGCCTGCTACAAGGTGATGTGGGCAGCGGCAAAACCGTAGTGGCCCTGATGAGTATGCTCATTGCTATTGATAATGGCTTTCAAACCTGCATCATGGCGCCTACCGAGATTTTGGCTAATCAGCATTATCAAACCATAAAAGGCTTGGTGGGCGATGATTTTGTAGAGGTTGCCCTGCTGACCGGGTCGACCAAACCAAAGGACAGAAAAGTATTGCATGAAAAGCTGGAAAACGGGCAGCTTAAAATTTTGATAGGCACCCACGCGCTTATTGAAGATAAGGTACAGTACCAAAACCTGGGCATGGTAGTTATTGACGAGCAGCACCGTTTTGGTGTTGAGCAGCGGGCCAAACTATGGCGCAAAAACAGCATTCCGCCGCATATACTGGTGATGACAGCTACCCCTATACCACGCACACTGGCCATGACCCTGTACGGCGATCTGGATGTTTCGGTAATTGATGAACTACCCGCCGGGCGCAAACCCATCAAGACCGTTCATTTTTATGAAAGCAGCCGCCTGCGCATGTTTGGTTTTATGAAAGATGAAATAGCCAAGGGCCGGCAAATTTATATTGTTTATCCGCTGATACAGGAAAGCGAAAAGCTCGATCTTAAAAACCTGGTGGATGGCTTCGCGGTAATATCGCGCGAGTTCCCGTTACCCGATTATAAAATAAGCGTAGTTTATGGCAAGATAAAACCTGCCGATAAAGAATTTGAAATGCAGCGCTTTGTAAAAGGCGAAACACAGATCATGGTGGCGACTACGGTGATAGAGGTTGGCGTGAATGTGCCCAACGCTTCGGTGATGATCATTGAGAATGCCGAACGATTTGGCTTGTCGCAACTGCATCAGCTGCGAGGCCGCGTAGGGCGCGGGGCTGAGCAGTCTTTCTGTATACTCATGAGCAAGGAAAAGCTGAGCCCTGAAGGCCGTACCCGCCTAAACACCATGGTTAAAACCAACAACGGTTTCGAAATTGCCGAAACCGACCTGCAGCTACGCGGGCCCGGCAACATTGAAGGCACTCAACAAAGCGGCCTGCTCGACCTTAAGGTAGCCGACCTCACCACCGACCAGGAATTACTACTGCAGGCCCGCAAATGTGTAGAAGATATTTTTGCCGTTGACCCGCAATTAGCATCGCCCGAAAATCAAATATTGAACCTTGCGTTCCAGGCAAAAAACGCCGGCTTGAGCTGGGATAAGATATCGTAATTCAATATTTTCTATGTCATTTCGAACGTAGAGAGAAATCTTAAACATGCGACCGGCTGTAAAGCGTATAAGATTTCTCCCGTTGGTCGAAATGACATGTTTATATAATATTATCGTCACTCCCTTTAATTACCATACTTTAAATTCTAATCTTAATTTTTTGCATTGTAAATTTGCCGGCATGACCGAAACAGACAGTCAACCCCAACCCAAAAAAGATTCATTCTTAGCCTTACGTTATAAGGATTTTCGCTCGTACCTGGGCATGCGCTTTTTTTTCACGTTTGCTTATCAAATGCAAACCACTGTTTTGGGGTTCTACATTTATCAAATCACACACAGTAAAGTTGCCATTGCTTTTGTGGGTTTATCCGAAGCGATACCGGCTGTTGGCATTGCCCTTTATGGCGGGTATATAGCCGATAAATACGAAAAGCGAAAAATGCTGCTGCTCATCTATTTTGGTGTATTGCTATCCTCACTCGTAATTTTCACGGTGACGTTAAAAAGCATGGCAGCCTATATTTCTACCGGCTGGATCATACCTATTATGTATGCCATGATATTTTGTAATGGGCTTGCCCGCGCGTTTTATGGCCCTGCAACGTTTATTGTTTACACCCATAGCATTCCACGCGAGGTTTACCCCAACGCCAGTACCTGGAGCAGCACCAGCTGGCAAGTGGCCTCTATTTTAGGCCCTATGCTTGCCGGTTTTTCTTACGGCTTCGCCGATAAAATATTCCCGGGCATAAGCGGCATGACAGCCACTTTCAGTATTATCCTGGTTTCGCTGCTCATCGCTTTAATATTGGTATATCGCCTAAAAAAATACCCGGCTTCATTTACCGCTAAAGAAAGTATTTGGGTAAGCCTATCGGCGGGTTTAAAGTTTGTGTTTAAAAACAAGATCATGTTTTATGCCATGAGCCTTGACCTGTTCTCGGTATTTTTTGGCGGTGTAGTGGCGTTGCTCCCGGTGTTTGCGCTGGATATTTTAAAGGTTGGTGCCGAGGGCTTGGGTATAATGCGTATGGCATCTTCGTTAGGTGCAGCGCTTACCATGATCGTGATGGTTAAATTTTCGCCCATGAATAAGCCGTGGCGAAATTTATTGATAGCCGTAGGCGGTTTTGGTATATCTATCATCGGCTTTGGTTTATCAACCAGCTTTTACCTGTCGCTATTGTTTTTATTTGGACAGGGAGCTTTCGACAGTGTAAGCGTTATCATCCGCGGCACATTAATGCAGTTGCTTACACCTGATGAAATGCGGGGGCGCGTATCGGCTGTTAGCGCCATGTTTATCGGCTCATCCAATGAGATCGGCGATTTTGAATCGGGTATCGCGGCAAAACTGCTGGGCACCGTGCCCGCGGTGCTGTTTGGTGGTACCATGACCATGCTTATTGTAAGCCTTACCTACTTTAAAACCAAAAGGCTGATACCACTATCGCTTAATGAAATATCGGCACCTGATGCTGAGGTGAAAGTGGAGGCAGCGGTTTAGAGTATATCCTCCCATTGTCATTTCGACGAGGAACGAGGAGAAATCTTATACGCTTTGCTTATGTGCTATATGGAGTATAAGATTTCTCGCTATGCTCGAAATGACAGTAATCTTTAGATTGATTTACTCCGGCTGCTTCACGCTGTGCCAGAACCAATAGATAAGCGGGCCTATTATAGGTACAATGATCACGATCACCGTCCACAAAAACTTATTATCGCGGTTAACGTTCGAGTTACGGAAGATGCTGATGAGCGCAAAAATTACCAATAGCGCCCACAGGATCAAAAAAATCAACCCAAAGGTACCACTGATAGCCGAAGTAATAATATACATAGGTAGCGTCCTTATTCTTCTTTAGTCAACCTCAACCGCGTGTTTCTCGCCAATTTGCTGGCGCCACATGGCATAATACAGGCCTTTTTGCGATAACAGATCGGCGTGTTTGCCCGACTCGATAATGCGGCCCTTTTCAAGTACATGTATACGGTCGGCGTGCATAATAGTTGACAAACGGTGCGCGATTAATATCGTTATATGATCCTTAAACACAGATACATCCCTAATAGTTTCAGTTATTTCTTCCTCGGTCAGTGAATCGAGCGACGAAGTAGCTTCATCAAACACCAAAAGGTCTGGTCTGCGTAATAAGGCACGCGCTATTGATAAACGTTGCTTTTCACCACCCGAAACTTTTACACCACCCTCGCCTATCACGGTATCTAAACCATTATTGGCGCGGGCCATTAAGGTTTGGCAGGCCGCACGCTGCAATACATCTAAACACTCTGCATCCGTAGCATCAGGGCGAACAAATAATAAATTCTCGCGAATAGTGCCCGAGAATAGCTGCGTATCCTGGGTTACAAAACCTATTTTCTCACGTAATTGGTCAAGATCGATCTCTTTGCTGGCGATACCATTATAGGTGATATCTCCCTCTAAAGGCGGATACAAGCCTACCAATAATTTAACCAATGTGCTTTTACCCGAACCTGAAGGGCCAACAAAAGCTATAGTTTCGCCGATATTGGTTTCGAAGGTTATATGATTAAGCGCATTACGATTAGCGGTTAAATGTTTAAAGCTTACATTGTCAAACGTCAGTTTGGTTATCTTTTCTACCAATACCGGTTTTTCAGGCTTAACATCAATAGGTGTATTAATAATACGCTCAAAATTGTCCAGCGATACCTGCGCCTCACGCCATGATTGTATCACGTTACCCAACTCCTGTAACGGGTTAAATAAAAAGAAGGAGTAAAATAAAAATTGCAGGTAACTACCTGCAGTCAGCTCGTCTTTAAATATCAGCATCAGTAAAATAACCACCAGGCAGTTACGTACCAGGTTTACTACGGTGCCCTGTATAAAACTCATACTGCGCACAAACTTTACCTTACGTAGTTCAAGATCAAGGATTTTAAAGGTGGTTTTATTCAGGCGCTCTATCTCCTGCTTGGCCAACCCCAAACTTTTTACCAGCTCAATATTTCTTAATGATTCGGTAGTAGAGCCGGCTAAGGCGGTGGTTTCGCCAACTATGCTTTTTTGGATCTTCTTGATTCGCTTGCTTAAAGCCGAACTAACGTATGCGATAATAGGGATAGCGGCAAAATAAACCAGCGTAACTTTGTAATTAACACTTAATGAGTACACAATAACAAATATCATCCCTACCAAACTCACAATAAGCACACTGATAAACGAAGTAATAAATTTCTCGCAATCCAATCGTACCTTTTGTAAAATGCCCAAAGTTTCGCCGCTGCGCTGGTCTTCAAAAACCTGGTAAGGCAGCTCAAGCGAGTGTTTAAGCCCATCGCCATACATGGCAGCACCTGTTTTAAGCACAATGATGTTGGTAAAATAATCCTGGAAATTTTTTGCTATACGCGATGCCATAGCGGCGCCCAATGCCAAACCAACCAATATTAACGAGCCATGTAAACGATACTCGAACGTAAAGTATTCATGATGCACAGGCAGGTGTGTAGGTACAATATACTGGTCAATGATATTTTTTGTGATCATTGGGTCGACCAGGGAAAAACCGATATTAAAGCCCGCAAGCACTAAAGCAAGTACCACTGTCCACCGGTGATTTTTTAAGTAGGATAAAAGTATTTTCATATATGAAAGCAAAAATAAAAAAAGAGAACGGCTAACCCGCTCATTCCCTTTAATTTGACATTATAAGGATTTTATTCATTTTTGTTCAGCTCCTGTTATCTTAAGTAAATATTTATTAGTATTGAATAACATACTGTATATGAAAGCGTCCATCATTTACCTTATTCTTTTTATATCCCTTTCATGTAGCGCATCGGCACAACAAAAAGCGCCCGATCATCCCTGCGATCTTTTTGGCCCCTTACATTTTGTAAATGGCAAAGCCACGGTTGTTATAAAAGCAACTTTTACGGACCTGTTTAGAAGTAATGAAGACTTTTCATATCAGGAATTAGCCCAGAAAAAGCGGCTTAAATTCTATGACTATTTTACCAGATATCCTGAATCCGTTGATGGAAGTGAACTGGCTTTTACAACTGAAAACGACTCAAAAACGCATTATGCAACGCTACGTAAAAATATACGCTTTAATGTTAACCACATGAAAATGGGTAAAAAGTATTATTTAACCTGCCTTGTATTTAAGGATGAACCAGGTTACAAATATGTACCGTCGTGCTTTTTTGCGATAACTGATATTTCACCTAAAAAACCATAACTGCTATTTACCTTTTATATCAATCCATAAAATGATATAAAAACACGACCTCACCTGTATACGCCGGTTTCTTTTCGCCGTCAATTTCCATTTCAACGCCAATGGTAGCTTTGGTAATGCCGCGCAGGTTTACAATGGCGGCCAGTTTTGCCTTTAGCCTTACCTGGCTGTTCACGATAACCGGCTGCGCGAATTTTATATTATCAATACTGTAGTTGATCTGCATTTTAAGGTTTTGCACGTCGGCTATCTGGTGCCAGAAGTAAGGCAGCAGCGATACCGTTAAATAACCATGCGCGATAGTGGCTTTAAAAGGGCCTTCATTTTGTGCCCGTTCGGTATCGGTATGTATCCACTGATGATCGATGGTAGCGTCGGCAAACTTGTCTATTTGTTCCTGGGTAATGGTGTGCCAGCCAGATACGCCCAGTTCCTGCCCAAGGTAAGCCTCAAATTCGTTGTAGTTTTTTATAATTATCATCAGTCAATAGGTTTTATTATTGTTTACAATAATGGTACCGTAAAAATAATAAACCTCGCGACATAAACAATCCCACTGAATGAACAGCCTACTTTTTAGCTTTCTCCAGTTGGCGCATCACTCGGTATTGTACTATACGGGTAATCAGGTCTAATGGTAAGGGCTTATCTAAAGGGAATTGCAGCGTTCCCCGGCCGGTTTCATACACAGCCGTTTCTTTTTTAAACGCCTCAATGCCCATTGGCGCCGGGTAAAAACCGATATGCTTTTTATAACCGCCAAAATGCACCAGGTTTCCTTTCAGCGTAAAGGTGGGGATACCGTATTTAATGGCTTCCTGCGCATCGGGCGCGGCTTTGTGGATGGCGGCGCGCATTTGCTGTAATAACTGCTGCACATCATCAGGAAAACCTGCAATGTATTCGTCGATATTATTTGCCGGGTTACTTCTCATATAAATTGAGCTTTGGTTTAATATACGAATATACCAAAGGCATAGCCGTATTTGTAAGGTGTAAATGCGACTTGTTAAGGGGGAGAATGTGCGATGGCAAGTGCGATTCCCTGCCACCGCACATCCCATCGCACCCCTCACAAGGAAAGGAGTTAAAACGATGCTATACCAACACCCCACCACCATCAACCACTACTACCTGCCCGGTGCTGTAGGGTTGCTGCATAAGGTACAGGTAAGTTTTCGCGATATCTTCGGCTTCGCCTACACGTTTTACGGGTAAGCTGTTGCCAACACCGGTATATAGACCATCTCTTTCGGCTTCACTCATACTGTTCCACAAATTGGTTTTAACCACGCCCGGCGAAACCAGGTTTACCCTGATTGGTGCCAGTTCGATAGCCATGGCACGTGTAAAGCCTTCCATCGCGGCGCAAATACTTGAACCCAACCACCAGCCGCTGCCCGGCCTCTGGCTGGCAATACCGCCGGTAAGGGTGATTGAACCACCCGCGTTAATATTTGGCGACCCATATTTTACCGCCATAAAAGCGCCCCAGTAACGCAGGTTAAAATATTGCTGCGCATCGGCCAAAACAGCATCGGCTATAGTTATCAATTGGATAGCTTCTCCGGCAGTATATATTAAATGATCGAACGCGCCGATTTGGCTAAAAAAGTTTTTTATTTGCTGCTCATTGGTCAGGTCGACCACGAAACCGGTGCTGCCTTGCGGCAATTCTGTCAAAGCCCGGTCTATACGTTGTTGGTTGCTGGATACGATCACAGTTGTTGCACCACCGGCCGCTACTGCTTTGGCCGTTGCCAGACCAATGCCCGAGCTGGCACCCAGCAATACTACTTTTTTTCCCTGTAATGATCTGTTTTGTTGTTTTGATACTTGTTCCATTATTGTTATTTTTTTGATGGCACAAATTTCGGCAGGCCAAAACGGCCCGCACTTAACAAATGGTAAAAACGAATTGCTAACGGATATTTTTGCGGATGCGGCTCAGCGATTGCGGCGTTATGCCCAGGTAAGAAGCGATATCGCTTAACGGAACGCGCAGCGCGATATCGGGCTGGCGCATCATAAACATTTTGTAACGGGTGGTAGAGTCGTTGCCCAGGTAACTATTTTTAAGGTCAATCTTATCCAATAACGCTTGCTGGGTTATCTGGTCTATCAATTGTTTTACATAAGGAAATTGCGCATATAGTTTGTTTAACGCCCGCTTGGTAAAAACCAGCACATCCACATCGCAGGCCGCGCTGATGCTTTCGTGAGCAACCACATTGTTGTTAAAGCTGTTGAGTATGGTGCAAAACTGGTTCTCTTTTAAAAAGAAATAGGTGATCTCGTTGCCCTGCTCGTTCAGCATCATAATGCGCAAAACACCGTTGGCAACAAAGTACATTTCGCGGCAAACATTACCCGCCCTGAATAAATATTCGCCTTCTTTATAACTGCGGTTTTCTAAAGCTGCGTCTATCAATGCTTCATCCCCGGCAGAGATATCACGAAATAGTTTAAGGAAAGAAATAAGCGCGTTGGGCATACGGCAAATTTATTGTTTTGAATGATAAGTCCGTGTTTTAGGCGGGGCAGTGTGATTCCCCTCTTGAGAGGGGTGTAGGGGTGTGTTATGTCGCTTTATTAACACCCCCCCTGCAGCCGCACTTATCTCTCGCGCCCCCTCTCAAGAGGGGAACTTTTTATTCAATGATCAAATAATTCTGACCGGTTTGGTTGCCCAAAACGCTTTTCACATAACCTTGCGTAACCTTATCCATTTTAACCGGGATATGGCCCGGGAAGTATGGAAAGTAGGCAGGCGAATCTTCAACCACATCAGGCGCCACAGAGTTAATGCGTACACCGTTCTCTAACTCGAACGCGGCCGAGCGTACAAAGCCATCAATAGCGGCATTGATAGCGGTTACCGCGCTGCCATAGGCAATCGGGTCGATAGCTAATGAGCCGGAGGTTAAGGTAAACGAACCTTTAGGGTTAATGTAATGCTGGCCTATAAGTACCAGGTTAACCTGACCCATAAATTTACTGTCTACACCTTTTCTAAAATCGGTATCAGTAAGGGCATGCAGCGGACCAAAATGTGCATCGCCGCTGGCGCTGATCAGGGCATCGAACTTACCGGCTTGTTTAAAAAAGTTTTCTATCGATACAGGCGAGGAGATATCAACCTGCAGATCGCCGCTTTTTGAACCGGCTTTTATTATTTCATGGTCTTTTTGCAAAGCAGTGGTAACATGTTTGCCAATGGTGCCGGTAGCACCTACAATAATGATTTTCATAATGTGAGTTTTGATGGTTATTCAAAAATAGCTTTTGTATAATACCAATATCCAATAAATCCTTTATTTATAACGAATTAGATTTGTCAACTTTTAAAAAGTTGACAAATCCCCCACCTATTAAACACTTGTCATTTCGACCATAGGGAGAAATCTTATACTACATGCTATTTCCTATTTCTTGTATAAGATTTCTCTTTCGTTCTTCGTTCGAAATGACAATGTTAGTTTTTACTTAAACATATTCTTTAGCGCGGCCAGTTTAACAGCCATATCTGTTTCTGGTTCAGGCTCCTTCCTTTTTTGCGGAGGGTTGTACATTGGCTTGGCAGGCTGCTTTTGGGGAGCAGGCGGACGGTTCTCCTGTTTGGGCTCGTCGGTTTTCATGGATAATGAGATGCGCTTGCGGGCAGCATCCACCTCGGTAACTGTTACCTCAACCGGTTGATGTACCTTGAGCACCTCGTTCGGGTCCTTGATAAAGCGATTGGCTATCTGGCTTAAATGTACCAGGCCATCCTGGTGCACGCCGATATCCACAAACGCGCCGAAATTGGTAATGTTGGTTACAATACCCGGCAGCTTCATCCCGATCTTGAGGTCGGTGATGCTGTTTACCCCTTCGGTAAAGCTAAAGGCCTCGAATTGTTCGCGCGGGTCGCGGCCGGGTTTGGCCAACTCGTCCATAATATCATTCAGTGTGGGCATGCCCACTGTTTCGGTAATATACTTTTGCAGCGGGATGCTTTTGCGCAGCTGGCTGTCCTTCATCAGGTCGTTAACGGTACACCCTTTGTCTTTAGCTATTTGCGCTACCAGCGGATACCTTTCCGGGTGTACGGCACTGGCATCAAGCGGGTTTTCGGCATTGTGAATGCGTAAAAATCCGGCTGCCTGTTCAAAGGCCTTATCACCCAGGCGAGGCACCTTCTTCAACTGATCTCGATGCTTAAACGCGCCGTTCTCGTCGCGGTACTCCACGATTTTTTGCGCCAGCTGTGGACCAAGCCCCGACACATAAGCCAATATTTGCTTTGAAGCCGTATTCAATTCCACACCTACCGCGTTCACGCAACTGATCACGGTATCATCCAGCGAGGCTTGCAGTTTATTCTGATCAACATCATGCTGATACTGCCCAACGCCTATTGATTTGGGGTCGATCTTTACTAGTTCGGCCAATGGGTCCATCAACCGCCTGCCGATAGACACGGCACCTCTTACGGTCACATCCTTATCCGGAAACTCCTCACGTGCAGCCTCGGATGCGGAATAGATCGAAGCGCCGCTCTCATTCACCATCACGATCTCGGCTCCCGGCAGGTTCAGCTTGCGGATAAACAGTTCCGTTTCGCGGCCGGCGGTACCGTTGCCAATGGCAATGGCCTGTATATTATATTTTTCGAACAAATGAGCTAAAGTCTTTTCGGCTTCTTTGGCCTGTCCCTGCCCGGTATGCGGGAACACAGCGGTATATTCCAATAGCTTACCCTGCTCGTTCAAACATACCACTTTACAACCTGTACGAAATCCCGGATCGACCGCCATAGTGCGCTTTTGCCCAAGCGGCGCGGCTAACAATAACTGGCGCGCGTTCTCGGCAAAAACACGGATAGCTTCCTCGTCGGCTTTCTTTTTGGTGAGCAGGCGCACCTCGGTTTCCATAGATGGGCGGAGCAGGCGCTTATAGCCATCGGCAATGGCTTGTGTTACCTGGTTGGCGGCATCGTTGTGGCCGGTTATAAATGCTTTTTCTAATTGAGCGATGGCCTCATCTTCGGGTGGTAAAACATCGAGGTACAGTATCTCTTCCTTCTCGCCCCGGCGCATAGCCAACACCCTATGCGATGGCGTCGACTTCACCGGCTCCTCCCACTCAAAGTAATCTTTGTATTTAGCACCCTCAACTTCTTTGCCCGGCACTACGCGGCTTTTAAAGGATCCTTTTTGCATAAACAGCTCGCGCAGGTTGGTACGTGCGGCGGCATCTTCACTTATTTGTTCGGCTATGATGTCTCTGGCTCCGGCAAGCGCGTCTTCGGCCGTGGCAACGCCTTTTTCTTCGGAAATGTATTTTTCGGCCTCGGTTGTTATATCGAATTTGTTTTGCGCGAAAAGCAGATCAGCCAGCGGCTGTAAACCTTTTTCGCGGGCAGCCGTAGCGCGGGTTTTACGTTTAGGGCGATAGGGCAGATAAATGTCTTCCAGTAACACCATGGTTTCGGCTTCGTTGATCTGCTTTTCCAGTTCGGGGGTTAGCTTACCCATTTCGGTGAGCGAGTTGAGGATGGCCTCGCGGCGTTTGTCCAGCTCGCGTAATTGTTGTATGCGGTCGCGGATGCCCGCCACCTGCACCTCATCTAAACTGCCGGTAAGTTCTTTACGATAACGTGAAATGAACGGAACGGTAGCACCTTCATCTAATAAATTAACAGTGGCAATAACTTGTTTTTCGGCTACAGAAAACTCCGCAGCTAATTTTTTATAATGGATCGACATACGCTATAATTATTCTTTATCAGGTTGACGAAAATCGGGTAATGGGATGGAATGTCAAAGCGGTGTTGGTAACTATTGACTATGATTTTTAGGATAGGCGAATGATAGGATTCTGGCTTTAAAAAACAAGCCCTGCTTTGTATGGCAGGGCTTGTTTTAATAAGTAAAGAGCGTTGTCATGCTGAGCTTGTCGAAGCATTGACGGGTTAGGTCCGTCGCTTATCCTTCGACGGGCTCAGGATGACAGCCCATTTGTTTACTTATTCCAGGTATTATTGCTCAAATCAGCATCCATAAATATGCCGCCATCCAGCGTGATGCTTTTGGCTACTTTTTTAGCGTTTACGTTAATAGATATCTGGCGCTGGTTACGCTCCCAAACTGCTGGTGTTACGTGCGTGCTTTGGGTAGTGCCATCGGCAAAAGTTAGCACCACATCAAACGGAACTGCAAAGCCGCCGATGTTTTTAATTTCCAGTTTGTAGCCTCCCGGAACGGCTTTCACCTCATCAATACCCAGATCAATATAATTATTGGTGAAGAACCAGTTATTAAAGAACCAGTTCAGATTTTTACCCGAGCCTGTGCTCATCGAATTAAAATAATCCCAGGGCATAGGGTGTTTGCCATGCCAGTTATCCATATAGGTATGTAATGCTTTTTTAAACAAACCCTCGCCCAGCATATCTTTTAAAGCGAGGTAGCTTAATGAGGGCTTGCCATATTCGTTATTGCCTGCGGCAGATGACAGCTCGCTGGTAGGACTAATGATCGGCATATCCTGTGGCTGCGACGGGTTATGTATCCAACCGGCAATACGGAATGGTTTGTACAGATCTTCGGCTACCTTCTTACCTCTTTCGGCAGTGCCAATCAGCAGCTCAAAAGTGGTGGCCCAGCCTTCGTCCATGAAGCCATAGCGGGTTTCGTTAATGCCCATATAGAATGGAAAATAAGTATGCGCTATTTCATGATCCTGAACAAACTGGGCAAACATCAAATCATTGTTATGGCTATCATTCACCATCATGGGGTATTCCATATCGGCGGTACCCTGAAAAGCGGTCATTTTTGGGAACGGATACGGCACACCCGGCAGGTTATGCGAAAACCAGCTCAGCGAGTTACGCGCAAATTGCACCGAGTGATGAAAATCCTGCGAAGCATCGGGGAAAGCGGCCTGCACACTGGCACGGCGGTTGGTGGCATCATCTACCACAACACTCGCGCCGTCCCAAACATAATGATCGCTCAGGCCAAGCGCCATATCGGTTACATTATCAGCCTTCCAAATCCAGGTATTGGTTTCGTTTTGGGTGGTTACGTTTTTAGCGGCCAGGTCCTGAGCCGTAGCTATGTGTATGGTTGAATCGCTGGTCATTGATTGCTCCAGGCGCTTAGCAAATTCGGGCTGCAATACCTGGTTGGTGTTTTGTAAGGTGCCGGTGCTCCAAACCAAATAGTTTTTAGGTACGGTAACACTCAGGGTATAGTCATTAAAGTCGTTATAAAACTCCAGGTCATCCATAAATGGCAGGGTATCCCAGCCGTTGTAATCGTCATAAACAGCTACGCGCGGATAAAAATAAGCCAGGTAATAGGTGGTTTCGTCAATGTAACCTTCGCGGCCACCTTCCTTTCCGGTAGCCAGGTCGTAATGCCAGGTAATATTCAGTTTAACCGAATCGTGCGGCATTAAGGGTTTAGTCAACGCTAACGCCGCATTTGTGGCAGATGCCCGTTGGTTGTTCCACGTTTTTTTAGTGTCGTTTACCGCTATATCGTCAATTAATATACCGGTAGACAGATACTCGGCGCTGGCAGGCACGGCACGCGGCGCACCCGGGCGGTGAATATTCATGATCAGTTTCATGAGCAGCCTTTTCAGCGTATCGGGGCTGTTATTATAATAGGTGATCTGTTCTACACCTTTAATAGTACGGTTTGGCGGTGCAACAGTAATGGCGATATTGTATTTGCCATGATTTTGCCAGTAGTTTTTACCGGGTTTGCCGTCTAATGAGCGGGTTTCTTTTTTCAGGGCCTTTTGTATGTCGCGGGGTACATACAGGCTTTGCGCGTTTGCTTGCACAAAAAGCAGGCACAAACCCGCCGAAAGTAAGATCGATTTAAACATTTAAGTTTCTTTAATTATGAATCAGTTAATATACTAATTTGATTTAATTGGGTGGTTTTTGTTATAACATTCCATTCAAATTAAAAGCCCCTTTTTATGTTGGGTAAAAAGGGGCTTTATAGATATGGTCAATATTATTTAGCCGACCAGGTATTATCCGCTGGGGTGGCATCCATAAATATATCACCATCTAACATAATCGATTTTACTGCTGCCTTAGTTTTTATGGTAAGGCTTATGTGTTTCTGATCTTTCTCCCAAACAGCCGGAGTTTGGTGTGTGCTATCGGTAGTACCATCGGCATAAGTAACTACTACATTGAACGGAACAGCAAAACCGCCTATATTATTAATGCTTAATTTATAACCGCCCGATGTTTGATTGGCGCTTTGTAAAGCCAAATCGATATAGCCTGGCGTATAGAACCAGTTATTAAAAAACCAGTTCAGGTTTTTACCTGAACCTGTATTCATTGAATTAAAATAATCCCAGGGAATGGGGTGCTTGCCGTGCCAGTTACTCATATAATTGTGCAATGCCTTTTTAAATAGTTCATCGCCCAGCATGTCTTTTAAAGCCAGGTAGCTTAATGATGGTTTGCCATAAGCATTATTACCTGCACCAAAGGTAACTTCGGGCGATGGCGTAATGATGGGCATCTCTTTATCATGCGCGCCGTTGATCCACTTCACCACCCGGAATTTTTTATAAAAGTCGTCCGCGTATGCTTGTCCCCGTTCGGTAATACCTATTAAATATTCAAGTGTGGTTGCCCAGCCTTCGTCCATAAAAGCGTAACGGCTTTCGTTAGTGCCCATATAAAACGGGAAGTAGGTATGTGCCTGCTCATGATCCTGCACCAGTTCGGCAAATTTCAGATCGGTTTCATGACTGTCATTCACCATCATCGGGTATTCCATATCGGCAAAACCCTGAAACGCGGTACTTTTAGGGAAAGGATAAGCTACTCCCGGCCAGTTATGTGAGAACCAGCCCAAAGCATATCGGCTAAATTGTACGGAGTGATGAAAATCCTGAGAAGCATCAGGAAAAGCTGCCTGCACACTTACCCGGCGGTTTGTAGCATCATCTACTATAACGCTGGCAGCATCCCAATTATAATGGTCGCTCAACCCTAAAGCCATATCGCTGATGTCGTTCGCTTTCCAGATCCAGGTGTTCGTAGTATTTTGTGCCGTAACTTTTTTGGCTGCCAGATCCTGCGGGGTGGCCACATGAACTGTGCTATCGCCGGTTAATGATTGCTCAAACTTTTTGGCAAACTCGGGTTGTAAAACCTGGTTAGGGTTTTGCAAAACACCGGTGCTCCAAACAATATAATTTTTAGGTACGGTAACGCTTAATGTGTAATCATTAAAATCGTTATAAAACTCGAGCGAGCCGGTATGCGGCTGGGTATCCCATCCTTTATAATCATCATACACAGAAACGCGCGGGTAAAAATAAGCGATGTAATAACTGGTCGAGTCGACAGCGCCATCGCGGCCACGACCGCGCGATAAATTATAATGCCAGGTGATATTCATCGTCAACGAATCGTGGGGCAGTAAGGGTTTAGCCAGGCCCAGCATATAGTTGGTGGTAATGGCTTTGGAATTATCCCAGGTAGCTTTTGCCCCGTTTACCCGGATATCATCAACAGTTATACCTGCATCCGGATTACTGCTGCCACCCCTGCCACGGCGATGAACGTTTACGATAAGCTTCATATTTAAACTATCGAGCTTGTTAGGGCTGTTGTTAAAGTAGGTGATCTGTTCAACACCCTTAATGAGCGTGCCCGGTGGCGATACCGTTAAAGCGATGTTGTACCGGCCATGATTTTGCCAGTATTTTTTTCCGGGCTTACCATCCAATGATCGGGTTCCGTTTTTATAAGCCGCCTGCACTTCGGGCGGCAGGCTCAGGGTTTGTGCATGTGCCTGCAATAAAAAAAGGCACAGCAAGGCAGATAGTGAAAGTGACTTAACCATTTTAGCGATTTGAATAATAATTTCAGTTAGTTATGATAACAAAGTTAATAGTACAAATGATTTAATTTACATAAGATGTTTATTGTTACAATTAATTGTAGCACTGCCAAAAAACATGTAAGTCATCTGTTTTAAATTATTAAATTTGTTAAAAGATATTAATTATGACTACAGCGGCGATAAGGGAAAAATTACACGAGTATATTAATGAAGCTGATGACAAAAAGGTTGAGGCTATTTATACTTTGCTGGAAGATCAAATAGCCCCGGCCTGGGAATGGTCTGAAGATGAAGAGTTTTTAGCTGAATTGGATGAGCGTTATAAACGATGGGAAGATGGTACTGACAAAGGCCGTTCAATTGATGAAGTTAAAGCTGTGTTGCAGCAATTAAAAAAAGATCGTAAAGGTCAATTATAATGAGCTATGTGATTGAGCTATCACCGAAAGCTGAAAAGGAATTAGTTGAAACTTTCAATTGGTATGAAAATGAGCAATTAGGATTGGGAGAAAAATTTGAAATAGAATTTTTCAGAAAGATCAGCTTAATAGAAGCTAATCCATTACAATATCCTGTAAAGAAAAAGATGCATGAAACCAATACAGGTAAGTTTCCTTTTTTGATTGTTTATAGAATTAATGAATCTCGCAAAAAAATTCTGATCATTTCTATATTTCACACCAGCCGGCATCCCAAAAAGAAATACTGAAAGGATGATCTATCCGTATAAAATAATGCACGGATACCTTTACAAACACCCCAATCCCACATCATTTCAACTTCTCAGCAAAATAACCTTGAAATCCATTTGCAAGTAAAGCAAATAAGCGTATCTTTGCAGTCCCGAAAAAGCGGGGTTATACAAACATTTTAATAATTTAATTTAAAGCAAGTGAATACGTTAAGTTACAAAACTGTCTCAGCCAACAAAAAAACCGTTAACAAACAGTGGGTTGTTGTTGACGCACAAGGCGAGATTTTGGGGCGCTTGTCTACAAAGATCGCAATGATCATCCGTGGAAAAAACAAGCCAGATTTTACCCCAAACGTAGACTGTGGTGATAATGTAATAGTTATCAACGCAGACAAGGTAAAGTTGACCGGAAACAAGTTTAGCGATAAACAATACGTTTCTTATACTGGTTATCCAGGTGGTCAGCGTTTCATTTCTCCTAAGGAGTTAATGGCAAAACATCCAACGCGCGTAATTGAAAAAGCCGTGCGTGGTATGTTACCTAAAAGTCGTTTGGGCAAAGCATTGTTTGGCAATCTGCATGTATATGCAGGCGACAAGCACCCGCATGAAGCACAAAACCCGAAAGCCGTTTAACCATTAAAAACTAAGGAAAAAAGAAATGCCAACAACTAACACTTCAGGCAGAAGAAAAACAGCCGTTGCCCGTATCTACCTTACTGAAGGTAGCGGTGCAATTACCGTTAACGGTAAAGATTACAAAGAATACTTCCCTACCCTACCATTACAATACATCGTTACTCAATCAACCGAGGTTTCTGGTTCAACCGGATTATTTGATGTTAAAGTAAATGTTGCAGGTGGTGGTGTAAAAGGACAGGCAGAAGCCGTTCGTTTAGCTATCGCGAAAGCTATTGTTGAACTCGATGCTGATAAGAAACCTTCATTACGCGCTAAAGGTTTAGTGACACGTGATAACCGTATGGTTGAGCGTAAAAAACCAGGTCGCAAAAAAGCACGTAAGAGATTCCAATTCAGTAAACGTTAATATTTTAAGGAGGACAACAAAATGGCAAGAACAACATACGACGAGTTACTGGACGCAGGTGTACACTTTGGTCACCTTACCCGCAAATGGGATCCAAAAATGTCTCAGTACATTTTTATGGAGCGTAACGGTATCCACATTATCGATCTAAATAAAACCTTATCAAAGGTTGAAGAAGCTGCTGCAGCTATAAAACAAATTGTAAAATCAGGACGTAAAGTATTATTCGTAGCTACAAAGAAACAAGCGAAAGATATTGTTGCTGAATATGCAAAAGGTGTAAACATGCCTTTCATTACCGAGCGTTGGTTAGGTGGTATGTTAACCAACTTTGCAACCGTACGCAAGTCGATCAAAAAGATGTCAAACATCGATAAGTTGACTAAAGATGGTACTTACACTAACCTTTCTAAAAAAGAAAGACTGATGATACAGCGTGAGCGTATTAAATTAGAAACTTTGTTAGGTGGTATTGCCGATCTGAATCGCTTACCTGCTGCCTTGTTTTTAATTGACGTTAAAAAAGAGCACATCGCGGTATCAGAAGCATTAAAGTTAAATATCCCGACCTTTGCAATGGTTGATACTAACTCTGATCCTTCAAACATCGACTTCCCTATTCCTGCAAATGATGACGCTACCAAATCAATTTCATTGATAACCGGTATCATTATCAAAGCTATCGAAGAAGGTTTAGAAGAACGCAAACGCGAGAAAGAAGACGAAGCTGAAAAAGAAGCAGCACAGGCAAAAGCTAAAGCTGATGCTCCTGAAGCAGCAGCTCCGGCCGAAAAAGCGGTTGCAACTGAAGGTAAAAGAAACCGTAAAGTAGCTGTTGAAGCTACCGCAGCTGTTGAGGACGACGCGCCTGCAGCTGATACTACAGAAGAATAATTTTGTTAGTGGTGAGTGGAGAATAGTGAGCAGGTTTTTAACTAACTCACCGTTCACTGCTCACCACTAACTATTTAAAACATTTAAACATAAAAAACATGTCTACAGTACAAATTTCTGCAGCCGACGTAAATAAACTGCGCCAGCAAACTGGTGCGGGAATGATGGATTGCAAAAAAGCCCTGACCGAAACTAACGGCGACTTTGAAGCAGCTATTGATTTTTTAAGAAAAAAAGGTGCTAAAGTAGCCGCCAGTCGTCAGGATCGTGAATCGAACGAGGGTGTGGTTATTGCCCGCACATCTGCCGATGGCAAACGCGGTGTAATTATTGAATTAAACTGCGAAACTGATTTCGTAGCTAAAAACTCTGAGTTTATTGCTTTTGCTAACGCGATTGCAAACGAAGCTGTTGAGCAAAACCCTGCAAACTTAGATGCATTGAACCAATTAGGTATTGATGTTGAAAATTCACGTATTACTATCGGCGAAGCTTCAATTGAAAAAACCGGTAAAATTGGCGAGAAGATCGGTGTATCAAAATACGAGGTTATTGAAGGCGAAAGAGTGATCGCTTACATCCACGGTAACTTCCGTTTAGGTGTACTGGTTGGCTTAAGCAAAAATGCTGCAGGTGCTGATGAAGCAGGAAAAGACGTAGCGATGCAAATTGCTGCCATGAACCCTGTTGCTATTGATAAAGATGGTGTTGATGCAACTACCATCGAGCGTGAATTAGAGATTGCTAAAGACCAGATACGTGCAGAAGGTAAACCGGAAGAAATGGTTGAAAAAATTGCTGCCGGTAAGCTGAACAAATTTTACAAAGACTCAACCCTGTTAAACCAGGAGTTTGTGAAGGATTCTTCAAAAAACGTTGCCCAGTTCTTGGACAGCGTTGAAAAGGGCCTTACGGTAACCGCCTTTAAACGGGTGGCTTTAGGAGCTTAAATATTTTATCCCCCTCGCTAAAAACGAGGGGGATTTTTTTTGCCATTTTATTTTTTTCACGTAGAGACGCAATACTTTGCGTCTCCGAAATATTGAGTTATTGAGACGCAAAGTATTGCGTCTCTACTGGTAAATAATGATAGCGCTACATAATCTTCAATTGATATCTGATGGCACCATCGCCACAGGCAAAGCCGTTTTAATTGAAGGCGAAAGCATTGCTGCTGTTATTAATGAAACCGAAATACCTTCAGATACCAATCGGGTTGACCTGAAAGGTGCCTATCTTGCTCCGGGCCTAATCGATTTACAGGTTTATGGCAGCGGCGGCAAATTATTCGGCGAAAAATATTTAACCGATGCTCTGCAGCAAATGGAAAACGATTTTCTGCAACAGGGCACAACCGGCTTTTTAGCGACCATCGGCACCAATACCAGCCAGGTTTTTGAACGGGCCATATTGGCAGCCAAAGTTTACCGCAGCAACAGCTGGGGCAATTTTCTGGGCCTTCATCTGGAAGGGCCGTTTTTGAACCCTAAACGTAAGGGCGCGCACTCCGAAAACTTGATGCGCAAGGCAACCCTTGCCGAGATGCAGGATTGGGTTAAAAAGGCCGATGGCATAATTAAAATGATGACCATAGCGCCCGAGTTGCAGGATCAGGAAGTGATCGATTATTTACATGGGCAGGGAATTATCCTGGCATCGGGCCATAGCGATGCTACCTATGCCGAGGGTAAAGCGTTTTTAAATAAGCCCATTAAAGCCATTACGCATTTATACAACGCGATGCCGCAAATGCATCACCGGGCACCGGGAATCATCCCTGCTATTTTTGAGGAGAAGCCGTATACCAGTATTGTTGCCGACGGCATACATGTTGATTATGCGATGATCCGTATGGCTAAGCGCGAATTGGGTAACAAGCTATATTTAATTACCGATGCCGTTACCACATCTACAGAAGGCAACTATCACCACGAATTTAAAGGCGATCATTACGTAATGCAGCCGCATGGCACTTTATCAGGGTCATCATTAACGATGTTAAAAGCGGTCGAAAACTGCGTTAAGCACGTTGGTATCAACCTGGCCGAAGCGGTAAATATGGCATCTTTATATCCTGCTCAATTATTAGGCGATACCACTAAAGGCAAAATTGAAAAAGGTTTCGCTGCGGATATGATCATTTTCAACGGTGATTTCCAGGTACAAGGCACCATTTTTAAAGGCGTTATTTAACAAATACAACATAAAATTTTAACACTAACATTTATTCTATATTTTTGGTAAACCCACAACGTTCATGAAATACAAAAGAATCTTACTAAAACTCAGCGGCGAATCCTTAATGGGCGACAGGCAATACGGTATTGATAACAAGCAGGTATTGCAATATGCGCATGATATTAAAGCAGTAAAGGATAAAGGAATTGAAATAGCGGTTGTTGTTGGTGGCGGTAATATTTTCAGGGGATTGAGTGCCGAAAAATCGGGGATGGAACGTGCCCAGGCTGATTATATGGGTATGTTGGCCACTGTAATTAACTGCATGGCGCTGCAAAATGCGCTG
>DATJJI010000139.1:0-6783 GCA_035492275.1 Mucilaginibacter sp.
CGAAGAAATAAGATTGGACCTTGTTAAAAAAGGCCGCGCACAATTGCAGAACTTTTCATGGCGAAATACCGCCGTGCAATTAATAGAAATATTCAGAAAAGCAGTTTAGCTGTTGGCAAACAGCTCCAGGTGTTCATCGGCAACTTTGTTCCAATTAAATACGCTTAAGGCCCGGTCGCAGGCTTTTTGGGCAAGAACTCTCATTTCGTTATAATGTTCTTCGCAAAAGTTGATTTGCCCGGTTAGTGAATCAATATCACCTTTTTTAAACATGCGCGCGGTATCTTGTACGGCGTATTGGTTTTCTTCTATGTCGCTGACAATAAGGGGTACGTTCAATCCCATAACAGTTAATATCACCGGCGATAGTCCTTCTACATCTGATGGCTGAATATAGCAGTAAGCATTACGCATCAGTATGTTAGTATCGTCGCCATAAACATAGCCGGGAAAGATAATTTTATCATCAGCCATAGCCATTATCTCCTGCTCATAAGGTGACGGATTAGGCGATCCGCCTATCAAGACAAGTTTCTTGCCAGAGATTGAATTTTTGAAAGCCGGTATCAAATAATGTAAACCTTTATCGGGTATAAACCGGCCAACAAAAAGATAATAGTCGCCTTTTTGCAGGTTAAATTTCGATAGCACATTGCCATTGTCTGACGGAACTTCCACCTCGCTCCCAAACGGTATAAATTTATATTGCCGCTTAAATTTATCCTCAAAAAGCTTTTTGGCTATTACATTATCAAATATGACCTCGTTAGGCAGGTAAGCCGTTATAAACGATGAAAATTTCAGATATAGCTTGGCATACCAAGTCCACTTATCGCGTTTCCAATCTACACCATCCTGGCTTATAAATACCTTTTTACCAAACAAACGTAGCGGAAGTGCCCAAATACTGTTACCTCCATTTTGTATATGGACAATATCTGCAGTATTATTTACAATAATATCCCAGGTGCATTTAAAAGAGTGAAAAAGGGTATCGAAACCAGTCTTTTCAGAGGTGGAGAAGGTCTTTATTTTAACGCCTCTGTATTCTTCAATATCAACAAAAGCCTCCTTGTATCGCCGGTTGTATGCAGTGACGGTATGTCCCCTGGCGGCTAATCTGGGAAAAAGTTCAAGTGCAAACTTATCTGCCCCGGCGGCGCCCTTTGCAGGGGGCATAGACCGGAAACCAAATGCTGCAATACGCATTTACGAAATTAAAGATTTATAAAATAATTTTCTCTTTAACCAAAGGAATGTTTTTCTCTCGCAGATGATCTGTATAATAGTCGTGGATGTATTCGTTAAGTGCAGTCCTCCATTCACGCATGATATTCATGCTTCTTAACTCTAGTTTTTTGTTGACCAATCTTTCGGATGGTGGCCTTGGTGCGAAATAAGTTTCATTGAAATAGCTTGAAGATACTTCGTGTAAAGTAACTTCATTACTAAGCCCTAAAATATTCACTATCTCTTTAGCAACTTCATAGCGGCTGGTTTCGCCATTACAAACCATGTTGTAAAGCCCCCAATATTCGCGTTCAAATAACAATTTTACATTTTTTGCAAAATCAACGGTAAATGTTGGCGTACCGTCTTTGTCATTTACAATATGCAGCTCGCGCTTACCATTTACCAGTTGCTTGATTATTTTATTGATAAACTTTTTGTCTTTTTCGGGTCCGCCACCCATCATCCAGCCTGCACGGCAAATAATGTAACGGGTAGCATTTTCGCGGACGTAACGCTCGCCCATATATTTTGAACGGGCGTAATGGCCAAGCGGGTTTGGCTCATCCCAATCATCATAAAAATCTTTTGCACCGTCAAATATGCCTGCGGTACTTATATACAGCAGGGGTATATTCAGTTTATTAGCTATGAAAACAGCATTTTCGACAGAAGTAGTATTAGTTAAATAAGTATCGTCAACATTAAGCTCGCAATATTCCAGATCGGTATGCGCACCTAAATGAAACAGAAAATCGGGATTAAAAGCTTCTACGTCTTTGCGGTATGCTTCGAAATTACGAAAATCAAGAAAACTAAGCCATTGTTCATTTACATCTTTGTCGGAACATTTAATGTTGTAGTCATCTTTAAAAATGCGATAAAAGGCTTCACCAAGCATTCCACCCGCACCTGCAATGTAAATTTTTTTCTTCATATAGACGTTAAACCATAATGGTTACATTTGGTAGATGATGATGTAGTTGTAGGTAATTTGTTTACACAAATTCAACTTCCAAAATTAACTTTTTTTAGGTGATTCTCACCATATTTTCCAAAAAAACGTAATGCCATTAATAAACCTTCAATAATAGAATTGAATTTTTTATACTTTCGTCGCATATTTAATTAACTCAAAAGTAATTAACTCAAAAGCTGAAAAAAATTTAAATCAACAATTACTTTTCTTAAGTACTATCTACGTTATAAGGTATAATACGTTTAAATTTGAATTTTGTTTGAATATTTAATAAATAGATGGCATATCATATACCTGTTTCCACCCCTTACGCTGCATGAATATCCTTGTTGTTAACTGGACATGGTATCCAAGCGGCGGCGACTGGACCTATGTAGAAAATGTAGTAAATGTTTATCAAAAAAAGGGGCACACCGTTATACCTTTTTCGATGAAAGATGACAGGAATTTTGAAACGCCTTATTCTGAGTATTTCATCGAAAATATCGACTACAAAAAAATAAATAAACGTAGTATTAGTGCCGGTATTAAAGTGGTAGCCAAGAGCATTTACTCTACCGAGGCGCAAAAAAACCTTGAACGTTTACTATCTGTGGTGAAAATTGATGCGGCACATATAAATGTCATCCATCATTACATTACACCAACCATATTAAAGATCTTAAAAGACAGAAAAATACCTATCGTATGGACGCTAAACGATTATACATGCATCTGTCCAGAGAGCACTTTTGTAAGCCATGATGAGGTTTGTGAACGGTGCTACGGTAACGCGTTTTATAATTGCATTACACATACCTGCAAAAAAGGTTCATATCTGGCTAGTACAGTGGCTGCATTAGAAAGCTATGTACATCAATATCTGGATTACTATGCATTTGTAGATCATTTTATATGCCCGTCTGTTTTTAGTTATAATAAGTTTAAGCAATTTAATTTCCACACAGATAAGCTTACACAGTTGTACTATTGTTATGACCCTGCAGGCATAGATTTAACAAAACCAAAAGTTAAATTACCAGGCGAACGCTATATTATTTTTGTAGGACGATTAGAGAAAATAAAGGGGGCGCTTACTGTGCTTAAAGCGATGTTAAATTGCCCGGATATACATCTTAAAATAGTAGGTACAGGTACGCAAGAAGCATCACTAAAAGATTTTAAAGAAAAGAACCAGCTTAATAATGTTTCTTTTGAAGGCAAGAAGAACAAACAAGACACATTGGCATTGGTTACTAACGCTGATTTTCTGATATGCGCTTCAGAGTGGTATGAGGTTTTAGGATTTACCGTAGTTGAAGCAATGATTTTGGGCAGGCCCGTAATAGGGTCTGATATTGGTGCGATACCAGAAATGGTGCTACATAACCATACCGGATTATTATTTGAACCCGGTAACCATGAGGAACTGGCAGCATTAATAAAACAGCTATATAACGATTCTGCGATGGCTGAGCGAATGGGTAAAAATGCTCAATTGCATATCAATACTTTGATTAATACCGAAAAACATTTTGAGGGCCTGCAAAAACTTATTCCGGGTTTGTAGGTTCTAACGGGTTATGCTATGCAGCATAACTCCAGGACCGATATAATATTTTATATTTGCATACTTACATCAACATCATATTTAATGCGACTTAAATACTTACTCTATATATTCCTGATATTTTCTTTTATCGTCTCTTCGCAGGTCTCGATAGCGCAGAAATTATCAATGAGTGATATCTCAAATTTTAAACCCAGCCAATTAACAGATGAACAAATCATCCAATATTGGGAAAAGGCACAGGCTGCAGGGTTAAGTGAAAAAGACGTTTATGCTGCCCTACAAAAAAATGGTGTATCGCCAGACGACATTGCGGTGCTTAAACAACGTATTACATTATTGGGGCTTAATGACAAATCCACGCAAAAAAAAACTGTTTCCAGTGTAAGCAAAGAAAGTAATCTGTCAAGAAACGTATCTGATACTATTGTTAAGCCCAAGCCTCAAAAAAAAGAACCTGTAGCTATACCGGCTCCTAAGCCGCTTGAAATTTATGGAATAAAGCTGTTTAATCAGAAAGATCTTAATTTTAAGCCTGATTTTTCAGTAGCTACGCCTAAAAGTTATGTGCTTGGCCCCGGCGACCAGGTGATTGTGATTTTAACAGGTTTAAATGAAACGACTTTACAGCCTAAAATAAGTCCCGATGGTAATTTATTATTGCCTTATGCCGGCCTGGTGTATCTTAACGGCTTTACTATAGCGCAAGCCACCAGCCTTATTAAAGCTAAAATGGCTAAAGTATACCCGGCCATAAGAACCGGGCAAACACAACTGGCGGTTAATCTTGGCAATACCCGCAGCATACACGTAACTGTAAATGGCGAAGCTCATACGCCCGGTAATTTTACAGTGTCGTCTTTTACTACTTTGTTTAACGTGCTATATAATGCAGGCGGCCCTAACAATAATGGCTCGTTAAGAAATATAGAGTTAATCAGGAATAATAAACTTTATAAAACTGTCGATCTGTATGACTTTCTGCAAAACGGTATACAAGGCGGTAACATCCGTTTAGAAGATCAGG
Source organism: Mucilaginibacter sp. (assembly GCA_035492275.1). GTDB lineage: Bacteria > Bacteroidota > Bacteroidia > Sphingobacteriales > Sphingobacteriaceae > Mucilaginibacter. Next base: position 4,786 of record DATJJI010000139.1, read on the forward strand.
ATGTTATACATATACCGATTTATAAGAAACGTGTAGGTATATCCGGTGAGGTAAAAAGTCCTTATCTGTTTGAACTGAAGGATAACGAAACTTTAGAAGATCTGATTAAATATGCCGGGGGTTTTACCGAATTAGCCTATAAAGGAGTAGCCAAGGTTGATCAAATAAATGATTTGCAACATGAGGTAAAGGACGTCCCGGCAAACCTGTTTTCCAACTACGTGCCGCACAATGGCGATATGATTACTATTGGTGCAGTAGTTAACAGATACACCAATAGGATTGTGTTGGGCGGCGCTGTCTATCGGCAGGGAGCCTATGAACTAAAGGCCGGTTATACTTTGGGGCAACTATTAAAAGATGCTGAAGGCTTAAAACCCGAAGCATATATGGAACGCGGCTATATAAGCAGAACGCTTCCAAATCTTGAAAAACAAATTATCTCATTTAAACCAAGTGATATAATTTCCGGCAAAAATGATGTTCCGCTTTTACGTGAAGACTCGGTGGTTATTCTCGATCGCACTTTATTTGTTTCGACACAAAGTGTTACCGTAAGCGGCTATGTAAAAAGCCCGGTTACTTTTGTATATCGCAATAACTTGAAATTAGGCGACGCGATAGCAATGGCAGGCGGCTTTGCTGATGAGGCGGCTCAACACCATGTTGAAATATCGCGCATAATCAATAATAAATCTGATAGCGTTGCTAACCAATTGGTACGCACATTTACGGTTGATATGACCAATGAGGCCAACCAAAACGTTGAGCTTGAACCTATGGATATTATCAATGTGCCGCGTTTGGTTAATTATCGTTCTTTAGGTAACGTTATCGTAAAAGGTGAAGTAGCATTCCCGGGCAGCTACCCGGTACAAAAACGTGATGAAACTGCGCTTGAGTTTTTGGCAAGAGCCGGAGGAGTAACGCCATACGGTTCGCTTGAAAACACACAAATTTATAGGGAGGGCGTCAGGGTAAATCTTGATCTTTCAGCAAACCGCCGTCTTTCTGCATCCGAGCGGAGTAAAATGATCCTTCTGCCTGGTGATAGCGTGTATGTGCCCCGTGTTATATCTTATGTTGAAGTTGCCGGAGCCGTTAATAATCCGCAATACATAACTTACAAAGGCAAACACTTTAAATATTATATTAATGCCGCAGCCGGTACTACTCAAAATGCCCGGCTAAAAGGCGCATACATTCAATATCCTGATGGGTTGAATCAGCCGGTCAAACATTTCCTTTTTTTCAGGGTTTACCCGCAGGTAAAACCAGGCAGCCGCATTGTGGTTCCAGAAAAGCAAGTCGATTCAAGGTTTAAAATAGGCATAGGAGATATCGGAGGAATAGCCACTGCATTAACCGCAATAGTAAGTATTATAGCTATTCTGCATAAATAACATGGACCAGCAAAACACATCATATCCTTACGAGCCTGAATTTTCGCTTAAAAAGCTTTTAATCCAAAGAATTGGTGATTTAAAATATCTTTTAGGATTTAAGAAAGGGTTGGCTATAACCTTGATTATAGGGGGCATAGCAGGCGCGTTTGCAGCCTGGTATAAATCGCCTACCTATACTGCCCGCTTAACCTTTGTGGTAGACGACTCAAAATCAATAGGCGGTGGTGGTGGCTTATCGGCCCTTGCGGGATTAGCCGTGTTGGACTTAAACAGTTTAAGTGGCGCCAGCGGCGTATTAGCCGGCGATAATGTTGAAGAACTGATAAAAAGCCGGAAGCTAATGCGAAAAACGTTATTAACCGCTTATGATACTACGCAGACACTTGCTGACAAATATGCCGCGGCTTATAAACTTAATAAAAAATGGCGTAAATATAGCCCGGACGGCAAAATTGTCAGGTTCCCATTAAATGGCATAAACGCAACGCGACTACAGGACAGCTTGCTGCATGAAATGGTTGAGTTAATATTGGATAACGATTTTGGCATAACCAAGACAGACAAGAAATTGAGCTTTTTTGAGGTAAATGCC